>JBAYZI010000225.1:0-2501 GCA_041672585.1 Cloacimonadales bacterium (SeqCode) | reverse complement strand
ATTAAGGTATTGGTTCCGGCATTTGGAGCAGTCCAAGTTAAAGTAGCACTGCTACCATTAACTGTAGCAGCCAAATCTGTAACAGGTGCTAGTGGGTCTGGAGCTACTTCACCATCAGCAAACACAAGCATGGTATTAGGAAGATAAGCTTGTAAAGCTCCAACAGGAGGTTCAGCAGGATCTGCACTAATTGTATCATGTTGGTGTCTAAGAGATCTGTCATTATCGACACTATAGCTATAGAAGTTATCGTTATTTGAATTGTATAAACCGGTGTTTTTCTTAACAGCAATAACTAAATTAGCACTACCATCATAAGCAAAAGGAGTATCTAAGTTAATATTCACCCATCCGGCTGTTGTAGTTGTGGATAAAATTCCATCAAATACTTCAGTTAATTCTGATTCAAGAATCCAAGAGCTAGTAGTAGCAAACTCATCTAAATCAGTCATTCCCATATAAACTACAATTTCATCATCAAAAGCTGCATTTCCATTGAAGTCATAAGCAATAGTTTCAATATCGCCGGTTAGAAAAACTTCACTTGGCAAGTAAATTGATTGTGAATAACCATACTTGTAATATGGATTGTAAGGTATTTTAGGAGTATTTGCAGAGCCAACTCCTGTAACGACAGTGTTTTCTCCGTAAACAGTTCTAAATGAATAAATGTTAGTGCTAATAGTTAAACCTGCATCATTTCTTGCTACAACTTTCCAAAAATAAGTAGTTCCATTTTCTAAGTCAGTTGTGAATGTTGTAACATCTTGAGCATCTACAACTTTAGCTAATCCGTCATTTGCAAATACTTCACTTCTTACTGAAGATAAATAGACATCAACATTGTGAGTATTCTCTCCGTTCACCCAGACAAGATCAACATCAATAGCAACATTACTAGCTTCATTTTCCGGAGCTGTTAATGTGGCAACTACTGGAAATCCTTCAGCAAAAAAACCTAATCTCATGTTTGGATAATCATATGTTGTTGCACCGCTGGTAGCAGGAAATTCACTATCGGCTCTTTTGTAGCTAACGATAGAAAAATCTGCTACTGTTTTTTTAAATGTTGGATAATTGTGAACATAGGCACCATCATGATTTTCCCACAAAATTTCTAAATTTGAAGTACCATCATATTCAAAACTATTTTCCAAGACAATTTCTTGCCATCCGCCACCATTCCAAATAACTGCATCATCATAAACTAATGTGAAGTTATTATAAATCGGTTCAGGATAATTAATTACTGCACTAGTAGCTTCAGTATGTCTAATATAAACCTTTTGATCCAACATTTCATAGTTAGTAGGTGTATTTGTAACATCATAGCTTATAGAGGTAATCTCCATTGCCTGTCCAATAAAACTTGCCGGAATAATCATAGATGACCAGCTATAGTCCCATAAACCTGTAAGTGGCGCATAATTAGTACTGTTAGTTGATGAATTATCACCAATTTCTACAAATTGCGCAAATGCTGTTGATACAATTAAGATCGACAACATAAACAATAATACTTTCTTTTTCATACTTTTCTCCTTAAATAATTGTTTTGACTATTTTAGCCAAAGGTTTGCATGTTAGGCAATATTGAAATTTGTCAAAATTATGTCAATGATTAAAAGCCTCGAAATTTTCCGAGGCTTTTTAAGATGGTGAAATATGTTTTGCTATTACATCAAAACTATTTCATAAGAATCATTTTCTTGGTCGAGCTGAATTTCCCAGATTTCATTCTATAGAAAAATACGCCTGAAGCTACATTCTTACCATTATCATCTTTTCCGTTCCACACAACAGTATGTTTTCCGGCTTGTTTAGTTTCATTAAGAAGGGTTCTTACTTTTTGCCCTCTAATATTATAAATATCAAGAGAAATATTACCATTCTCTTTTGTGGAGAAGGCAATTGTTGTTTCGGGATTGAATGGGTTAGGGTAGTTTCCTTCTAAAGAAGAGATAGCTACAACTTCATTATTCTCATTATTAGTTGAAGTAGGAGCATCGATTTCTACATTATCAACCATAAAAATATGTGAATTAGCAGATACACACTGGATAGCTACTCTAATAGTTTGGTTAGCATAAGCTGATAAATCATAAGAGTAGTGAGTCCAGCTTGCCGGAGCTTGCACATAAGTTGAACCCGAAATTGAAACGAAGTCAGCAGGGTCTGTTGAACCTGTTGAAACTAAAACATTGAATCTTTCAAGACCAAAAGATGCAGTAATTGATTTTGCCATAAAGCTAAATGTACCTACCTGGCTAATTTCAAATGCCGGGGTTATCATCCAATCATCGTTAATGCTTAGCTCAGCATCAAAGCAAGCTGCATATTTACTTCCTGCATAAGCTGCATAATTCTCATTTAAAGGAGGAGTTGTGGTTGATGGATTAAAGATGATGTACGCCATAGGTTGTGTAGTATGAGGGAAGGATACAGCGGTAATGCCATAGGTTATATTCCCGTCTATATCATGAAAGACCCATGGATCTGCT
>JBAYZI010000224.1:0-2546 GCA_041672585.1 Cloacimonadales bacterium (SeqCode) | reverse complement strand
GCTAATCTTTATAGAACAAAACGGGCAATTCCTGCTCAAGTTGCAGACCGTGAAGTTCGATATTCCCTCAAAATTACTACTGCTGATAGCTTGGCTGTGATTGCTTCTAATGAATTTAACTATGTAACGCTTGCTCCTGACTTAGCAATTCTAAGCGGTGAGCTGGTTGATGAAGGTATGCCTGCTATAAATTATGTAATCAAAAACCTGGGTAATGCTTCTTCACGAACAGCTTCGATTACAGTTGATAGAACTAACTTAAGCAATTCTACTACTCAACAAATTCATCAAAGCACTATACCCGGTTTAGATGTTTTAGAAGAGACTGCCATAACCGTGCCTATCGAAGATTTGGTGAGCGGTAATTTCAGATTTACCTTTAAAGTGAATTATCCGGCTCAGTTTAGTGAGATTTCTCAAGCCAACAATATATTTAGTATTGAAAACAATTTAAACTATCATCTTATTGATAACAGTGGGGGAAACGTAGTTAGTTTAGATAACGCTACAGAGCTGATTATTCCTGCTAATTATTATGATAATATGTTGATTAATATTATTCATCAAAACTATCTGACTCCTTACTTACAACCGGACATTGAAAAAGCCCTTGTTAGTGGTGGTTATGAATCAAGAGTTTATGATATTAGCTGTGCCAGTCCCGGAGTTGCTGATTCTACCGGCTTCCTACTTAATGGTGAATTGGATGTTAAGATTAAGTATGCAGTAACTGATTCAACTACTGCTTTATATGCTAATAACAATGAGATTAAACTATTTCGCTGGGAAGAAATCTACCAAAAATGGGTCTATCAAGGTGGCTTTACTTCTACTCAAGATGGAACCATTCGTGGTAAAGTTAAGAGATTAGGAAAGTTTACTATTCTCAGAAGTAAAGATAAAACTTCTCCACTAATAGATCCTAATGTGCAAGAACAAGAATTCACTCAAGGCGGCTATATTTCAGGCAAAGGTACTATCTCTATAGTGCTTTCCGATGCCAACGGTATTGATGTGATGGAGAATAGATTTGCTATGTATCTTAATGGAGAAAAGGTGCCTGAAGAGAAGTTAGCCTTAACCCTCAATGCCAATAATATTAATAATATCCCGATTAAGTATCATCTGGACTTACCTAAAGGGGAATATACTTTAGTGGTGGATTGCACTGACATAAGCGGTAACTTCAGCACTTTAGATGTTACTTTTAAAGTAAATACCACCTTTGATGTAGTTAGAGTAGCCAATTATCCTAACCCGGTTATTGCCCAAGCTTATGAACCTGAAAATGATGGAAGAACACGCTTTACTTACACTCTTACTGATGATGCCGATAATGTGAAAATAGTAGTCTATACTGTTTCCGGAAGAAAAATAGTTGAGTTTAATAACTTACCTGCTTCCGTGGGCTATCATGAGTATCCACGCAGTGTTTATGGCTGGGATTGTAAAGATAAAGCAGGTTTTGACCTGGCTAACGGAGTCTATTTTTATAAGGTTATTGCCAAAAAAGGTAGTAAGAAAATCGAGAAAACTCAAAAAATGGCTATAGTGAAATAGGAGTAACAATGAAAAAGATATATATTACAATAATTGTTTTGGCAGTAACTTTGAACCTCTTTGCCGGAAGATACGCAGGCGATTTCATGGCGATTGGAGGTGGTGTCAGAGCTATCTCTATGGGTGGTGCTTATAGTGCCGTAGCCGATGATGCAAATGCGATTTACTGGAACACAGCCGGTATTGGACAGATAAAGCAAGGACAAGTCTTTGCTATGCATGCTTTTTTGTATAACAACTTAGCCAGTTACGATAACGTAGTCTATTGCCAGCCTTTACCTAATAATGCGACTATTGGGGTTAATTGGACTCGCCTTACAATTGACGGAATTCCCTACTTTGATGAAAAATACCTTATTGGTTCCAATGTTGATAAAAGAGTCGCTAATCCAGGACTTCAACTAACCGGAGATCCGGATGGTGAATTTAAAAGCACTGATGACCTTTTTCAATTAGGTTTTAGTAAGCATATGCATATAGAATTCGATCTTGGCTGGAAGTACTTTAAAATGCCCTTTGATATTTATGCCGGTGGTAATCTCAAATTCATCAGAAGAAAGCTCTATGAGAATATGGGAACCGGAACAGGCTTCGATGTTTCACTTCTTGCAGTTACTGATTTAGGCTACATCTTCAATAGAAATTACTTAGGTAAGATAAAATATGGTGTGAACTTTATGGACCTCGGCGGAACAGATATTAAATGGGATTCGCGGTCAGATAGAGTTGACGAGGTTTTGATGAATACCAAAATGGGTGTTGCCTTGGAGCAACCACTTCCTTTTATAAAATCCTCTTTACTCTTAGCCATCGATAAAGATTATGTGTATGAAGAACAAATACACTATGGGGGTGAATTTAATTATGACGAAAGAATCTCTGTAAGAGGTGGCTACTCTGATGGTAACTACTCTACAGGATTGGGAATAAGCATCTATAACTTTAATGTTGATTATGCCTTCGTAACTAATAATTTAGGCATTACG
>JBAYZI010000223.1:0-2603 GCA_041672585.1 Cloacimonadales bacterium (SeqCode) | reverse complement strand
CTTTAACACTAAGCAATTACCCAAATCCATTTAATCCAGAGACAACAATCAGCTTTAATAATCCCCAAACCGGGAAAGTTAGCTTGTCTATCTATAACATTAAAGGACAGCTGGTTAAATCTCTTTTAGATGATGAAGCAATTGCAGGACCTCATAGTGTTGTCTGGAATGGTAAAGACAACAGAGGAAAGAGTGTGGCTTCCGGCATTTATTTTGCTAAAATAAAAACTGGTACTAGTACTCAAACTAAGAAGATGCTATTAATGAAATAGAACAAACATGTCAGAAGTGCTAATTTAGCACTTCTGATTTAATCTTGTTTTTAGAAGAGGAATTATTAAATATATTTTTAGGAGAACCATGAAAAGGCTATTATCACTATTATTACTTGTTGCACCAATATTTCTTTTTACAGAAACGCTGGAAGTTTCACCTGACGGAACCAAACCCTATACAATAGTTCAAGAAGCAATAAATCAAGCAGTTTCTGGGGATATAATCTTAGTTTATCCTGGGCGTTATTATGAAAACCTTGATTTAAGTAATCGTAGTGGTCTCACTCTTGCTTCCTTAGAGTACACAACGGGTAATGATAATTATATCTCCGAAACTATCATCGATGGAAGTAATAACAGTGAATCTACCATTCTTTGTTATGAAAATACAATCGATTGTACTATCCAAGGACTTTCAATCACGGGAGGAAGTGGATATCACTGGGATGATCAACCTCATAATGTTATAGGAGGTGGAATATGTATTTATATGAATAATGTTATTCAATTGAAGAATTTAGCGATATATAATAACAAAGCGGTTTTAGGTGGTGGGCTATATATTGCATATGCCTCATCAGTTGTTTTAGAAGGAATTGCCGTATTTGATAATATTGCATATTGGATGGGGGGAGGATTGCTAATAGGTTCGAGGTATATTCAAAATTATGATATAACATTCTCTCAAACCAACAGGTGCAGTATTTATAATAATTTTGCTAACTGGGGGATGGATATTCACTGGTATGGAACACTTGGTTATACCGGAGAAATATATCTCAAGAAATTTACTAAATCAACCTATGATAAATATTTTGCTGATTGGTTTGAATTGGATGTTGATAATGATCCTGAAGCTAATCCCTATGCAGTCTTTGATGTTGAAGAAGCTTATCTAGAAGAAGTTGATGCAGATCTCTATGTCTCTCCGACTGGAGATGATAATAACAGTGGTTTATCAATTAACTCTGCATTAAAGACACCTTCTCTTGCTATGCAACGAATACTCTCAAATCCTGATAGTCGGAACACTGTTCATCTATTAGCCGGGACACATCACAACATTATAAGTGATGAGTATCTGTCTATCTGTGTTAAGGACTATACTATATTACAGGGTATTTCTCCTACTGATACTAAAATTTATGGTGAAAATATGATAGCAGGTTCCGGGATAATCACTTTTGTTAACACAAGTGAAAGCTCTGTAATTAAAGATTTTTCCATAACCACAAATATGGCATATTCTATATACGCTTGGAGAGTAAACAATTGCATTATTGAAAATATTATAATAGAAGATAGCTTAATTGAACAGGTAGGCTTTCTAGTTGGTGGACCAGATAGTTCAATGTCAATATTGAATGTAACAATAAAGAATGTACATGCGCTTTATTCAGATTTTGGACCTAGGTTATGGGGTAATGATATTTTAATAGATAATTTGACTGTGCAAGATTGTTACAATGACCCACCTACAGATTGGATTTATGAAGGTAATGGCGCTTTAGATATTAATAATTCTGGTACAACTATCGTTAAGAATAGCACCTTCATCAACAATGTGTGTGATTCAGTATCAGGATTTTCTTTAGTCAGGGTGATACAGTTTTTTGGAGAGCAGCCAACTGATGTGATTTTTAGTAATAATTTGTTAGCAAATAATACTTGCGATAATGAAGTTAAATTTTTAACGTTTGTTGCAAGTAATGTCGATTTGGTGAATTGCACGATAGCTAATAATTTGTATAACTCACGAGCCGGAGTAATTATTTCAGCTAATGCAAGCATTAGGAACTCTATTTTTTCTAATGGTAATCAAAGTGAGATTGCCTATGATTATGATTTGTATCTTGAGAATAACCTATTTGT
Source organism: Cloacimonadales bacterium (SeqCode) (assembly GCA_041672585.1). GTDB lineage: Bacteria > Cloacimonadota > Cloacimonadia > Cloacimonadales > JAFGVF01 > JAEKNW01. The sequence continues at coordinate 456 of JBAYZI010000223.1, read as the reverse complement.
GAAAGAGGAAACAGGTAACAATTTCCATGTTTGGGATAACTCAAACATGATAGTTAATGAAAATAATATTTTTGGTCAAGACCCACTTTTCGCAGGAGATGACCCAGCTACTAAGGAGCATTATAGATTATTTGCAGATAATGAGAATGGGTTTTCACCAGCCATAGATGCAGGTCTGTTAATTAGTGAATATACAGATCCACAGTATGAGACTCCGGAGTACGACTTGTTTGGTAATGATAGAGTTTATGGAGAATCTATTGATATCGGATGTTTTGAATCTCCGGGTTATACCGGTAATATATCAATTGAGTTTCCAACAGTTAATGCTTTAACACTAAGCAATTACCCAAATCCATTTAATCCAGAGACAACAATCAGCTTTAATAATCCCCAAACCGGGAAAGTTAGCTTGTCTATCTATAACATTAAAGGACAGCTGGTTAAATCTCTTTT
>JBAYZI010000222.1:0-2648 GCA_041672585.1 Cloacimonadales bacterium (SeqCode) | reverse complement strand
ATAGTGATAAGCACCTCTCTTAGCGTAATGATAATAAAAATCCACATTGATAAATAGCCATGCTTCCCAAAAGAGAGTAAGGCTAAGGCAGAAAGGACTAATAACTTATCAGCTAGAGGATCCATAATCTTACCAAAGTTAGAAATAACCTGATATTTCCTGGCTAAGTAACCATCAAAAAAGTCGGTAATCGAAGCAACCATGAAAATAATAAAAGCAACCATGAAGCTTCCGTTAATAAAATAATAGATAAAGAACGGGATGAGTAAGATTCTCATCATTGTTAATATGTTAGGTAAATGTTTCATGATAACTTTATAATCCTCTCTTTTTTGAAATTAAAAATCACTGAATTAACAACAGCTAATAGTAACACAAACACAATAAAAGTACTGTTCAAATATATTTTAGTAAAAGAACTGAGTTTTAATAACAAGCTTACCAAAGCAATTATGATTATGATAGCTAGTCCAATATTCTTTTGTATTATTGTTTTTTTATGATAAGTGCGAGGATTCAAATGCCCTTTAAGTAAAAACCTCAATCTTTCTCTACCGGTTGTAAATAAATAGAAGTCAAGTAATTGGATCAATAGGGTGATATTAATTAATAAGAACAGATAAGTGGCTATTTCAATATTGAATAGCCTATCCCTTTTATAACCCAATGAAGTTCTCTCTTTCGAAATTTCATCAAATTGAAGTATCAAATCTGAGAATAAATTCTTATCATAGTAGTAATGTTTAATATTTGATTTTACTGAGGGAATATTGCTACTACTAATAAAGTCATAACCATTCTCTGTTAAGTATGCCTCAATAGATATTAATCGCTCTGTAGTATCACTTTCTCTTAAAAAGGAGATTAACAGCTCGTTAGGAAGATATAGTTTCATTTTATTTAACAAAGACTGACTGGACTTGCCTTGATCTAAATACTGTTTCAGCTTACTATCATAGAGAAGAGTGTCAATAAATGACGCCTTCGGCTGGATTATCAAGCTATGAAAATTATCTTCTGTATATTTAGTTAAAATATCTTCTCTTACTCTGCTTAATTCATTAGCATTGATACTATAAACAGATAATTTAATGGTTGCAAGATTGTCCAATAATAGTGATTCTCTGCTATCTAATAACCCTTTTGCAGTCTTACCAATGGCAAAATCTTTAAATTGATAATAGTAATTAAAACCCACTGAAACAAGACCAAAGAGCAATATGATAACTATATTTAATACAATAAATCTGTGTTTCATAGCTTAACCACCACGCTATTTTCAATGGCATAACATGAATCAATATCAGGTATTTTCTTTTGTGAAGTAAGCAACACACAGCCATTATTGGTTTTATACTGCATCAGAATCTTCCCGACAAGTGGGAGAATTGTGGGTGAATAACATTTATCAAAATCATCAATAATCAACATGATTGGACTTAATCCACACGCTATAACCAGCTCAACTAATCTTTGTTTATCTATAGACAAATCAGCAACTTTAGTTTCAATATTACCTTCTAAATCTGCCATGAAAGAGTACTCTCTGATTGCTTCCAAATACTTATTATCATTGCCCAGATAATTATCATGAACAGTACTCTGAGTTAAAAGAAGAATATCACTGCTAAGTAAATAGGTAACAACCTTCTGCTTTGCATGATTATTAAAATCAATTAATCCTCTGTAATTAAGATGAAAACCATGGAGAGTATTGGCAAGCAAACTCTTCCCGGACTTCTCTCCCCCATACACAACATTAAGTGATGAGTTGGCAAGAGTCATCTCATTGATTTTAAGTAATATTCTATTAGCTTTTATAATTTCTAAATCATTTATCTGTATCATATTTTATTCCAATAACAAGAACCGTATTTTCTTTGATTAATTTAATAATTTTAAACTTAGACTTTTCTAATTTCTGCATCAGCTCTTCTTCTCTTTCAAGAGAATAGAGTAACCACACTGCACCATTAGGTTTCAAGCTTTTTGTAATGGCATTAAAAACATCATTCATGGTGCAAGATAACTCAAATCTGGCAATATTATTCTTAGAGCTTGAACTCAACCTACCACTGTTAATTTTTATATAAGGTGGATTAGCCACTAGTAAATCATATTGAGTCGCCGGTGAATAATGCCTTAGATCAGCCTCCTTCATCTCTATCTCAAGTTTTTGAATCTCACAATTCAACCAAGCTAAAGCAACTAATTCAGCATCAATTTCAATCCCGGTAATTTCCCAGTTAGGAAATCTTTTTTTAAGCATAATAGAGTTTATTCCATTACCACTACCTAATTCAAGAACTTTCAGAAGAGAAGCATTTTGTTGAGAATAATAAGCTATTACTGTCTCATTCAACAACACATTATCAGTAGAGATTCTTTGTCCTTCCTGATGTTGATAAATAAAGGAACCGTCAGGAAGATGAACGATTTTAGAGTTTTCTTTTAGTTTCTCATTATCCATCATTTGGAGAATTCAAGCATTGCATCAATACTTTTCTTGGCTGCTAACCTCAATTCTTCTGGCATAGTAATTTCAAAAGTCTCATCTTGCAGACTTCTTAAAACATCTTTTAAAGTAACTTTCTTCATATCATCACAGACAGCGTTCATTGCTAAAGGTACAATACTCTTGCCCGGAT
>JBAYZI010000221.1:0-2659 GCA_041672585.1 Cloacimonadales bacterium (SeqCode) | reverse complement strand
TTAGCCTGCAAGGTTTTAATGATGCTTGAAGAGAACAAAGTGCTTTAATGCGGCTCTTTTGGCACTTGAGGGGGACTCTCTTGCGTAACACAATTAGTCATCGGGAATGGAACGAAGTAGCAAAGAGAGTGCCGTAGAGGTAAAGCAATATTTGTTCTTTTTAGCCACTGAATACACCGAAAACACTGAAAAGAAAGAAGATGAAACCACCGATAACACCGAGAAACACCGATAAGACGTAAGGGCGAAACATCTTTCGCCCTCCCAAGAAAGGACTTTCACACGAATTAACGCGAATTAAAAACGAATTTCACGAATTTAAGATGGATACGCGACCTCTTGATTCCCCTCTTCATTTGCAACGCAAATTTCTGGAGAGGGGTGGCAGCTTTGCTGACGGGGTGTGGTCCTAAAGTCCTGAAAGGGTTACATTTATCAGCAAGGGAGTCTATCCTAAGAAGCTTCAGCGAAGTAGGATGCAAACCCCTTGTAAGTTAGAAAATTAGAAATAGCCCTGCATGGGCGACATAACTGAAGAGGGTAACCACAAGGGATTACCCCTACGGTACCGGTTACCACTTCCAAAAATGTACCAGATTAAACTTCCATTATCATCTCCTTGCGAAGCAAGATTTGTCTCTACCCCTATGTAAGGGAAAGAGTTAGTACGGGCTTGTGAGTCCGCAAACCCAATAAAAGAGTCCGTATTCATTCAACTCCAGAGGAAGAGAATCTATTCCTCGCAGAAGCAAGGTCTTATCCTACCCCTTTGGGAAGGATAGAGTTAATACGGACTTGTGAGTCCGCAATCCCAGTAAAGAAGTCAGCGACCAAGCAAAAATAGGGTACCACAAAGGATACCCTGTAAATTTCTTTATTCATTATTAATCATTAATTATTAATTATTAATTATTTTGTCCTTCTCCTAATTCCTTCGGCAATTTCTTGTTGTTGTTTATGTCAAAAGCTATTTTGAACTGCGGGCGACACGGAAGCCAAGATCGCTGCGGCTATCAGTAGGGTAGTAGTCATAACGATCAGAAACCCGGCAATAAGTCGCACTGCTGCTCCAGCCACCGCCGCGATTCACACGGTGAGAGCCCGAAGCGGGACCTACCGGATCAGTCTGTGCTCCACTACTATAACTGCCATATCGATCATGACACCACTCCCAAACATTACCTGACATATCATAGATACCAAGGCTATTAGGAGATTTGGTACCAACCGGATGTGTTGTTTTATCTGAGTTTGAACTGTACCAAGCAACATTATCAATATTATCAGAACCGGAGTAGAGATAATCCGGATTAATAGTTGCTCCTCTGGATGCATATTCCCATTCAGCTTCTGTGGGGAGACGATAGCCATTAGCGTTGAAATCACAACTCCAACTTGAAGTGTTGTAGCAAGGCGTTAAACCCTCTTGCGTACTTCGAGCATTGCAGTATTCAACTGCATTGTACCAAGTAACACGCTCTACCGGATAATTTGAACCTGTGAAATAACTGGGATTAGTTCCCATCACAGCTTGATATTCTGCTTGAGTAACTTCATATTTATATATAGCAAAAGAACTAAGCGTAACCTGATGAATTGGTAATTCATCTGCATTCCCAGAACCTGTTGTCCTACCCATAGTGAAAGTACCACCGGGGACATAAACAAAGTTTTCAGAAATACCGACTAAGTTGATCTCAGCAAAATCACTAAAGATTTCTTCATAAAAAGCAGAAACTCGATAAGAATAATTTCTCCAAATATCTACTTCATCATCTACAAACTCCTTAGCATTCGCTGCTAAAAAAGCATAATCTTCAATCCACTCTTCATTATCTTTCTTTCTTGATATTTTGTATCCCTCTTCCCACTGACAATTATCTTCCCAAGTTAATTTACATGCTGAAACAAATATTTGAGTTATTTGTAAGTTTGTAGGTTTGGGAAAATCAATAGATATACTATTTTCAACATGATTGGAGCTTGCATCTCCTACATAAGTGGTAATTCTATAATAATATGTTGAATTAAGTAACAAAGCAGTATCTATAAACTCTTCACAATTAGCCGGCACAATAGCATAACTCTCAATCCATTCTCCTTCATCTTTCTTTATTGCTATTTTATAACCTTCTTCCCACAGACAATTATCTTCCCAAGTTAATTTACAAACTGAAACTGAAAGTTGAGTTATTTGTAAGTTTGTAGGTTTGGGAAACCCCATCACAATAGATGATTCAATCGATGAAGAACTGTATTTATCAGCAAAAACAGCTACCCTGTATTTATAAGTGGAGTTAAGAAGAATTGTATCATCTATAAATTTATTACTCTTTTTAGCTAAAACAGCAAAATCATTAACCCACTCTTCTCCATCTTTTTTGCGTGCTATCCTGAATCCCTCTTCATCTAAAGAGTTAACTTTCCAACTAACCTTGCATTTATTTACGGCAATCTGTTCTGTTTTGAGATCAGAAGGAGGAAGTAATTTATAACTTGGATCATAAGGACTTACAAAATCGTCATTATCACATCCGGTAATGAGCAAAAAGGTAACTAAAAGTATTAGATATATTGTTTTCTTAATCATTTTATCTCCTCCTAATTATTATAGATAGCAGTTCTAATCCAGCTATAGAGGAGTAAATAGCTGCTCCCG
>JBAYZI010000220.1:0-2766 GCA_041672585.1 Cloacimonadales bacterium (SeqCode) | reverse complement strand
ATATTTCGGCCCATCCAAATGAGGACGCCTAGCGTCCTCATTTTTTATATCCTATTTTCAAAAAGTCTATATCATTAATTTTTTTAATATCTCCTGGTTTTGGAACCTCATCAATATTCCATGGACCAAATTTAACTCTGGTTAATTCAATAACTTGATAGCCTAAAGATCTAATCATGTATTTTATCTGCCTTTTTTTTCCTTCGCTTAGAGTTATTTGAATGAGAGAAGAATTGTCATATTTTTGTAAAATTTTGACTTTAGCTGGTAGGGTTTTATAACCTGGCTCGATCAATACACCATTTTGTAGTTTTAATATATCTTTTTGAGATAAAATGCCATTAATTAAAACGTTATATACTTTACTTATATTGTTTTCAGGCCTTAGAAGAAAATTGGCAAACATTCCATCATTAGTTAAAAGCAGTATACCGCTAGAATCATAATCTAATCTGCCTACATAAAATACTTTTTCTTTTATCTTATTTCTTATAAGATCATCTATAGTTTTTCTTCCATATTCGTCTTTAAAAGTACATAAATATCCTTTGGGTTTATTTAATAAGTAATATACCTTGTTGTCTTGTATTTTTTTTATATCATTTACTTTAATAAGTTTATTGCCAAATTCAATAATGTCGGTATCATCTAACTCATGCCAAGGTTCTTTTATTAATTTTCCATTGACACGTACACCATAAGTTATTATATATTCAGAAGATTTCCTTCTACTTAGAAACATTATCTGAAGGGCTTTTTGTAAATTCACTTTTTTTCATATCCTCCAGTTTTTTTATAGTCTTATCGGGTAACAAATCATAAAATTTATCAGTTAGCACATAATATGGTTGTTTTTTTCTTTTAACTTTTTTGACCAACCCGTATTCGGTAAGTTTTTTGATTTGATAATAACTATTTTTACCTCTAATATTTTCTACTTCTATTAATCTACTTTCTCCATTCATAAATAGAATGGTTAATACTTCAAATTGTGTTTCTGTTAGTTCAAGTTTTCTTGGATTAGGAAAAATCATTGATTTGATTTCAGGTTTAATCTCAAATCGATATTTATTTCCATTTTTTACTAATTCTACGCCGTGTTGATCTTGAATGTAATGAAGTTCTATTTCGGTTAAATAATGTTTTACGTCTTCTTTTTTTATTTTCAAACGCTTGGAAATGTCTTGAAGAGAAACTCCATCTGTTTTTGAGAATATATATGCCTCTATCATTCTTATTTCAACATCGATTTTTTTATTTTCCATATTATTCCTACTTCCTTTTGCTAAATCGTGATCATGTCTCTATTCGATAAAAAAATCCTTCTTTATAATCAAATATTTTGTGTTGAACTAGTACCAAAGCTGCTAAAAACAAAACTACGAACTTAAGCTTATTGTAATTTGCATATTCAAAGAGGTTATACACATTAAAACGATTAATTTTTTCTAAATCTTTTATAGCTTTTTCAACATTATAATCGTCTTTTATAATTTCTAGTCTTTTTTGATTAGTAATGTAGTCATCAAAAAATTTTACTAGTTGATATCCAACATCCTCACTATTTAAGGTAGCAGTTTTTTTAACTTTAACAGCTTTTCTTTTGTTTTCGCCAAAATCTTCCTTTATTAAATCTTTGGCTTGTTTTAATATATCATAATTTTCAATTGTAGTGTATATGAACTCTCTCTGCCTTTTGAAATCCTTGTCTTTAGAAGAATTGGGCAATATTTCTCTTGATTTTAAGAAAGTTAAATATGATGCTAATTCTAAAAATTCTCCTATTGAATTTAAATCTTTGTAATTAGTGTTAACATAGTCAAGAAACAGATCTGAAATAACACTAACAGATATCTGTCTAACCGATATCTTTTTTTCTTTAACTAATTCAACTAATTTAGAAAAAGGACCTGAAAATATGTCAAATTGTACACTAACTTCCTCAAAATTTACTTTAGTTCCCCTCTCTTTTACCACCTAAGATGCATAGCGTCTTTAACTTCTTGCATTGTTTGTTTGGCAACTTTTCTCGCTTTTTCATTACCATCTAAGGCAATATTTTTAGCATCATCTTTAGATATTTTTGCTAGGTTATTCCAAATTGGCTGCATTTCTTCTTTCATATTTCTGATAAGCAATTTTTTACAATCAACGCAACCAATTGAAGCAGTTGTACATCCATGAATTACCCATTCTTTTTCATCTTGTAATTTTGTAAATGCTTTATGATATTCCCATACAGGACATTTTTCAGGATCACCTGGATCAGTTCTTCTAATTCTAGCTGGATCTGTCATCATGGGTAGTATTTTTTCTTTCAACTCTTTTTCATTTGTTTCAATATTAATTATATTTCCATAACTTTTTGACATTTTTCTTCCATCTGTTCCTGGTAACTTTTTAACTTTGGATATTAATGCTTGAGGTTCGGGAAAAACTTCACGATATTGGAGATTAAATTTTCTAGCAGTTTCTCTTGTAAACTCTATATGGTAAATCTGGTCTTCACCAACAGGGACTATGTCACCCTTATACATTAAGATGTCAGCAGCTTGTAGTAAAGGATATCCTAAAAAACCTAAATTCGTTAAATCTCTGTCAGATATATTATTAATTTGATCTTTGTAGGTGGGGATTCTTTCTAAACGTGATACAGAGGTTATCATACTTAACAATAAATATAGTTCTGCATGTTCTTTAATGGCCGATTGAACAAAAAGCACGCTTTTTTCAGGATTCAATCCAACAGCAAGATAGTGCCTGAGA
>JBAYZI010000219.1:0-2773 GCA_041672585.1 Cloacimonadales bacterium (SeqCode) | reverse complement strand
TAAGAGAAAGGGATTACTTGAGAATCCAACATTAGCAGGATATTTCTAATAGGTCGTGCAAAGGTAAGCTTACCACTTCCCCACTTCATAGATTTCGGAGTAGGCAGGTTATTAAGTAAATCGGGTAAGAATCCTGTGATAATCTCTGTTGCAGGAAGTCCTTTAATCTCTTTTTTGCAAGCGAGATATTCACCTTTAGGAGTTTGCATCACAAAAGAATCTTCCTTAGTGCAGCCGGCTCCTTTCAAGAAACCTTCACCTGCTTTCGAGAGAGAACCATCTTCTTTAATCGCTATCCGCGTGGCAGGTCCCATTTTTTCAATTAAATCATCTTTCTGCTCAATCTCCAAATTAGTAATAAGAATGGCAAAACGACGCGGGGTTGTGTAGCTTGCCAAACTTGCATACTGAAGTTTAGCCTGCTTTAATTCATCTTCAAATCTATTAATAATGTTCTTTTCTAGGTTAGCAATATATCCTGCAGGAATCTCTTCTACACTTAATTCAAATAAGAAATCTTTTGTTATCATTCATACACTCCGAATTTAAAAACTTATCTATCTTGCTTAAAACTGATATTTTAAAGTTACTTGATTAACAAACCCTAAATCTCCATAAGAGTTTAAAGCATAATCAATCTTGAGATTGTTCTTCACGAATCCTACACCTGTGGACATTCCTGAAAGAATCTCATAATCGCCACCATTTTTGTAATCACCGGCACTGGTTTTATAGCCAACACGAACTAAGAATTGTTCATGAACTGCAAATTCTGCTCCAAATAAACCGGTAAAATCTGCTCCTTTAGGTAATTCTAAATCAAGCGAGAATAACATGGTGGGGGTAAAACCCTCTTCACTGTCTCTACTTCTTAATTCTGACCGATAGGAAATACCGCCTGCAAAGACGAGTGGTAATCCTTCACTATAATCTGTGTTTGTGAAGTGGCTAATCTGAGCTCCGAGATTTCGGATTACAGCACCAACTCTGAGTTTATCATTTACCGGGCGGTGCAGAATTCCTAAGTCAAAAGCAACCGCTGTAGCACTTTTTGAGTCTATGGATTCTTGAATAAATTTAGCATTAACGCCCAGACTTAATTGTTCATTAAAGTAATAAGAGTAGGTTCCTCCGATGATTAAATCAGAATTACTGAAAGTTCCGGCTTCAAAATATCCGCCATTCACTCCTTCAATTGTTTTAGGAATCTCATCACTCATCAAATATTGAGCAAAGAAGGCAATGTTCAACCTATCACTTCGCTTGCTTTGATAGGCAACCGAGCCCCCATTATAACCATCAAAATAGTTCATAAAAGTAGAAGAGACTTCTCTGATTTTAGAGTATCCGCCTAAGTTTGCCGGATTAAAGAAGATTACATCTGTATCATCATCAATGGAAGAAAAAGCTCCTGCCATTGCGTTTGCACGTGCAGAATAAACAATCTTAAGACTGTTAAATCCTGTAGTACCGGCATCGTCATTTAAAGCAACGAGAGATAGGCTGATTAAAATCAACCCCAACAATAGTGTTATTCTTTTACTCATTAATCACATCTCTTATAAGTTCGATAATAGCGTTTTTGGTTTGGGAACCTAACAGCTGATCGCGATTAGATTCTACTCTTACAAAGGTTGAAATCTTTGCTAACAAAGACATATAGACTTTCTCTTCACCTAACGGAACGGCAAACATAAAGATAATCTTCACAGGTTCTCCATCAAGTGCATCATACTCAACACCTTCAGGAATAATAGCAATCAAGAGTTTCACCTCTTTTACAGTCGGACTCTTGCTATGCGGAATTGCGACATTACGCCCAATTCCGGTAGAGAAGCTCTCTTCACGCTCCCAAATAGAATCAAAAAAGACGGAAGCTGAAGCAACTGTTCCATACTCGTGAAACTTCTCAGATAACTCTTGAAGAAGTATCTTTTTATCTTTACTCTCTATATTTAATAATATTAACTTTTCATCTAAATACATGTTTATTTTCCTTCATAACAGTTTTTATATTAATAATTCAATCGTCAATAAAATTCTTTATTCTTTAGCGATTATGCCTTTGTTAAGAAGAAATTAAGAAGCCCCTAAATCCCCTGAAGGGGACTTTAAGAGGGTTTCGCACAGTTTAAAGACTATCCGGAATTAAAGCTGATTCGCAACCTCTTAATTCCCCTCTTCCCTTTCGAAGAAAGGTTTCCGGCGTGTGAAGGCATAGCTTTAGCGACGACTCAAGAGGGGTGCCGAATTTCGGCGGGGTGTGGTCTTTTCTTCATGTCCGACAGAAAATGAATATAGCAGACAAAGATGAATACGGACGAGCCGTCCGCAGTCCCAGTGGAAGAGGCTTCAATCCTGTCTTTATCCGTGTTCTTCCGTGTAATCCGTGGATAGATTTCTTCTTCAATTAATCAAAGACTTTCTTATGTCTCTGCAAGGGTTTAACAAACTTTAGCGTTCTTCCCAAATACTCTTTTACCTGATCTGATTCGTTCACAGATTCTCGTGAAGGCTCAAAACCTGCCCTTCTCATTATCAGCATTACAGAATCATAAATGTGAGAATTAACATCACTTTCATAATCTGCTTCCCACTCAGATTTCACTACTTTCATAATCTCGGCTAACTTTTTACTCTTATCAGTATATAAGGGATGTTTTAACTCAAAGCGTCGATTAATCTGCACATTCCGCAGTAAACGAAAACTCAAGACTTCTGCCAACACTGCTTCATCACGACAGCTTTCAATCTCTTTTCTGCCAATAAATAT
>JBAYZI010000218.1:0-2784 GCA_041672585.1 Cloacimonadales bacterium (SeqCode) | reverse complement strand
AATTAAGTAAAATTTATCGCACTATTCAAAAAGTAGCTCCTGATGGTCCTCATGAAGTGTTCTTAGTTTTGGATGCAACCACAGGTCAGAACGCTGTTAATCAGGCTCAAACATTCAATGGTATAGTGCCGTTAACAGGTTTAGTTTTAACCAAACTCGATGGCACTGCTAAGGGTGGGATAATTCTTAATATAAAGAAAGTATTGAATATACCTGTTAAATTAATAGGTGTGGGTGAGGGGATTGAAGATTTGCAAGATTTTGATGCCCAAGAGTTTGTTAATGCTATGTTTAATTAAGGTGAGGTAAAGCAATGAAAGTTGAACCTAAAAATTACGAAACAGCGGTTAAACAGTTGCAAACTGTTATAGATAAAATAGAAGAGTCAGAAATCTCATTAGAGCAGATGATGGAACTCTATGAGCAAGGGAAAGAATTAATCGTCTATTGTGAGAAACAATTGAATAAATTTGAAGAGAAAATACAGGTCATTAACCTTAAGAATCAGGAGAAAGAGTAAATGTCTAACCAAAAATCTATGATGATAAAAAGAGATATTAGAGAAAAGAGAGAGATAGTAAATATCGTCTTGGATAGATTTCTTCCAAGAAAAGATGAGTATCCTAAGCAAATTCATAAAGCAATCAGGCATACATTATTTGCCGGTGGTAAGCGAATCCGACCATATTTAACCTTATCAGTTTACTCTCTTTTTGATTCTGATTTTTCTAATGTTAAATATTTAGCCGGAGCTATTGAATTGCTTCATACTTACACCCTGATTCATGATGATTTACCTGAAATAGATAATGATGACATGAGACGCGGCAAGAAGAGCTGTCATGTTCTTTACGGTTCTGATATAGCTCTTTTAGCCGGAGATGCTTTGTTGGTCTCAGCTTTTGATTTAATTGCCGATTCTCCTTTCACTGTAGAGGAAAGATTAGCTTATATTAGAGAATTAGCAATTGTTGCCGGCACTGAAGGATTAATCTCAGGTCAGATGAATGATATAGAAAATGAGAACAAGAAAGTTAGTAAGAAGACATTAGAATATATTCATGAGAACAAAACAGCTAAATTATTAAACTTAGCAGTCAGATTTGGCTGTATGGCAGCGAATGCTTCGGAGGAAGATACCCAAAGATTAGACAAATATGCTTCCAAGATAGGCTTAGCTTTCCAGATTGTAGATGATATCTTAGATATTGAAGGCAGTGCTGATGTACTGGGAAAATCAATAGGAAAAGATGCAGAAGTACAAAAAGCTACCTTCCCGGCTGTTTATGGCTTAGATAAATCTCATGAAATGGCTGATAAACTGATTGCCAGTGCTAAGAAGATATTATTACATTATGGCGACAAGGCTGAGAAGCTTGATCTTTTAACTGATTTTATTCTTACAAGAAAATTCTAATGAAGATAGAAGTAAAGAAGTTAGACAAAACTGCCGAATTACCACAGAAGTTTTCTGAGCATGCTGCCGGTTATGATGTCAGAGCATGTCTTAAAGAACCACTGATTATTGAGCCTAATAAGGTTATCTTGGTTCCGACAGGATTAGCAATTGCTATTGAAACTGGCTATGAAGTACAGATCAGACCGCGTAGTGGTTTAGCCTTAAAAAGTCAGATAGGAGTTCTGAATTCTCCCGGCACTATAGATCCTGATTATAGGGGTGAAGTTAAAATAATCCTCTTTAATTTTGGCACAGAACCTTTTGAAATAACTCACGGAATGAGAATCGCTCAAATGGTAGTGGCAAAATATGAGAATCCTGAGTGGGAAGTTGTTGAAAGTTTGTCTGATACGGTTAGAGGTGTAGGTGGATTCGGTCATACTAAATATGATTAATTATTAATTATCAAGAAGTTGATATAAATAGAGGGAATAATGGAAAAGACAGAATTAATAAATGAAATAGAAAGATTAAAGAAAGAGAAGAATGTTGTTATTTTAGCACATAATTATGTAACTTTAGATGTTCAGGATATTGCGGATTTTGTAGGAGATTCGCTACAACTATCAATAGAGGCAAGTAAAGTAAAAGCCGATATTATTATCTTTTGTGGTGTCAAGTTTATGGCAGAAACAGCTAAAATATTATCTCCTAAGATTAAGGTACTCTTACCGGTAGAAGATGCAGGGTGTCCTATGGCTGATATGATCACCGGAGAGCAACTCAGGCAGTTTAAAAATAATCATCCCAACTCTATTGTTATCTGTTATGTTAATTCTACAGCAGAAGTGAAAGCAGAAAGTGATATTTGTTGCACTTCTTCCAATGCGGTAAAGATTATAGAAAGTTTACCTAGGGATAAAAAGATTCTTTTTGTTCCTGATCAGAATTTAGGAACTTACGCACAGCATCAAACTGGGCGCAATATTATTGTGTGGGACGGCTATTGCCCAATTCATCATCTTAAAATGAGTAAAAGTGATGTCCTGAGAGTAAAGAAAGAGCATCCTAAACATAAATTACTAGTTCATCCGGAATGTCCTACCGAAATCGTGAAGTACGCTGATGTTGTCTCTTCAACAAAGGGCATGGCTGATTATGCTAAAGAACATGATAACTTGATTATCGGCACAGAAGTTGGATTATATGAACAGATAAAAAGAGATAATCCAGGTAAGAGTATTGTACCTTTAGCAATTAACGCTGTCTGTGATGATATGAAGAAAGTTACTTTAAAAGATGTTTTAAGAAGTCTGCAAGATGAGACTTTTGAAATTACTATGCCAGAAGAATTGAGGTTAGCAGCCAAGAAAAGTATTGATGCA
>JBAYZI010000217.1:0-2870 GCA_041672585.1 Cloacimonadales bacterium (SeqCode) | reverse complement strand
GGATTTATTTCCACATCCAATCTGTGGTGTTGCAGATAATCAACATACAAAAATAAAAAATGGAGGTAATCATGAAAAGATTACTTGTAATAATGTTAATACTTGTTGCTGTTGGAGTTGTTAGTGCAGACATAATTAAGATTAAGACTGACTTAAATTTCATTGAAAGTGGAATTATTGTTGAAGCGTATAGTATTTACGATACTAATCCTGCTTATGGCATTGTTGGTCACGACTTTTGGAGTTATAATTCTGTTTCAAGAGAATTAACAGTAAGGGACTTTTGGACATATAGAATAACAATTAATGGAACTGTACTTATGAGTAATCGCCCTGGACAAATTGTCGAAGGAGGGATAGAAATGAGGTTCTATGATTATTATTTAATTGAAAGGTGGTTTTCAATAAAAGAAAATGACCCAGGAACACCAATAACCCAATAAATTAAACTAATAGCGAGGAGTTAATTCTCCTCGCTATTAATAAGGAGTTTGCAATGAAAAAAATAACAATACTAATAATTGTATTATTCTCTTACGTATTTGTTTACAGCGAATTAGATTACCAATTACAGTCGGAGTTTGGTTTTGGTGGAATTGGAGAACTACAATATTCAAATGGAAAAATGATTACTTCGACCGGTAGTGGATATACAATTTATGAGATTCAAGAGAATGGTGATTTAGAAGGTATCAGTAGCATAAGATCTATACCTGGATGGGGTTATCATTCTTATTCTGATGATAAATTAGGTAAATATAGGGGCTATGTTAATTCTGATGATCCAGTTAACTTTCCTTCTTTTTTCTCGATCTATGACTTATCTGCATCAAATGAACAGACTCTTATCTACGAGATTCAAATCGATAGTAACAATATGTTTTCAGCAGAACTATTTGGAAATTACTTTATCAGGAAAACCGGAGAAGAGCAACATACTATCTTTAATTATGAAAGTTATCAACCCATCAGTCAAGTACATAATATTGATTTAATTTACAAATCAAAATTCCATGATCAAGGAGCAGTTTTACTTGATTATAGTGATAATTGCTACTACTATTATGTGATTGAAGGTGATGGAATTCTACACAAGAAATATAATTTAGGTCAAGATGAGAGAAAGGTGGCTATAGATGGGGACAAAATGATAGCCTATACAATAGGGGATGTTAACTTTTATAATATTACTGAAACTGATAGTTTAGATTATTTAGGCACTTTCTATCTATCACAAGCACTACCAAATTATGATTATACAATAGCTTACCAGAATGATAGAATTGCTTTTACATCTTATGAAGGGGTTTATCCTGTCTTATCAAAGCTCTACCTATATGATGTATTAAATGTCAACTCTGTTCAGTTACTTGATAGTGAGGATATTTCTAATAGACCCTATTCACAAGGTGTGAACATTTGTTCGCTTGTTCAAAATAATAATAATCTATACTTATCATCATCAATGGCTGGAGATTTTTTATTAAAAGCCGTTCTTAATAATGATATTATTACTCTTGATGACATTGGACAATCATCAATAATCAATCTTGCTTCGATGGGTATGATAAAAAATGATATCTATTATGTACAAAATACTCAAAGGAATTGTAAGTTAAACACTTATTCACTTGAAAATATTTCTAATATTCAGGAGATCTCAAATAATTTTCCGGAACAAAGTATGTATAGGTTTTTGGAAGATGAGCAAAAAGTAGTACGATATGATGAGCTTACTGGTATAATCTATTTGTATGATTTTAGTGGTGATGAAATGATCTTAGAAGCAACTTATGAACCCCAACCACGTATAACTCAGGATGTGTTCTCTGTTTTGAAATGGGATGGCATCAACTTGATTTATAGGTCACTTAGTAGTCTTTATTCTCTAAAATATCAAAATGGTTATTTTATTCCTACTTGGTCAATAATCAATGATGATTTTCATTTTACTAAATATAATTATGCCATATATAATAATTACCTCTATGAACATAATAAGGATACAGGTGTACTCGTATACGAATATAATGAAAATGAATTAAATCAGATAAATAGTCTCACTATACCTTTTAATAATGGAACAGGTGGTGCATATAAAGTTGGTGATATATTAACTGTTAGTAACAAAATTATTGATTTATCATACGACCCTATAAATCTTTCTCATCGATACAATCTAAATCAGAACTATATTTCTAATAGAACATTAAAATATCAAGATTACTTTCTATATTGTGGACGAGAGGAAATTATGGAAAATGGAATTTTAATTGATTATACGAGAGGGGTGTCAATATATAAATTGATTGATGATATTCCAGTAAGAGTAGGGCAGATTGCTTCGAATTTGGCAGGTTCTGTTCAAGTTTTACCTGGAGGTACAGAGGATAGTTTTAATCTATTAGTATTTGAAAACAAATATTTTTCCATCTACTCCTGCCAAGCAACCCCCAACGGTGATTTAGAAATAACGCCTGTAACTCTAAATGCTACCAATTACCCAAATCCATTTAACCCTGAAACAACAATATCTTATGATGTAAGCCAAAAAGGAAGCGTTACTGTTGATATTTATAATCTTAAAGGACAGAAGGTTAAGAGTCTGGTTAATGAGAACCAGGAAGCTGGAAAGCACTCTATTATCTGGCAAGGTGATAATAATCAAGGTAAGCAGGTTAGCTCCGGAACTTACTTTTATAGGGTGAAAAGTGCGGATCAGGAAGTGGTGAAGAAGATGTTGCTGATGAAATAATTAATCATTGAAAAAGAGCTTTCACACTAATTAACACGAATTAGAACTAATTTCACGAATTTATAGGGGCGAATCAATATTCGCCCTCTTCACTAGCAAGGCAGACAACTCGTCT
>JBAYZI010000216.1:0-2945 GCA_041672585.1 Cloacimonadales bacterium (SeqCode) | reverse complement strand
CTCTTTATGGGGTTTTTCTTCTTTCTCCAATTAATATTTACCAACTTCAATCCACTTGCTCCGGATGTGCAAAATGGCGTAATTTCTATAGGAATAAACAATCTGCTAATCAAGGTTATCGGAAACAAAGGAACAACCGCCTTTCTCTTCATTATCTTAATTTTAGATATTCTGCTCATCTTTGGTTGGGAACCGGTAAAGACCACATTTATAGCAGTGGGCAAGACGATTTTATACCCCTTCTATCACAAAAGACATGAGAGTGATTCGGAAGATCTTGATCTCAAGAAAGATAGAAGAACCCTTCCTGATGAAGAACATTTTATTACAGATAAAGAACCTGAAAAAGCTCCTGATATAGCTATTAATAACCATAAAGATAGAAGAAAAGAGTTAGATTCTTCTGAAAAAGAATTTGTGGAAAATATTCCACTAAATGAAGCTAAAACTCCACCTAATGAGAGTAACTTCAAGATTAATCAACAAGAAAAAAGTAATTTAATAACTGTAAAAAAAAACAGAGCGGAAGGGATTAACAGTGATTCCGGAAGTGTAGAGAAATTCATCAAACCTGATATTGATAAATTTCTGACCATAGATAAAACAATTACCGATTGTGATAAAGATGAAACCGAAGCCAATATCAAGCGAACAAGTAATATCCTGAAGGATAAACTTGCAGAGTTTGGCATTGAAGCAGAAGTTGTGAATGTAAATATCGGACCTATCATTACCCAATATGAGCTGAAACCTGCTCCAGGTGTGAAAGTAAATAAATTCAATTCCTATGCTGATGATTTAAGCTTAGCCCTTAAAGCATCTTCTATAAGAATTCAAGCTCCTATTCCCGGAAGAGGACTAGTCGGAATTGAGATTCCTAACAAACAGCGTGATATTATCTACCTAAAAGAGGTCCTTCTCTCTGAAGAGATGAAGGATAACGACAACACTTTGACCATAGGCTTGGGTAAGGATATTTCGGGCAGAGCAGTAGTAGCTGATCTTTCCAAAATGCCGCATTTACTCATTGCCGGTGCTACAGGTTCAGGTAAATCTGTCTGTATCAACACTATTATTATGAGCCTTTTGTTTAGAACTACCCCCGACGAGGTAAGGCTAATTCTCATTGACCCAAAAAGGGTTGAATTAGCAGGCTACGGTAGTATTCCTCATTTATGGACAGATGTTGTTACCGACCCGGAAGAGTCGCTAGAAACCTTCAAATGGGCTGTAGAAGAGATGGAAAGAAGATATGGACAGCTTCAAGAAATGGGTGTGAGAGATAGAGAGAGTTTTAACAAGAAAGTGGAAAAAGCCAACTCTAAGCTAAAAACAGGTGAAGAACCGGAACAACAGAAAATGCCTTATATCGTGATTATTGTTGATGAATTCGCTGATTTAATCATGACTGCCGGTAAAGAAATAGAACTGCCAATTACCAGATTAGCCCAAATGGCGCGTGCTGTTGGTATGCATCTTGTATTGGCTACACAACGACCTTCCATCAAAGTTATTACCGGTATTATCAAAGCTAACTTCCCGGCAAGAATAGCCTTCCAGGTTTCATCTCGCGTTGATTCACGCGTTATTTTAGATGAAATGGGGGCTGAGAAACTTCTGGGTAAAGGCGATATGCTGTTTGTTCCTCCGGGAACCAGTAGGATTCAAAGAATTCACGGTGCTTATGTCTCTGATAGTGAGATAAATCAAGTCATAGATTACCTTGAAACTCAACCTAAGCCTGCATTTAGAATGGAAAAAATAATTACCGATCCTAACGATGCAGAAGCTTTTGATTATGACGATGATCTCTTTATTGAAGCTGCCAGATTAATTATAACATCTGAGGTTGCTTCTGTTTCCATGTTACAAAGAAGCTTTAAAATAGGTTATGCCCGCGCCGGCAGATTAATTGATATGCTGGAACAGGCTAACATTGTAGGACCGCATCAAGGCTCAAAATCAAGAGAAGTAATTGCTACTCTGGAGGATTTAAAAGTATATGGTATCGATGAAGAATAAGCTAATTATATTATTAATCGCAGTGTGTAGCACTATTTCAGGGATAACAACCCAAGAGCTTTATCACAGCCTAATCAGTAAATATGAAGGCATTGAGACTTTTCAAGCAGATATTGAACAGACTTCCTATTTTGCCGAGTTGGAAATAACCAACACTTCCCAAGGAAAGCTCTATCATAATCCGGAAAAGATTAAGATTGAATACACTTCCCCTAAAATAGAAAAGATCTCACTAGTGGATAATATTGTCAGGATTTATCAAGCAGAATCAGATAGGTTAATCATGACTTATGCCGATTCCACTATCGCTTCCCTCAAAATGGAATACTTAATTAAAAGAATTTGGGATGATGAGAATATTGCACTTTCCGAAGTTGATGATAACTATGTTGTTAAACTGGTTCTTACCCCCAAAAACGCTTTAGCTAATATAGATAACATCATCTTAACTATCCCCAAAAATGAGATATTAGTTAAAAATGTTAAGTACCTTGATCAATCTGAAAATGAGGTCTCTGTTACTTTCTCTAATATTATCATTAATGAACCTTTACGAGAGGATATTTGGGAGATTGAGCTTACAGATAACACGCAGGTTATAGATTATAGGGAGTAGGGAAGAGTGAGTGAAAAGATAAAAATGAAAAATGAAAAGTTGCGGTATTGCTTCCCCCTGCGCTTTAGTAGCTTCGGAAGATGTATCGCAATGATGATTTAAAGAAAAGAAAGAAAGATTTTTATCCACTGATTGCACAGATTTCACAGAGAAAAGAAGAATTAAAAAAGATAAGATTAGAAAAGGCTTTTGCGCGACCTCTTAATTCCCCTCTTCATTCGCAAAGCGAATCTCTGGAGAGGGGTGGCAGCTTTGCTGACGGGGTGTGGTCTTACTGGGATTGCGGACGACCCGTCCGTATAACCTA
>JBAYZI010000215.1:0-2980 GCA_041672585.1 Cloacimonadales bacterium (SeqCode) | reverse complement strand
CAACAAAACAAAAATATTAATTGTAGCCCCTGTTTCTTTGTTAGAAAACTGGAGAAATGAATACCATAAGTTCTTTAATCCCAAACTAAATGCTATCATTGTTAGCAGTAAAACAAATTTCTCTAAGTATGACGATGAAAAGTTGAATAATTCGTTTATGCTAACTAATTATGAGACAGTTAAAAATCCTAAAAACCAACCCTTTTTTGGAAGAATTCAATGGGATATAGTTGTAATAGATGAAGCACAGAAAATCAAAACTCCGGGAACAAGAGTAACTAATGCCATCAAAGCATTAAAATCATATTTTAAAATAGCAATGACAGGGACACCGGTGGAAAACACAATGCTTGATTTATGGAGTATCATTGATTTTGCAATTCCGGGACTTCTAGGTTCAGCTAAGAAGTTTAGGGATGATTTTGATAAACCTCTTCAAACTGACTTCTCTCAAGAAAATCTGGAAAAGGTAGGTTACGAATTACGAGAAATTCTGGGCAATAGTTTTAAGCGAAGAATGAAAATCGACGTAAATTTATCACTTCCTGAAAAAAGGGAAATATTCGAAAGGCGTGAAATGCCTCCAATTCAACAACAGTTATATATGGAGGAAGTAGAGCATGAAAATGATGGAACTCCGATGTTAGCAATCATCCAAAACCTAAGAAATATCTCAGATCACCCATATTTGAAGATTTATAATATACGCAAATTTAGTACAGAAGAACTGATTAATTCTTCAGCTAAACTAATGATTACCATGGAAATTCTCTCTGAAATCAAAAAAAGAGATGAAAAGGTAATTGTTTTTACAGAATTTAGGAAGTTACAAAATATGTTAAGAAGCGTATTTTTAGACTATTTTAAATTAGAAGAAATATCTATTATTAATGGCTTAACTGCCACCCAAGAATCAAAGAATAAAGAGAGTCGTCAAAGTCTCATAGACAAATTCTCGGATAAAGAAGGGTTCCAAATAATTGTTGTTTCTCCTATCGCAGCAGGTACCGGACTAAACATAACAGCTGCTAATAATGTTATCCACTACACAAGGCACTGGAACCCGGCAAAAGAAGCTCAAGCCACTGATAGGGTGTATCGAATTGGTCAAGCAAAAGAAGTAAACGTATATTATCCAATGAGTGTTATGTCGGATGTTAAGTCATTCGATGTAACTCTAGATGAGCTACTTGCTAAAAAGATGATGCTATCGAATTATACAATGTTTCCAACTCCAATTTCGGATGTAAATTCGTCTGATTTTAATCATATGTTTGATATTAATACCCAGCATGAATTATTGTTTATTGATAAAGAAGCACTTCTCAGATTTGAACAGGAGTACTTTCAAAGCTTTGTTGCAATTGCTTTTAAAAAGAGGTTTGCAGAAACTATCTTAACGCCAATTAAATCTAATAAAGGTATAGACTTATTAGCATTTAACGAACTTAAGACTAACCGGAATTATATAATCAAAGTTCTTTTATCCGGACAAGAGCTAGATAAAAACGAAATAAGTGATCTCAATATTGCCAATAAATATTATGATTATACATTTAATACTAACTTTAAAATAATAATAGCTACTCAAAGTAATGCTCTTGATGATAGTGAGAACTTTGAAGTTTTAAATATTGATGATTTATTCTCTTTAACAGATGGTGAACCTATAACACTAAAAGAAGTAGAATTGATGAACAAGAATAGAATAAGTAGTCTGGAAAGTATTCAAGACATGGTTGTAAATAGCTAAGTTATAAATATAACCTTTAGTATTTTTTCTTCAACAAAACCACCGCATAAGCCGTCATCCCCTGTTCTGAACCACTAATCCCCATCTGTTCCTCAGTAGTAGCCTTAACCGAAACATCTTCAATCGGGCATTCTAAATCCTGAGCAATATTAGCTCTCATAGCTGGTAAAAACTCTTTTAGCTTAGGTTCTTGGGCACAAATAGTAGAATCTATATTACCAATTTCATACCCTTTATCTTTGATAATAAGCCATACTTTCCTAAGCAGAATACGCGAATCAACATCTTTATATTGTTGGTCATTATCAGGGAAGAGCTGTCCTATATCACCTAAAGCAAAAGCTCCGATGAGAGCATCAGCAATAGCATGAAGCAAAACATCAGCATCAGAATGACCGATTAAGCCAAGTTCAAAAGGCACTTCCACACCACCTAAGATTAGTTTTCTCTCAGGTCCGAGTTTATGCACATCATAGCCAAAGCCAATTCTCATAGTTAATTCTCCTAAAAAGTAATATATTCACATACTTCAATAATATCTTAGAAGAATAAATTGTCAAGTTTCGCAGTAGAAAAGAGAGGAAAAGATAAAAACATTCATTTTCATTTGACAGAATTGCTGATATTTAAAAGATAAATTGTCAGAGAATAATTAAAGGAGCTAAAGGATGGCAAAGAAACAGAGAACAGCGATTGAGCCTACCAGAGCAGAGGATTATGCTGAATGGTATCAGCAGGTAGTGAAAGTAGCTGAATTAGCCGAAAATAGTGAAGTTCGTGGTTGTATGGTGATTAAACCATGGGGATATGCCATTTGGGAGAATATTCAAAAAGTATTAGATAAAATGTTTAGAGAAACAGGGGTAAAGAATGCTTATTTCCCTCTATTTATACCCAAAAGTTATTTTGAGAAAGAAGCAGAGCATGTAGAAGGTTTTGCTAAAGAGTGTGCGGTTGTAACTCACACTAGGCTTGAGGATGATGGGCAGGGTGGCTTAAAAGTTGCTGGTGAACTTGCCGAACCGTATATTGTCAGACCTACTTCTGAGACTATTATCGGGGCATCTTTCTCTAAATGGGTGAATTCCTATAGAGATTTACCGCTTCTGATTAATCAGTGGGCAAATGTTGTGAGATGGGAACTCAGAACCAGACTCTTCCTTAGAACCTCTGAATTCTTGTGGCAAGAGGGACATACAGTTCATGCTACCCAAAAAGAAGCAGAAG
>JBAYZI010000214.1:0-3016 GCA_041672585.1 Cloacimonadales bacterium (SeqCode) | reverse complement strand
AAGATGTTAGGGAATAGATTTGAAATTTTAGAACAGTGGTTTTGTGATGATGTGCATAAATCGGAGAAGAAGATGCTGAATTATGTGGTGAGAATTTCGGAATAAAGAGGTCTATCCACGGATTTCATGAATTACACTAAGAAGAAGGAAAGAAGAAAAAAGAAAGAGGAAGAGCCCTAACACAGAGTTTAAAAAGAGAGTTTAAGAGGAGTTTCACAGAGTTTTGTAGGGTGTGCCCCTTGTGGGTACCCTCTTTTTAGCAACCGATAACACCGAGAAACACCGATAAGTAGAAAGACTTTTCACACGAATTAACACGAATTAACACGAATTTCACGAATTAAGAACATGTGTAAAGCTGATTCGCAATCTCTTTACTGGGAACGCACTCATCCTTGAGTGGCCTTTATGGAATGGATGCACACTTGCATCCATCAGGCTGTATTTCGGCGGGGTGTGGTCTTTAAAATCGCTTGAAATGTTGCTATATATCTTTCACTTTTAATTCTTTTTCTTACTTAGTGCCTTTGTGTCTTAGTGGTAAAACATTCTTATTCTTGGTTTTTTGTTCTTTGTGTAATCGGTGTAATTAGTGGATAGATTTCTTAATTCTTCAATTATCAATTAAATATCAGTATCCCAATCACCCCCGTAACAATGGTAACCAATATAGGATTAGGCTTCTTATAAAAAGATAGCCCCAGCACCCCGGCAAAAATCAAAACACTTTTCCAATCAACCAGGGTACGATACCCAATAAACCAAACAGCCGTAGCAATGAATCCAATAGTCCCGGGTTTAATCCAATTCAAGGCATTTTTGACAAAGCGATTCTTGGAAAAGATGAAGAAGAAAGTGGATATAATGAACATAATGATAATCGAAGGTGAAATCACGCCTAAAGTTGCAATCACGCCACCTAAGAAACCACCGGTTTTCTGTCCGATAAAGGTAGCACTATTCACAGCAATAGGACCCGGTGTAGATTGAGCAATAGCGACGAGATCTATAAATTCATGTTCTGTAAGCCAGCCATTATTATCGACAACTTCTTCTTGAATAAGGGGAAGCATTGCCAAACCACCACCAAAAGAGAAGATTCCTATTTTGAAAAAGATTAAATAGAGTTTTAGGAGTATCATTTTTTCCATCCTTCAGCGATAACACTCAGAATTATCAAGCCTATAATAATGGTGATTGGGGAAATTAATCCGGTAACTAAGAGTCCAAAGGAAATTACCATGATAGAGATTGAGAGCACGCTCTTTTTGCTTTTCCTAAGAAGATTAATCAAGGAGAATGCGATCATGGCTGCCACTGCCGGCCTGATGCCTTTGAAGAAATTCATTAAATAGGGATTTTCCGCATATTCGAGGAGAAACCCGGTTAATAAGCTGATAATCATAAAGGCAGGTAGAACTGTGGCAAAAGCACACATTAGAGCTGTGCCGTAGCCTCCTAGTCTGTAGCCTAAAAAGATAGCGATGTTTACAGCTATTGGTCCCGGGGAAGTTTGGGAGAGTGCTAAGCCATCGTGAAAAGTATCGTAATCAAGTAGCTTTTCTTTTTCTACCAATTCATATTCGATTAGGTGTAACATAGCGTAGCCTCCACCAATAGTGAAGGCCCCTATCTTAAAGAATATTTTAAATAGTTTCCAGTTTTTGTTAATAAGAACCTCACAATAATGTCTGACCATAACCGGTTTGACAGTTTTTTATATTTTCTTTTATATTTATCCCCTTCAGGGAAAGGTTTGTTTTAGGGTATCTATTCCCAGGGTCAATTCTGCAAGCAGAATGTAACCCTGGGCTAATTTATTTTATCCCTTTCAGGGAATTAAGAACCTTGCTTATGGACTGTAGGCATCTTGCCTACAGAAAAGAAGACAGGCTGTATTTCAGCCTGATGGATGCAAGGATGCATCCATTCCATAAGTAAGACCTCATCCCGCCGGAAATACCGGCATCCACCTTCGCTAAAGCTTCGGAGGATAGACTCCCTCCCCAGAAACCTTGCAAAGCAAGGGAAGAGGGGAATTAAGAAGTCGCGTATTCATCTTAATTCGTGTAAAAGTCTTTTCTTCATGTCCAGTCCTAAATAGTTTGACTGTTTTTCAATTATTTATTTCAATCTATGCCGCCCCTGCAGGGCTATCTCCTAACTCCATCTTTACAAGGGGCTTACACCCCTTGCTGACAAATATCACCCTTTCAGGGCTTTAAGAAATTCCAAATAAACTATAATTATCAAGGGGATTTAAGAGGTCTCACAACCGATATCAACCGATTAAACAATTAAACAAATTCACGATTCAACATGCATTTAATTCGCGTTAATTCGTTTTAATTCGCGTTAATTCGTGTGAAAGGTCTTTTCTTTCATTATTAATTATTAACTATTAATTTTTTAGTCTCTATCTGCTTTAAGCACTTCTAAGAACGCCTCTTGCGGAACCGTAACATTTCCTATCTCTTTCATTCTCTTCTTACCCTTCTTTTGCTTATCAAGAAGTTTTCTTTTACGGGAAATATCACCACCGTAACACTTAGCTAACACATCTTTACGAATAGCATTAATAGTAGAACGGGCAATTATCTTACCGCCAATAGTGGCTTGCAGGGCAATCTTAAAGAGATGTCTAGGTATCACTTCTGCTAGTTTTTCTGTAACACTTTTTCCCCAGTTGTAAGCTTTATCCACATGACAAATGAAGGACATAGCATCTACTTTCTCACCATTGATGAGAATATCAACCTTTGAAACATCAGAAGTCTGGTAATTCTTGAAAGAGTAATCAAATGAAGCATAGCCACGCGAAAGGGTTTTAAGTTTATCATAGAAATCAAAAATAATCTCTATTAGAGGCAGGTCATAATGCAGGGCAACTCTTTTATCATCAATATATTGGATATCCTTCTGGACGCCTCTTCTGTCTTGAGCTAACTTCATAATATTCCCAATATATTCTGCAGGAAGAATGATTTCTACATTCATCACCGGCTCTTCAATAAAC
>JBAYZI010000213.1:0-3120 GCA_041672585.1 Cloacimonadales bacterium (SeqCode) | reverse complement strand
TGTTCCGGGATCTGGAAAATAATCCAGAATGGAAAACGCGGAGAAACTTATAACATTGGTGGGGAAAACGAATGGGAAAATATCAAACTTCTCCATGTGCTAATTGAATCAGTAGCTCAAAAAACAGGTAAAGACCTCGATTCTATCCTAAAATTAATCACCTATGTTAAAGACAGAGCAGGGCATGATAGACGCTATGCTATTAATTGTGATAAGATTAAACACGAACTCGGGTGGGAGCAATCTGTTGACTTCGCTGAAGGATTAAGCAAGACTGTTGATTGGTACCTTAATAACTCTGAGTGGATAGAGAACATTAAGACTGGGGATTACCAACTATGGTTGGATAAGAACTACGGAACGAAAGAAAAAGAATAGAACACAGATAACACAGATTTAACTGATTAAGATAGATAAATGCAGGATATCTTGTACTAAATACAGGAATAGAAAACTGATAGATACAGATTAAAACAGATTAATTAAATTAGTGTAATCACTGAAATAAAAAAAGAATATTATTTCTCTTGACTGATAAAGGTATAAAAGTAATTTTAAAAACTTAATAGTGTGTTGTACAGTGCTTCAGATTAAAGCAATCTGTAAGTCATAGGGCGAAGCCTGCTTAAAAATAGAATAATAGAAGTAAGAATAGAACACAGATAACACTGAATGAGCTGATTAAAACAGATAAATAAAAGAAAAATTTAATATAAAATATACAATGGAATAGTTATGGAAGATAATTTACATTTTGAATTGACAGATAAAATAATTAATGCCTTTTATGAAGTGTATAATACGCTTGGTTATGGTTTCTTAGAAAAAGTATATGAGAAAGCGTTGTTAGATGAGCTTACAGAAAGAGGTTTTACTTGCTTAGAACAACAAAAAATAGATGTGTTTTATAAAAATAAAATAGTTGGGGAGTATTATGCTGATTTAATTATTAATGATGCAGTAATATTAGAATTAAAAGCAAGCGATAAGCTCATCAAAGATAATGAATGCCAACTATTAAATTACTTAAAAGCTACTAAATACGAAATAGGTTTACTACTAAATTTTGGTAAGAAACCAGAAATCAAAAGAAAAATATTTACTAATAATTATAAATAGAGCTAAGAGTAGAACACAGATAACACAGATCTAATGGATCTAAATAGATAAATAAAGAAAAATGTAGGATAGCTGGAATGCAGACTAATTAATTTTAAGTTAAGCTTTTAATATTAATAATCAGTCCTATAGGTTAATCAGTTTTTTATTATTATAATCAAAGTTTTTAAAATCAGCAATTATCAGTTAAATCTGTGTCATCTGTGTTCTATTCTTAAGTATTAGGCACAAGGCAATTTGCATTTATCTGTCTTAATCAGTTAAATCTGTGTTATCTGTGTTCTATTCTTATATTCAACACAAGCAATTTGCATTTATCTGTCTTAATCAGTTAAATCTGTGTTATCTGTGTTCTATTCTTATATTTATCTTGAAGGAGAAATATGCAAACCGTCGTTATTCAAGGATTAGGCTTCGTCGGACTCGCCATGGCAACCGTCGTCGCGAACGCCGTCAATAAAGCAGGAAAACCATTATACAATGTAATCGGTATAGATCTTCCCATGAATCAAGCTCGGATAGATCAAATAAATTTAGGCGAATTACCCTTCAGAAATGAAGACGACACCTTTCCCATCCAATTAAAAAGAGCAGTTTTAGAGTATAAGAATTTAATCACCTCTACTGATGAAAATTGGTATAAAAAAGCTGATATCGTAGTGGTAGATATCCAACTTGATATTAAAAAGAAGACTCTCGGTAATGCTAAAGATTGCTGTTTAGAGAAAGATGGTTTTATCAAAGCAATTCACACTCTGGGCAAACATATAAAACCAGAATGTTTAGTCTTGGTAGAGACTACTGTCCCTCCAGGATTTTGTAGAAGAGTGGTA
Source organism: Cloacimonadales bacterium (SeqCode) (assembly GCA_041672585.1). Classification (GTDB taxonomy): domain Bacteria; phylum Cloacimonadota; class Cloacimonadia; order Cloacimonadales; family JAFGVF01; genus JAEKNW01. The sequence continues at coordinate 1,168 of JBAYZI010000213.1, read as the reverse complement.
AAACCAGCTTTAGATCGTGAGTTTTTAGAAAGAGGAATTGATATAGTTGCTTATCCACCTCGTATTGCTCACTCCTATGAAAGAGTAATGCCAGGTAAAGAGTATCTTTCATCTATCAGAAGCTATCCGCGTACCTTCTCAGGTTTAGACAAACAGAGTGCTATTATAGCTCGTGAATTCTTAGAAAATGTTATAGAGATAGATAAATTTCCTCTTAGAGAAGAGAAATCTACCGAAACTTCTGAACTGGCCAAAGTGATGGAAAACTCCTACCGGGCTGTAAATATAGCTTTGGTCAATGAATGGACACTGCTTGCTGAAAAGATGGAAGTTAATATCTTTGATGTAATTGACGGTATCAAGATTCGTAAAACTCATAACAATATGCTTTACCCTGGACTCGGTGTCGGCGGTTATTGCTTAACTAAAGACACACTTCTCGCCTACTGGTCAGGTAAGCATTTCTATGATGAAAACTTAGATCTGCCTATGACTATCAAAGGTATAAATATCAATGATACTATGCCTTGGCATACTTATGATCTGATTAAGGCTGTGTTTTTAGAAAAAGAGTTTAAAACTATTATGCTCGGTGTCTCTTACCGTGAAGATGTAGGTGATACACGCTATGCTCCAGCCGAACAGCTCTATATCAAGCTTGTCAATGATGGCTTGGATGTAGATGTTCACGACCCTTATGTCGAGATCTGGAGTGAACAACCTAAAGCAAGATTTATTAAAAATATCACTAACTTAAAAGAGTATGATTGTGTTGTCCTCGGTGTAAAACATCACTGCTACCTTAACCTTACTGCTGAAGAGCTCATCAAAGCTACTAAACCTGAAACCCTTATCGTAGATGCGAATAATATTCTTGATGATGAGAAGATCTTAACTCTGTTAAAAAGTGGAAGAGATGTGGTGGGAGTGGGGAAGGGGCATATTAAGAGGATGAAACGAGAAATATAATCTTTTTACCACAAAGACACAAAGAACACAAAAAAAGACCACAAAACTAATGTTAAGTTTTTAAATAATGGAAAGTCCTAAAATATAAAAGTGCTTAGATGTATTGCATTTTTAATAAAAAGAATGAAAAGATAAATATAATATTTTACCACAAAGGCACAAAGAACACTAAGAAGAAAATCTTGTTTTTAAACAGCGA
>JBAYZI010000212.1:0-3146 GCA_041672585.1 Cloacimonadales bacterium (SeqCode) | reverse complement strand
TTTGAGAATATCTTCAGCATCACCCACCATCTCATCTAAAACCTTCCATGAATCGTCTGGTTTCACAAATCTTACCATCTCAACTTTATTGAATTGGTGAAGTCTTTGTAATCCACGAGTGTCTTTACCGTAGGAACCTGCTTCTCTTCTAAAACAGTTAGAAAAACCAACAAACTTCTTAGGTAAATCTTCATTCTTAATAATCTCACCTGAATAGAAATTGGTGATTGGAACTTCCGCAGTAGGGATGAGGTACATGTTATCTTCAGCGATAAAGTACATATCATCTTTTAGCTTAGGAAGCTGTCCTGTGCCTTGCATAGCTACAGCATTAACCATTGTAGGCACCATTATCTCTTGGTAGCCATGATGAATTAAGTGATAGTCTAACATGAAGTTAATCAAGGCTCTCTCTAATCTTGCACCCATTCCGGTATGAATCGGGAAGCCACTTCCAGAGATTTTAGCACCGCGTTCCAAATCCAATAATCCGTTTAGATCAGCAATTTCTACATGGTCGCGGGGTTGGAAAGCAAATTCTCTGGGTTCGCCCCATTCTCTAAGAACTTGATTATCAGCTTCTGTTTTGCCAATAGGAACTAATTCATGAGGAATATTTGGCACCCACAGAATTGCCTCTTGAAGAGCTGTTTCAGCATCACTAAGAGTGGCTTTTAAATCTTTAATCTCTTGTGCCACACTACCCATCTGCTCTAATAATTCGGAAGCATCTTCTTTGTTCTTCTTCTTGGTACCAATCTCTTTGGAGACTCTATTCTGTTCAGATTTCTTCTGGTCAAAACTAAATTGTGCCACTCTTTTAGCTTCATCAAGTGCTAAAATTGCATCTATATCAGCTTTCTCATTTTTATTCTGTACTGCCTGTTTAACAAGCTCGGCATTTTCTCTAATAAATTTTAAATCTAACATTTTATTCCTTTATTTATAATTCACCTGCAATTTTAATCATCTCTAAATAAGAATCAGCCTTTAAAGCTGCTCCACCGATAAGTCCGCCATCTATGTTCTTTTGAGCAAGAAGTTCTGCGATATTTTTAGGAGAAACACTACCACCATAGAGAATGTGAATAGCTTCTGCGGTTTTAGTATTATATGTTTCAGCAAGCCAGTTTCTAATGAGAGCATGAACCTCTTCTGCCATCTCCGGAGTAGCTGTTTTACCTGTGCCAATCGCCCAAACCGGTTCATAAGCAATCACCACATCTAGGTGTGAATTTAGGTCGATATCAGCAAAACAACCTTTCAGCTGAGTAAGAATCACATCTTTAGTAATCCCTGCTTCTCGTTGCTCTAATGTCTCACCAATACAGACGATAGGTCTTAACTTATGGGCAAATAAGATATTCAATTTAGTTCTGATTAGTTCATTGGATTCATGGTGATAGCTTCTTCTTTCTGAATGCCCGATTATGGCAAAATCACACTTTATAGAAGTTAGCATCTCAGCAGAAACTTCACCTGTGTAAGCACCTTTCTCTTGTGAACTTACATCTTGAGAACCTATCTTTAGCTGAGATGATGTAGCCAACTCTTTTAACTTCTCAATAAATAAGAAGGAAGGAGCGATAAACATCTCAACATTATTAGCTTTAATCTTCTTGATTTCCGGTAACACATCTTGCACAAATTTAGTAGCTTCCGCTAAGTTATGGTTCATCTTCCAATTTCCGGCAACAATAATCTTTCTCATTACAACCTCTAATAATATTTTCTTTTCATTTAAATATAACCTTACAATCTTGACAAGAAAAATAATAATGAATTAATAATCTATCCACTGATTTCACGAATTACACTGAGAAGAAAGACCTTTAACACAGATTTTTGTAGGGGTAATCCCTTGTGGTTACCCTTTTTCACACGAATTATGGGATTGTTTAATTGTTGATTTGTTGAATGTTTAATTGTTTACGCAGCCTCTTAAATTCCCCTCTTCATTCGCAAAGCGAATCTCTGGAGAGGGGTGGCAACTTGTTGACGGGGTGTGGTCTTAATTGAAAAGCCCTTTTCCTTTCCCAAAAAAAAGAAAGGCGTATACAATACGCCCCTACAAATTCTCTTCGATTGCTCATTGCTAATTGATGAAGTTTACTTCATAAGAACTATCTTCTTCATATCAACTGTGTTACCAATAGTAATTCTGGTGAAATAAATACCGGAAGCTACATTGTTTCCATTTTGATCTGTTCCATTCCACACAACATTATAGAAACCTTTTTCTTGGTAACCGGGATCAATCAGCTTCACTCTTTGACCTCTAAGATTATAGAGTTCAATGATAGTTTTAGCATTAGTGATTTTACTATATCTGATAGTTGTAACCGGATTAAAAGGATTAGGATAAATAGCAGCAATACCATTAACAAGTGGGATTGCTACAGAGTTGTCATACTCATTATTAATCTCCACCGGGGCAGGTCCATAAAAACTATTAGTTCCATCATAATCAATCATTTGAATCCAATAGTAATAAACACCATTACTCAACTCTTCTTTATCAAAATAAGTATAAGTTTGGGTTTGAGTAGTGTTGGTTCCGGCAAAGAAAGCATCTAACATTAGTGAATTCTCTAAGGAATTAGCACTATTACGATAGATTCTATAACCATCTAAATCACTCTCTGATTGTGAAACCCATTGAATCATAACACCATTGCTAATACTGTTTATAGCTGTGAAAGATGATAAGAGAACAGGAAGGGTATCATTACCATCTAAACCAATTTTGAAATCTACGCCTTTAGGACTCTTGGCAGCTGAACTAAAAGTATAGGTAAAAGTTGCGGTTCTTATTGTATCTGTTATGTCAAAGCTTTTAGCAGTTATTTGTGTTTCTCCAACATGAAGAATAGGTTTATTAAGTTCATTCCAATCATAATTATAATCCTCTGAAGCATCCCAATAGAAGGTTATATCTTTTTTCTTTTCAGTTGCGGAGATAGCACCACCTATATTCCAAGAACGCCTGATAAATTTTGGACTGGACTCAGAAGCTATGACTGTAGTTTCAGCACTATATCCCTCTACTTTAGAGCCTGTTTTAGACCAGGATATTCTTTTTAAACATAGGAGAACTTAAACTATCAACATCTACTCTAGCTTGTCCACTATAGGTTCCTGCTGTA
>JBAYZI010000211.1:0-3154 GCA_041672585.1 Cloacimonadales bacterium (SeqCode) | reverse complement strand
GGAACAACGCCGGGGCAAGGATTCTGAGTAGGCGTATCTCCTTCTAAATTATTGCTGTTAGGAAAGTCATAAAGAATAGTATCAGTGTATTGAGTAGCGGGATTGAAGATTCTCACCCCATCGGTGGCAGAACCTCCATTCTCAAAACCCAAATCAGCCACAATATTGGTGAGAGATATGTTATTAGATTCACTTATCAGAAAGAATGATTTAGCACGAATTGTGATGTTGGGAAAAGTAAAACGTGTTGAGAAGGTTTTCCCTCCTGCTTGTATTTCCCAGTTATGCAAAGAGATATCTTCATCACCGTTGTTGTAAAGCTCTATCCACTCTTGTCCGGCATCAACCCCGACTGCATCATAGAAGAGTTCATTAATCACAACCGAAGCAAAGATATTTATCTGAATTAGAAGTAACATTATCAAGAGTATAAATCTGTTCAAATTATCTCCACATTTATATCTCCGGTCTGCCTATATTGTCTATTATGGCAGAAGGTGTTAGAGAGAAAGTTCTTTTAGCCTTGGCTAATAATTCGGCTATTCTCCCAAGATAGAGCGACCCATTAACAGCTGCTTCTTGAATATTCATCTTCTGACCAATAAAGCTCGTGATTATACCTGCTAGAACATCACCACTTCCACCTGTAGATAAACCATCATTGCCGGCTGTGGTGAAGATTAAACTGCTCTGATCAAGATAGAATGAAACAGAGCTTTTTACCAGAAGTGAAAGTGAATATTCCTCTGCGAATTTACGAACAAGATTAAGCACATCTTTTTGCAGTTCAGGCAGAGGAATATCACATAATCTGCTAAGTTCACCCAAGTGAGGAGTTAGAAGAATATCTGCTTTACTTTCCTTGAGTAAATGTTTATTAGAAGCGAGGATATTAAGTCCATCAGCATCTATTACCAAAGTTTTATTATAGCTGAGAAGTACTTTTTTGAGCATCTGTTTAGCAACTTCACTAGTGCCAAGACCGGGACCAATCAACACAACATCTGACCATGCCAAGAGCTCTTCAATCTGCAATTGGACATCATAACCAATAGTCATCACTTCTGTTAGAGTACTTTCAAAAATAGACTCCATTCCCTTAGGATGAAGCAACTTAACTAAGCCTGACCCAGATTTTACACATGCCTTGCTACAAAGAATGGCAGCTCCGGAAAAGCTGGGAGAACCGGCAATTATGAGTATTTTCCCGTAATCTCCTTTATGTGAATGTTTAAATCTTTGAGGATATTGTAAGTTAGTGTGAATTTGTCCAATCTTGTTATTATGAGGAAAGTAAGAATCGGGGATGCTGATGTCAATCACTTCAATCTCGCCACAATAAGTAGGAGCTGTATTGAGCAACATTCCCTGTTTAATAGCTGCCATGGTTAAGGTATAATCAGCTTGAAAAGCATCTTCTGTTTCGCCTGTATTAGCATCAACTCCGGAAGGTATATCTATTGCCACCTTAGGGGAGCGTAAGCTGTTAGTCAACTTAATTAAGCTTGCTACTTCACCTCTTAGCTTACCCTGAAAGCCAATTCCGAGAAGAGCATCAATAAGTACAATATTAGGTTGGGAAAGAGTGGATTCATACTTGTTGTCTTCATGAATTGGGCAGGCAAGCTTTCGGCATAAGTTGTAATTTGCTAAGGTTTCCGGACTCATCTTGTTTTCATCACCAACCATGATTATCTCCACCTCGGCTCCCATATTAATAAGCCAACGAGCAATCACAAAGCCATCTCCGCTGTTATTACCATGACTGCACAAGATGATAAATCTCTTAGTAAGACCGTACTTCTCTGCTATATGTTGGGCAGATTGAGATCCGGCAAGCTCCATTAAAACGCGCGAAGGAATAGCAATTTCTTGCATGGTTCTGCTGTCTAAAGCATACATTGTTTCACGACTAATCACATATTGCTTCTGCACTTAATCCTCCTGATAAATTGGCAAAGTAATCTCAAAAGTTGTTCCTATATCAGCAACGCTTTTGCCTACTTTTATCTTACCATGATGATAATCAACCACTATCCTTCTCACTAAACTCAAACCCAAGCCCCAACCTCTTTTTTTAGTTGTTACTCCGGCTTCAAAGATCTGACTCATAATGTGTTTATCAATACCTTTACCATTATCGCTGACACAGATAAGAATATCATTGCCTCTAATAGAAGCGATTACTTCAATCTTACCTTCGCGATCACAAAGTGCATCAACACAATTCTTTAGGAGATTCTCCAAAACCCAGCCAAATAGCTCTTTCTCTGTAAGAATCTTAGTAGCTCCCACACTGCTTTTAAATTCAAGACTAATTGTTTTGCCCAAATGAGGAAGTCTTTGTCTGACATAATCAACACTCTGCTCCAAAAGTGGTTCTATTTCAAGAGGGGTAAGTTCTATTTTAGAGCCTATTTTGCCAAAGCGGGAAGCAATCTTCTTAAGATGAAAAACATCGTTTTCCATGAAGCTCAGCATTTCAGAGTTCTCTTCAGTCTGAAATTCCTCTTTAATCTTGAGATATTCTATCCAACCTAAGAGGGAAGTTATAGGCGTGCCAAGTTGATGAGCTGTCTCTTTGGCAAGTCCGACCCAGATTAAATCATTTTCAGTTCTTTTAATTAGCCTAACACCAAGATAGCCAATAATAAAAAAGAGAATTACCATAAATAATTGAAGAAGGGTATAGATATTGAGGTTTCTGATAGCTTGTAACTCTGTAACATAAATCTTACCAATGTCAATATTTTCTAGCTCAATAGGAATAGCGTTCATCTTATTAATAGCACTGATTAAAATACTCTTACTGGCAGCACTTAACTCCATATAACTTTGGGTATGTTCCACGCCCTCAATGTTATTCCACACAATTGGGGTGTTGTATTTGTTGGTAATGATAATGGGCTGTTCCATGGATTTGATAAAGTCTTCAAACTTCTTAGGAGGCAAAGGGGGTTCTTTTAAATAGTTCTTAATCGGCAAATAATAGACATAATTTATAATCTTCCCTGCCACCTCTACATCAACAATCTCCATTTGGGAAATTAACACTTCAAGGCTATCTATTTGCGTTGCAGTAAGCTGTTCATAAGATGTTTCGGGGATATTAATGTTCTTCCACGTAAGTGGTCTTTTATTCTCATCAGCTAAG
>JBAYZI010000210.1:0-3181 GCA_041672585.1 Cloacimonadales bacterium (SeqCode) | reverse complement strand
AGCACCGGCAATACCGAACCATAAATCTACAGTTTCAGTATAGTTAGCATTATTCCAACTAAGAGTAAGAGCTGTAGCTTGATCAAGAGTAGCAGTTGCAGGTGTTGGGTTTGTTGCAGCACCTGGCATAGGAAGTGGATCAGCTGTTAAGTTGATTGTATAAGCTATGTTTTGAGGTGCAGGGAAGCTGGAAATTATTAGATAATAAGTTCCGGCAGGAATAAATACATCATAATAGTTCAATGTGTTACCTGAAGCAGTATTGCTATGAGTAACAGGAGCAGGAGTTGTTACATTAGGCTCATTTTCTAAGATGAAAGCACCAATCCAGGTTCCTGGGGTAACTATTGAACCATTCAACACCATGCTATTAGCAAAAGTGAATTGGTAAACAACATCATCGCCACCCATGTAACCACTACTTGGAGTGATCATAGCACTTTCATAATCATCACCATAATGTATTGTATTATCAGTAATGTTAGCAGGGAAGGTTAGCGGTATTGGATCTGCACAAGTTGAACCTTGCGGTGGAACCCAGCCGTTACCTGTTAAAGTAACATTATTGGCAGCTCTGGTGCTATTAGTAGTTTTAGTAGCAGAATTAACTCTAAATGCTCTACCAAGATTATCTGTAATAACAAGAGTAGCTACTTTATCACCGGCACTTGCAGGTGTAAAGGTAACATTTATAGCTAATGATTCGTTATTAGCAAGAGCCATATTAGGTTCTGTCGCAACATAATCCCAATCAAACATAGAGGCATCAGCACCTGTGATTGCAACATCGGTAATGGTTAATGCACCAACACCAACATTTTTAATTGAGACAGTTCTGCTAGTGGAAGTGGTTAAAACAGGAACTTCACCAAAGTCAACTGCAGTTACACTTAGTTCAGCAAGAGCTGTTAGGGGAATTGCTTCAAATACAACATCATCAATATAGATGTATTGATATGCTGTTTGAGTAGTATCAAATTTGAAGACAAATCTTTCATTAGCTCTGTCAGCTACAAGCATATCAACAGTATATTCTGCAAAAGTTGTAGTTAAGGCAATAGACTGAATTTGAGTGAAAGTATTCATCTCAGCATCATATTTACCAAGAATGATTGGATCTGTATTAGAAGTATTACTTTTCATAGCCCAGAAGCGAACTCTATAGAGATTCATATCAGGAACCACTAGAGGTGAAATTAATTCAGCAGAAGTAGATGCACCTGTATGATAGATTCTTGCTGAATAGCTACCGGTGTGTGCAGATGAAGCACCTAAGTATCTACCGGCATTAGCAGAAGTAGAGGCAGAAGTAAAGTCCACTGTCCAACCTAATAGATCAATTTCATTCTCAAAACCTAAAGTGTAAGGTAGGTCTATTTCATAGATATTAGGATCAAGAGAATTACCCACAAGTTGCACAGTATTAACAACTCGCATTTGGTTATCAGTGATTTGTAAGACAGCTGTGTGATCACCGGCAGTAGTAGGTGCATACACTACTTGTACTGTCATATTCTCGGCAGTAGCAAGAGTTACAGGATAGCCGTTTGTATCTGTCAATTGGAATTGACCGGCATCTGTTCCTGTAAGAACAAGGCCTGTGATACCAAGATCAGCAAGTCCAAGATTAGAGATAGTAAGTGTTTGAGGACTGCTCTCAGTATTCATCTCTTGATCTACGAAAGTTAAGGTTTCAGCACTTACAACGAATTGAGGTTCTGCAGAAAGAACTTGATAATTGAAACCTGTAACAGGTCTGAAAGCTTTTAGCGTACCAACAACTGTTGCATCATGTAGCACATAAGGTGTAGTTCCATCTTTACGAGCTGTAATTGATCTATTACCAACAACAGGATAATTATAGAATTCATCAGAATTAGATTTAGCTCCATTTTGTGTGGCATAGAATAATACAACTAAATTGTCGGTATTGTTGTAAACAAATGGAGTATCTAAGTTGATAGTAACAATTGGATTTACAGTATTAACAAACATAGTTCCACTATATACATGGGTAAATCCCGCAGTAATCCAATCAGTAGTAGTATTGAATACATCTTTATTGGTATGTCCCATATAGATTTCAATAGTTTCATCCCAAGCAGAGTAGTTATTGTAGAGATAGCTAATTGAAGTAATAGCCGCATTATCAATGTTTAACTCTGATTGATAATAGATATTTTGAGTTACAGTGTAACCATACCATGGTTCCATCGGCATACCATGATTAACAGCTCTTACACCGTCAAAAATAAGATCAGCATTAGGGAATGGAGATGGTGCAGTAGTAAATGACCAGGTAGCAATAGTACCTGTGGCATCACCAATAACATTATAAGGAATAACTTTCCAGAAATAAGTTGTAGCAAAATCACCACTATAAGCATAAGAAGTAGTTGTTTGAACTACAGGAGTAACACCGGTAAAAGCATTATCTTCTGACAAGTAAACTTTATAGCCATCAGCACCGGTAACAGCACCCCAGGTTAAGTTTCCTGTTTTAGCTACATTTGTAGCATTATTAGCAGGAGCTGTATAAGTGGCAGCAACAGGGGCATCTGCAGTAGTGGTAAAAGTCCAAGTTACAGCTGGAGTTGCTGATATGCCTGAATAGTTACGATTAACAACTTTCCATTCGTAAGTAGTTGCTGTGGCAAGTCCGCTTACTGCATACTGTGCAACAACAGGAACATTATTTTGCACCATAACCATAGAACCGGTTACTCCAAAATAAATATCTACTGTTTCAGTATATTGAGCATTAGTCCATGCTAAGTTAAGAGCTGATGGTTGATTAACAGCAGTGGTAGCAGGGAAAGGACTTGTGGCAAGAGCAGGAGCAGGAATATTTTCACTATTAATAGTCATAGTAAAATCACCACTGTTTGAACTATAACCAGAAATAACAATATAGTAATCTCCGGCAAGAGCAAATGATGGATTCATCTTTGACCAAGTTGCTCTATCTCGAGTTTTGTCAACTTCTATAAATCTTCCACCACCGGTACCGGCTGATGATTCATCATCATTATAGTACCAAGCATCAGCATTTACAGTAGCTGTATTGATATCATCAAATGAGTTAAAAACCCACATTTTGGTATCCCAAGCTGTTCCGCTTAATGAGATGTCCATAATCTTAGAAGTTGGAAGGGTAAGTTTATAAACAACAGATGGTCCA
>JBAYZI010000209.1:0-3246 GCA_041672585.1 Cloacimonadales bacterium (SeqCode) | reverse complement strand
AGTATATGTAATTATATTTAAATAATATTATCTGCATGACAGGTAAAATAGCGTAATATCTCCTTTCAGAGGAGGGTCATGCAGTAACTTTTTCGTAGAAGTTATCTGCATAGAATGATATTAACTTAATCTTATTCTCTATTTCCTAGCTTCATCAAAGTAGAAATAGGTTATCCTATTTCTTTAGCACATAATATGTACCTCTACCGCTACCTTTCCTTGTTATAAGATTTTCTTCAACCATTTCTGCAAGTAGATCTGTGGCTTTAGAACTCTTAGAATCTAGAAGTTCCATGACCTTTTTTCGTGCGATAGATCCATGATCTAATAAATATATTAAAACATCTTTTTTATCATTACCTAATCGACCGTAATCGACCGTAATCAACCGTAATCGACCGTAATCAACCGAAATCGACCGAGGAGATTCAATATCTTGATTATTATTATCTGGAGATACCATTTCTGGTCTAAATAATTTGATTTCAAAAAAATCATTCTTTTCTATAATTTCAGGAGTTTTAAGCCCTTTAGTTTTACAAGAGGTTAAGATACGATTAATGCCAGTACCCCATTTTTCGATAAAGTTTAGTTTATTCATCACTCGTGCAACTACCTTGTTTCTAATCTCACTTCTCCCATTAAAAATATCTTCATAAGTTATCTTGGGAGGAAGTGAACCTGGAGAAAGAATACTAATGTAACTATCGAAAATATTAACTTTAATATCTCTACCGAAATTAGTATAATCACGATGTACTAGGGCATTGACTAGAGCTTCTCTAATTGCTTCTACTGGAACTTCGGGTATATCTTGCCTTTGTAGCCCTACTATCTTTGCTCCGACATTAATATGATTATAACAAAAACTTTCCGCATTTTCTAACTGGGAGAAAATGTTTCCAGTATATTCTTTTTTATCAATAAATTCTACCATATTATCACCCTTGAATTTAGCACATTTGATACAACAATGTTCATAAACACCCTGAAGAATTAACAATCCTTTGGTAGGGTAAAGTTTGTTCACTTCCATTTTAGCTAATCCAAGATTTGTGCATTTAGATTCATCTAAATCTATACCTAGCTTCCTGAATCTAGTTGAGAGAGGGTTTAAATTTAATTGTTCAAAATTGTAGTTATAATCGATTTCTTCATCAAAGCTGATATTCCTGCTTTGCCTATGTAATTCATTGATAGTTTCATTATCTGCTTTGCGATTAGTTGCTCCCAGTCTAATATAAACTTCTTCTTTATTGCCTGTTTTCTTAATATGATATGGAGATTGTGGCCCCTTTGAAACATCAATAACAAGAATCAGTCTGTTTTCAATAGTTACTGTAAAAATATCTACCATTATTGTTGGAGAAATCTTATCATATATAACCGAGATTAAACTATCTTTTGTTTCAAATATATTTACATCATCTAGACCTATAATTTCAAGATTATCTTTAACCCCAATAACTAACTTTCCTCCCGAAGTGTTAGCAAATGCACATACTGTCTTTGCTACTTTTTCATGAGAAGGAATTATCTCTTTTAGTTCAAGTGTTTTGCTTTCACCGTTTGCTATCAGTTTCTTGTAATCCATACCTACTCCGAATTAAATTATTAATACATTTTAACATAGTCTCTTAAGAATAATAGTGTCAAGAAAAATGTGAGTTATAATCATTTCTACTATATCTATTTAAGAATCTATTATTTTTATTTTCCCATTATTTTTACCAACATTGCTCTTATGTATGGTTCTATAGCTTTGTTCATCTTGCATTCTTTTGCCACTTTGTAGAGCCTATTTAGGTCTGATTCTTTTCTTTTCATATAATTCTTTAGTGCCTCAAGAGCTATATCTTCTCCTATTCTTTTACGATATCTAAAAGCATCGCAAATAGTTTTTCCATAGAGTAAATTTTAAAAGAACCATTAGTACCCTTGACTTCAATAATTTCCAGTGGGTAAATTGTATTTGAAAAATAGAATACCTTTACAGGAGGATAATCAATTGTAAATCTTGCTGTATTATTTGGACAGCTGCATAAGCAAAGTCAGGATTTATTGTTGATAGATTATAGTAATGCAAAGCAGAGTTTAGACAAAAGACCACACCCCGTCAGCAAAGCTGCCACCCCTCTCCATACACTTGCTTTTAGCAAGGAAGAGGGGAATTAAAGACCACACCCCGCCGAAATTCTTCAACCACCTTTGATAGACGCAAAATGTAGCGTCTATACTGCCAATGGAAGAGGGATATTAAGAGGTTGCTTGCCCACCTTAATTCGTGAAATTCATTTTAATTCGTGCAAATTCGTGTGAAAGGTCATCATATTCTTAATTAGTGATTATTGGTGTTCATTAGTGGCTAAACCTTCTTCTTTCTTCTTTGTGTAATCTGCGGATAAAACTCTTTCTTTTCATTATTGGTGTTAAAACTCTTCCTCAAAAGAAAAAGCTCCCGGTTACAGGAGCCTAATTAGGATTGAAATAAACTAAAGCAGGACATCACTCCCTTATTAGTAAATCACTTTTGTAAAAACACATTGTTATATATCTAAATCACACAATAACAACTTAACGCAATAATCTCAGCGGTCAAATCCTATATCTGTGGGTAGCAATAAATCAGGTCCTAAATACTAATTATCAGTGCTGAATTAACTGGTCTTGGGTGGCACCCTCACGGGTAAACGGTTCTGTTTTCGTAAAAATATCGTGTTAAAAGCTGTAGTTCTAAGGGGAGAATAGGGGAATGAAGGTATATTTAAGGAAGCGTTAAGTATATGCTAAATAGAAATATAGGAAATAGTATAAGTAGTAATTAGGAGAGAAAAAGATTAGTCAAAGTCATCATCACTGTAGTTTATTTTATGTTTAAGTTGTTCTGAGAAGTCTGAGTAAAAAAAGCCCTTTCGCATCAGATAAGAGCAACATTTACTGTAAACATCTTTAACGCCGCGGGCAGTGTAAATTTTAACAGCTTTATCAATATTTTCCTGAATAACCTCTTCATTGGTTTCTTTGCCATATTGTCGTTCTATCTCATGTTCAACAAGTGCCGAGCTGACCCCTTTAGCTTTGAGTTTAAAAGAAATCTCAATTCTGCTTTTATTGAGTTCTATCAGAGATCTGACATAGAGTTCTGCTAATCTGGCATCAGAGATGTATTTTCTATCCAGACAGAGTTCTATTATTTCATCAATAATGGAGCTGTGAAACTTATGCTTTTTGAGATAATTGCGCGAT
>JBAYZI010000208.1:0-3358 GCA_041672585.1 Cloacimonadales bacterium (SeqCode) | reverse complement strand
AAAAGATTTTACCACAGAGACGCAGAGGACACAGAGAAGAGAAAGAAAGAAAGATTAAGATCCCTAACTGTAGGGTGTGCCCCTTGTGGGTACCCTCTTTAGCCACTGAACACACTGAAAACACTGAAAAGAAAATACATTTTACACTAATTAAAGCGAATTAAGATGGCTACGAAACCTCTAAAGTCCTGAAAGGGTGATATTTGTCAGCATGGGGTGCAAGCCCCATGTAAAATAATAGAGAAAGAAAATAGCCCTGCAGGGGCGGCATAATGAGGAGTTAAGAGACCACCCCGTCAGTGAAATACACTGCCACCCCTCCTTAGAGGGGAATTAAGAGAAGACCTCACCCCGCCGAAAATCGGCATCCCCTCCCCGGAAACCTTTGGAATACAAAAGGGGTAGGGGATTTTGAAGAACCACCCCGTCAGTGAAATACACTGCCACCCCTCCTTAGAGGGGAATTAAGAGAAGACCTCACCCCGCCGAAAATATTTCTAATGAATTAGACGCAAAATGTTGCACATCTTGAATTTAAGACCACACCCCGTCAGCAAGCTGCCACCCCTCTTGAGGCTTCGTTAAAACTATGCCCTCACAGGCCGGAGATTCGCTTTGAGAATGAAGAGGGGAATTAAGAAGTCGCGTCTTCATTTTATTCGTGAAATTCGTTTTAACTCGTGTAAATTCGTGTGAAAGTCTTTTTTTATCCGTCTTTATCTGTTTAATCTTGTTTCATCTGTGTTCTATTCTTCTCTTTTTTGTGTTCTTTGTGCCTTTGTGGTAAAATCTTCTTTCTTATCTGTCTTTATCTGTTTAATCTTGTGTCATCTGTGTTCTATTCTTCTCTTTTTTGTGTTCTTTGTGTCTTTGTGGTAAAATCCTCTTTCTTATCTGTCTTTATCTGTTTAATCTTGTGTCATCTGTGTTCTATTCTTCTCTTTCCATCTCTACTTAATCAGAAAGCAAAACAGATCAATCAGCCAAAGCGTAACAGCAGTAAAAAGTCCGGCAACAACATCATCAACCATAACCCCCCACCCTCTAGGAAGTTTCTGAAGTAGATTAATAGGATAAGGCTTAACAATATCAAAGAATCTGAAGAGGAGAAAGCCAAATATAGTATAGTAAAGAGTTGGTGGAAAGAAGATTAGAGCCATCCAGTAACCACACACTTCGTCTATTACGATATGTCCGTTATCATGCCCCATGATTTTTTCTGCTTCTCCGGAAACATAGACTCCTAAGAAGAAGAAGGCAATGAGAAAGAGAAGCCAGAATGGAGACGCGTAAAAGACCCCAATTGGGGTACTAGAAGCCATGTAAGGCAGAAAGAAGTATATCACAGCAGCAGCAAGGGTACCGAAAGTACCGGGTGCTTTTGGAGCTTTTCCTACTAAGAAGAAAGTAGCTAGAAGTTCGTGAATATTTCTAATAGGTGATTTCGACATAGATATCTTTTCTAATATTCTCTATCCATTTTTGGTAAAACTGTTGCTTTTTTTCCATAAAAGCCATCTCTTTAACGCGGTCTTTGATCTCACTTAGTTCATAAATCCCGGCAGGTACATCTTCAAGGATAGCAAAGAGATAATACATATCTTGGATTAGGATAACTTCGGAGATTTGTCCGGGAGCTAAGTTTTGATAATACTCTTCATAGAGAGGAGGGAATTCACCATGCGGGAAGATACCAATCACGCCATCTTTGAGAGCAGAAGTTTGGTCATCAGAGTATTTCTTGGCTAATCCGCCAAAATCTTCACCTGCGTTATAGCGTTGGGCTACTTGTTCCATCAAGGTTTGGTGGGCTAAGGAGTCTAATCCGGTAGGTGTTAATGATTTTAGAATATGGCGCGCTCTCACTTTATTCTCTTTAATATCTTCGAGTTTTATTATATGATAGCCGAATTGGGTTTCAATAATATCACTAATTTCACCAGGTTTGAGGGCAAAAGCAGTTCTTTCAAAGGTTTTAACCATTTCTCCCCTACCAAAATAGCCAAGGTCTCCACCGGCAGAAGCAGATCCGCAATCGCTATTTTTCTTAGCCAGTTCAGAGAACGATTCACCTCTACTGATTCTTTCAAAAATTCTTTCAAGTTCAGAATATCTCAGCTTTTTAGTCTTGTCGCTGGCTTTAATTTGCATCAGAATCATGCCCAGTTTATAGGAAGGTTTTCTTAAGGGAAGCTCCATTCTATGGCTTTTATAGAAATCTTTCACCTCTTCATCACTAACTTCTATTTTAGAATCAATTTCATAGCGAACTACTTGTTCTCTCAGAGATTGTTCTTGGAAGAGTTTTTTAAAATAGTTGAGAAGGTCATATTTATTCATATTGCTTTTCTTTAGCTCATTCAGGAACTCTGTTTCGGAAGCAAAGCTATCTCTGATCTCTTTAATTTTCCGTTCTGCCATCTGGTTAACCTGTTCATCATTAATCACATAATCAAGATCTTTAGCTTTCTGAATGACGAGTTTGAATTCCACCATCTGTTCTAAAATCTCTTGTTCGGTAGTAGTTTCATCTATCATATCAGCAGCTCTCATTTGCATCATCTGCTTTTGCAGGTCAGACTCTAAGAGAATATCATTTCCTATTTTAGCAATAATTCTATCTAACACTTCTGCATTTGTAGCCAGGGCAATTATCAAGATAAGTAGCATTAATCCGTACTTTTTCATAAATTTATCAACTTCCTTCTTATTAAACTTCTGTTATTAATCTAGCGGCAATGTATATATAAAATGCACTTTAGGTCGTAAAGTTACATCTTCTGCATCTGAAGCGTGAAATTCCATAACATCAAAATTAGTAGATTGGTAGGGAGATCTGAGAACGATTCCGAAGTTTTCTTTTTCACCACTGATAAAACCTTGCATGAGTGGAGTAATTTTCACATCTATGAATTGAGTAGTATCAGCCTCAGCAATGAATATTTTACTGGCAGTACCGGAATTAACAAGGTATTCAAGATTATCTTTACCTATAGCTTGGTGTCCATCTATCTCTTTAGTAACACGGTAGGCACTTAGGTAGGAATTTCTTTTTCCGGTGAAGAATGAATTCTCTTTCAGATATAATCTCAAGTAAGCTTTATTAACTGTGAGATGTTTAATTTGGAATTCATCTAAAGAATTGCCGGTTTGATCTACTAAATTAGCAGTATCAACATCAAACTTCAGGAAAGATCTGCGTGGTAACATATTGCTATATTCTATGTTATCCCAAGTTAAAGCTTCATCCTGCTTATCATTCACGATATAAGTATCTTTAAAGCAATTCCGCTTATATTCTCTCTCTTCATTATCAGTTGTGATATTATAATCAAATCTTAATACAGGCACTTTAGCA
>JBAYZI010000207.1:0-3439 GCA_041672585.1 Cloacimonadales bacterium (SeqCode) | reverse complement strand
TTTGGGGTGGCAAGAAACTGTGTATAGCGTGTGGATAATGTTCAGAGTTATACGAGGTTATCCACTATCGGGTGGTGCAAGCAGGAAGATAAGGTGAGTTGTCCTTAGTTATTCACATACTATTATACACAGGTGTGGAGAAGTGGCGTAAGTGCTGATTTAATGCTATTATTCAAGAATATTAGATTAGTTGACATAGCTTGTGATATCATGGTGAAATTAAGGAGTTAGGGGTTGGTTTTGGAGGAATATGTCGGGATGTGAATAGGATGTGGATAACTTTATTTAAGAAGAGACAAGGAGAGGGGGTGAGGGAGAGAGTGGGAGAAAGAAAAATAGAAGAAAAAGAAAGAATCACCACAAAGACACAAAGGCACAAAGGCACAAAGGAAGAGAAGAAAAGGAGAAGAATAGAATTAAGAATGTTTTACCACAAAAAGCACAAAAAAGCACGAAAAAAGAGAAAAAGAGAAGAATAATAGAATGACGACCTCTTCAAATTCTCTCTTCTGTCGGATTGCGAGCACCCTTGCTCGTACTAACTCTATCCTTTTCAAAGGGATAGAGAAAACTTTGTTTCACAAAACAAGAGATTCCCTCCCCTTGGAGGGATGAATACGGGTAGGGGTACCCGCAGTCCGACAGAAAGAGAAGAAAAAGAGAATGACGATCTTTTCAAATCCCCATTTTCTGTCGGATTGCGAGCACCCTTGCTCGTACTAACTCTATCCTTTTCAAAGGGATAGAGAAAACTTTGTTTCACAACGCAAGAGATTCCCTCCCATTGGAGGGGTGAATACGGGTAGGGGTACCCGCGGTCCGACAGAAGAGAAATTCAGCAGGCAAAGATTAATACGGGTAAGGGTACCCGCAGTCCGACAGAAGATAAATATAGCAGGCAAAGATGAATACGGGTAGAGGTACCCGCAGTCCGACTTCTGCAGGTACCTCTACTTCCATTTTTCCTTTCAAATATTAAAATTTTCAGAATAATAGTTGACAGGATTATAGTTTATTCAATATAATTGTTTATAAGAAATGATTATTAATAGAGGTGTAAGATGTTTTATACAGTTGAAGAAGAACTAAAAGGTTGGTATAAACGAAGAAGTTTACCTCACTACGATAGTGACGAGGTATATCAATTCATAACCTTTAGATTACATGATTCAGTGCCTCTAGAAGAAATAGATTATTGGCACCATGAATTATCTATAGAAGCACAGACAAGTGTTAACAAAGATAGTTATAGATATTTGAAAATTGAGGAGAATATTTTTAAATATGAAGATAAGGGTTATGGTGAATGTTATTTAAAAAATCTTGCTGTTTATAATATCGTAAAAGAAACGTTTCTGAAATTCGATAAGACTAGATATGAATTAATAGAATGGATTATTATGCCTAATCATGTTCATGTTTTGATTAGACCGTTCGAAGGACAAAGCCTTTCTAAAATCATTCATAGTTGGAAGTCATATACTGCTCTAAAGGCTAATCAGATCCTAAATAGGAAAGGTAAATTTTGGATGGCTGATTATTATGATAGATATATTAGAAATGAACAACATTTTTTTAGTGTTATTAGATATATCCAGAACAATGATAAGGCAAAGGATTAAACATTTAAGAGTATTACAAACACTCTTCTGTAGGATTGTGGGCGTCTCGCCCGTATTAATTTTCCTTTTCCATGAAGGAAATGTCGGTAACCGACAGAAGATGAATATAGCCGGCAAAGATTAATACGGGTAAGGGTACCCGCAATTCGGCAGAAGAGAAATACAGCAGGCAAAGATGAATACGAGCAAGGGTGCTCGCAGTCCGACAGAAGAAATAAACTATGAAAACTAAAGAACTAAACAGAATAATTGAAAGAATAGCCTCTAAGATAGAAAACACCGAGTTTCACGGTAAAACCTTCATCGTGGGTGGATTTGTGCGTGATAAGCTATTAGGTAATGAGCAGAAGGATTTGGATTTTGTTGTGAATCTGGCAGATGGCGGAATCAAGCTGGCAAACTATCTTTATGCCCAGAAAAGCTGTTCGAAGCCGGTTATTTATAAGCGTTTTGGCACAGCTATGGTGCAAATTGGAAGTCAGCAAATTGAGTTTGTAATGACCCGAAATGAGTGTTATCAAGATAAGAGTCGTCATCCGGAAGTGCTGTTTGGTGATATTAGGGAAGATGCTTTTAGGCGAGATTTCACCATTAATGCTCTCTATTATAATATTTCCGATAAGCAGATTTATGATTTTACAGATTCCGGTCTGAAGGATTTAAAGAATAAAGTGTTGCGTTCAACTTCCAATCCGGATATTATCTTTCAAGAAGATCCGCTCAGAATTCTCCGGGCTCTCAGATTTTCCGGCAGACTTGATTTCACCATTGAAAGCACCACTTGGGATGGTATCTTCAAATGGTCTCATTACCTCCAATATATCAGTATAGAGAGGATTAAAGATGAGTTTGCACTTATGATATTAGGTGAAGGTGCTGAATGCTCTCTCAACCTCTGTTTTAAAGCAAAAGTGATGAATTATATTTTCCCGGTTCTGTCTGAACATCAAGAAGAGGTTACCGGCTTGATAAGTTTACTTACTGAATTACCTTCAGATATTAAGCTCAGATTGGCTCTTCTTTTCTCTAATATTCATGATTATGAAGCTATTTATTCTGCTATCACGCATCTCACTATCAGTAAGAAAATAGCTAAGTTAATTGTGGGAATTGTGGAAAATAATCATCATTTACAAGATTTTTCAAGTATTGGAAGTGTTAATTCTTTTGTTTTTAATAACCTGACTACCTTACCTTTAGCACTTCAAATAAGAGATGTTATTAAGTTCCCTTTACAAAACCAGAAAATGATTGAGGATAAAATTGAATTCTTTACAAAGGCTGAATATCCACTAGATGGAATGGAGATTATTAGTAGTCTTAAATTGAAACACTCTGCGGAAATTAATTATTATATTGAGAAGGCGAAGAGGATTTGGATTGAGAACCCGGAGATGGTGAAGGAAGAAATATTGAAAAAGTTAATAAAAGAAGAGAAATCTATCCACTGATTTCACGAATTACACAAAAAAGAAAGAAGAATATTAGCCACTGAAAACACTGAAACCACAGAAAAGAAAGAATATTTTACCACAAAGACACAAAGGCACAAAGAAGAATAAAGAGATCTATCCACTGATTTCACTAATTTCACTAAATAAGATGAAGACGCGACCTCTTAATTCCCCGCTTCATTCGCAAAGCGAATTTCCGGAGAGGGGTGCCGAATTTTCGGCGGGGTGTGGTCTTCTCTTAATTTCTTTTTTCCTTAATCTTTCTTAATCTTTCTTATTCTGTGTAATCTGCGGACACATTCTTCATTCTTCCTCTTAAAACTCTGTGAAACTCTTCTTAAACTCCTTTTAACTCTGTGTTAG
>JBAYZI010000206.1:0-3499 GCA_041672585.1 Cloacimonadales bacterium (SeqCode) | reverse complement strand
AAGAAGGTTGAGGGAAGGAGCACCTTGTAGCTTGATATTATTGTAAGTTTTACTGTCTTTAGTCAAGATTCTCAATTCAATATTTCCATCTTCGGGAATACCGATAGCATGGGCAAAATAGGGAACGCTTACCTTGTTTTCCTCAAAAGTAAATTCAGCATCTATGATATCTATCTTATCAAATGTATTTGCAGAAGTTTTGCTTGATTGTATTGTATAATCAGGAACACGAAAACCAACTCTCATATAAGAATCTGTCATCTCTAACACGTCAAACTCATATCCGATCAAAACCTGAAATAGCCCTATTGCTATTATGATTAATACTATTCTCTTAGTCATTATTTTTCTCTCATATTTTAATTATTTATTTATTAGACAGAAAATTACTATAATATTCTTTAATTATAGTGGAGCTGTGAAAAACTCCAACTATCACTACTTGAAATCAGCTGTAATCAAGAACAATTATGGTAATTGCCTCCTATTTATTTTTGCGGTCTTAAGCCAATATCTGTTCTAATAATCTTTCCTGCGAAAGTAATTTTCTCAACCAAAGAATAAGCTTTTTTAATTAACTCTTCTCTGTTAAAACCCAATGATGTAACTCCTAAGACTCTACCGCCGTTTGTCAATAACTTTCCTTGAGAATATTTAACACCGGCATAATAAACCTTGCTATCTCCATCTATATCAGCAATTAAGATTACTTTATTCTTTTCATAATTACCCGGGTATCCACCTGAAGCACAAACAATATTAATGGCAAATTGGTCTTTCCATAATAATTCTAGATCTTGTATTCTCTGTTCGTGAATAGCAAAACAAATATCCACTAAGTCTGTTTTGAGAAGAGGTAAAACAACTTGAGTTTCCGGATCACCAAAGCGACAATTAAACTCAATAACTTTTGGTCCTAGATCAGTAATCATCAAGCCACAATAAAGCACGCCTTTAAAAGGAACTCCCTCTGCTTTCATTCCTTGCAGAATCGGGTCAAAAACATCTTTTTCTAGATCATACTTATACTTTTCAGCTTCTATAATAGGTGCAATAGCCCCCATTCCACCTGTGTTTGGTCCTTTATCGCCAGCTTCTAACTGCTTGTGATCCATAGAAAAGATAGTAGTTACAAAATCTTCACCATCACAGAAGGCAAAAATAGAAATCTCCCAACCCTGTAAAAACTCTTCAATCACTAATTTAGCACCTGCTTCTCCGAACTTACTGTCTAACATAAACTCTTTAAGCTCTTGCTCTGCTTCTGCTTGAGAATTAACAATCACAACACCCTTCCCGGCTGCTAAGCCATCTGCCTTGAATACAATAGGATAGGCACACTGCGAAATATACTCTTTAGCTTCAAAATAATCAGTAAACACTTCATAACCGGCAGTCGGAACATTATATCTCTTCATCAAATCTTTAGCAAATGCTTTGCTCGATTCAATTTGAGAGGCTAATTTACTCGGACCTATCGCCACAATCCCTTGTGCTTCAAGATAATCCACAACTCCTTCTGAAAGAGCTTGCTCGGGTCCTACAAACACCATATCTATTTTATTAGCCTTTACATATTTAGCAATATCGGCAAAACTAGGTAACTCCACACATTCAAATTCTTGAGCTATTCCACCATTACCCGGAGAGACAATAACCTTGCTAACTCTTTGACTCTCTGCAAACTTGAAAGCTATGGCATGCTCTCTTCCACCACTTCCCAGAACTAATATTTTCATTCTTATCCTCTTTTAGCAGAGTGTTGACTCCAACGACTCTTAGTTTTTCACTTTATCAAATTTTGGAGAAAGATATAGCGACTTTATTAAATACATCTAAATCAACTCCTAAGATAATCCATAACTGTCTTTAGGGCATATAGCGTTGCCTGCTCTCTTACTTCTGTTCTGTTACCTTCAAAATGTTGATAAACACTATTAATTTCTTTATCAAAATAGAAGCCAAACCACACGCTGCCGACAGGCTTTTCTACACTGCCACCGGTTGGTCCAGCTACTCCTGTTACGGAGATACATAAATCGGCATTTGTAGCCTTGCGTAAGCCCTGAACCATAGCTACAGCACACTCTGAGCTAACTGCCCCGTGTTGTTCCAAGAGTTCTTCCGGTACATTTAACAGCTTTGTCTTTAAGCGATTACTATAAACAACAAAACCGCCTTCAAAATAGCTACTACTTCCACTAATGTCGGTAATCTGTTTCTGAATCATCCCACCGGTACACGACTCGGCAAAGCTGATTTTCTTACCGCTTTTTAATAATAAACTATGAATCTCTTGAGCTACTTTAGTGAGCATTGATGCATCCTTACGCGTTTAATCTTGCTTAAATAAAAGAAAAACAGTTAGAGTCATCCCTAACTGTTTTAAGCTTAATAACTCTTAGCAAAAATCACCTGTTTTGTGGAAGTTTTTCCACAACAGATACATTTACCCGGTTCCTCTTTAGCTGAGAAAGGCATGTTTCTGATAGTTACTTTTAAATCTTCTTTAATCTTATCTTCACACTCCACAGAACCACACCAATGCGAATAGACAAATCCGCCATGAATCTCGGGTTTATCAATGTTTTCAGGTGTAAAGAACTTATAAAACTCTGCGTTATCTTCTATAGTTATTGTATTTTCTTTTCTAAAATTGAAAGCTTTCTGATAGATATTGGTCTGAATTTCTTCAAGAATATCAGCTGCAGAATCTACAAATTCTTGCCAACCAAGTCCTGTTTTATCTCGTGGGGTTAAATCTCTTCTTCCCATAAAGACAGAATTAGAACCCATATCACGCATACCAATTTCTAAACGAATCGGCATTCCACGCTTAATCCACTTCCAACTTTTCTCACCGGAAGTAGCATCACTATCATCAACTTCTACTAAAATCTCTTTGCCATCATATCTCTTATCTTTAAGAGCTGTAGTGATTTGCTTAATATACTCAAGAATAGCATCTCTATCTTCATCACTCTTGGCAATCGGGATAATCACAATATGACCCGGAGCAATTTTAGGAGGCAAGATTAAGCCATCATCATCACTATGAGCCATGATTAAAGCACCAATCAGACGAGTAGAAACACCCCAGGAGGTTGTCCATGCATACTCATATTCACCATCTCTATTCTGATATTTAATCTCTGAAGATTTAGCAAAGTTCTGTCCTAAGAAGTGGGAAGTACCGGCTTGTAAAGCTTTTCTATCCTGCATCATAGCCTCAATAGAATAAGTTGCCAAAGCACCGGGAAAGCGTTCGCCTTCACTCTTTTCACCTGTGATTACAGGAACCGCAAGATACTCTTCGGCAAACTTAGCATAAACTTCTAACATCTGACGTGTTTTCTCTTCTGCTTCTTTTTGAGTAGCATGAACTGTATGTCCCTCTTGCCACAAGAATTCAGAGGTTCTAAGGAAGAGTCTGGTTCTGAGTTCCCATCTCACAACATTTGCCCACTGATTAATCAGAAGCGGTAAATCTCTATAGGAA
>JBAYZI010000205.1:0-3509 GCA_041672585.1 Cloacimonadales bacterium (SeqCode) | reverse complement strand
TGAATGGTTATATTTGACTACAGAATTAATTAGGTTTAATTCTCCACTATGGATGAATATCCCACCTCCATAAGTGTTAGATATCATTAAATATCCACTCCCTCCGGTAATGATAAAACCTCTTACGGTAAAGTTGATTATATTTTCATGGCATAAAATAACTGAGCCTTGATTCAACGATCCATTAATAATTGTTTGTGATATATAAGTAGTATCACCTGTTATGGCTTCAAGAGAAAATAAGGACAAACTGTTAGTATTATCTAAGATAAGATTTTCATAATAGGTACCTGGATAAACTAAGATAGTATCTCCTGTCGCTGCACTGTTTATGGCAGTTTGTATCTCCGTATAAGGCTTTGTGCCGTCTAAATTGACTTCTAACAGGGCAGATACATTAAAACTTAAAAGCAATAATAAAGGGATGAGTAGTTTTTGCATTTTTTATATCCTTCATGTAAATTTATTTTAACAAGCCCCTTGCATAGCAAGGGGCTTGTTTATTTGTTTTATTTCATCAAGATTATTTTCTTGGTTATGGACTCTTTATTAGCACTGTTTATTTTATAGAAATAGACACCACTTGAGACTTGTTTTTCATTACTATCTGTTCCGTTCCAAACAACCTTATGAACACCTTGGCTTAAATTATCTTGCAATAATTTCTTAACAAGTTGTCCCTTTAAGTTGTAAATATTAACATTAACTTCACCCTGCACCGGATTGTTAAATTCTATTGTGGTCTCAGGGTTGAAGGGGTTAGGGTAGTTGGAAGTAATAATTGAGTTAGTTTCTACAAGAGAATCACTATCTTTTCTAATCGAAATATGATAGAGGCTTCTATTGTCTTTTATTACAGTGTTTGTACTATCCCAAATGTGTAATGTTTGATTATATTCTGAGATTTGATTAATCTTTTTTGAAGATTTGGCACCTGTAAAAGTAACAATAGAGATTTCGCTATTTTCAGGGATATCTTGCATAAATGCTTTGATCATTACAGTTGGCTCTCCTTGAGTTTTAGCTCCACCGATACATTGATTGTCAGCATACAAAGCTATCTCTTCTATATTCGCTTCCTCATCTATATCAACATAGAAAGGTTGATAATCTTGTTTCTCCTCAAAAGTAACAAAAGATGCATCTTTATATCTGAAAGAACTACCGGGAATAAAGGGGGAATAAGTCCAATTAAAATATCTTGGAGGTGTTACATTGGGTCTGAAAGTTATAGCGACAAAATCGCCTAATTCCAGATTATCATTCCCTGTTAATGATCTCCCCATCCACTCACTGCCAGTCCAAAAGTATGACCAATCTTTGTGTTTGATTGTCTGTAGGTTATTTAAAATACCGGAGAAGGCAACTAAAGCAGGTGTGGTAATAGTTACAGGGTAACCGAGCCAGATCTCTTCTGAAGTTCGAGGTAACGGAATAGAGGCATCAGGATCTTGTAAAAGACCACCAAACCAAGAACTGACATCAACATCAGTAGTTCTTACTTTATAGCCTTTATAAGCACTTACTAATAGGTTTTCATCTACCGTTTGAGAATAATCAAAGGCAAGTGTTTGTAGATGCCCTGCTACAACTTCTTGATAATCGACTCTAACGCCATTATCTTGTTCGAAAAGATCCTCAAACACAACATGCATATTATTGCTTGAAAGGATATGAGAACTACCTCCAATATTTGTTGTTATAAGGGTGATATCTATAGCCGGAAAACCTGTCCAGTTTTTAGTATAACTACCTGGAAGAAAAGTCTTGTATTCTTTTCTATCCTGATCAAACGGGATAGCTCCTATATCAACTGTATCATCTTGATAGGTTATGAGGTTTATGTCATAGCCTTGAGATGTGAGATCATCAAATTCAGACGAATAGCCGTTTCCGATGGCAGGGGATGGCCATGTTAAATTAAAGTCCTCATTCTCAATATCAACAAAATGATTTTGTCCTTTGATATTTAAGTTTTGAGAAAAGTTAGTTATCTGATTATCCAATGTAAAATCGGAATCAAAACAATTTGCTAAGAGTGTATCATAATCTTGAATATCGACATTATTAGCATAGTTACTAAAGATATTATTAGTTATTAGAGCAGAAGATAGCTCTAACGAAACTCTCGGAATATCATTTAGCTCGATAAATGTATTTGCAGAGATTTCAGAAGATGGATCTAATGATGTATAATAAGGTTTTATATCTATAGCACT
Organism: Cloacimonadales bacterium (SeqCode); assembly: GCA_041672585.1. Taxonomy (GTDB): domain Bacteria; phylum Cloacimonadota; class Cloacimonadia; order Cloacimonadales; family JAFGVF01; genus JAEKNW01. Next base: position 1,290 of record JBAYZI010000205.1, on the reverse strand, counting down.
GTATGCACTATTAGGTTTAGATTCTGTAGTAATGGCATTATTCCTAAAAAATCTCACATCTTTAAGGTCCATTTGAACACAATTCAATATGACATTATCTTCAATATCGAAATAATTTACATTAGACTCTGACTTTATCAGGTAACCGATATCTTTGATATAATTATCGCGAATATAGTAGTTTGAAAAAGAACTTCCAGCTTCAAGATCAATAGCAGGATATTCGTCGCTAATGTTTGTACCAAAAATAGTGTTGTTTTCGAAGGTAACACAACAAACCCTGTCGAGTTTTATTAATCTATTGTTGAAGTTGTTTTCATGAAATTCACTATTAGAAATAGAAATACTCAATTCAGGGGCACTTACATTGGTATTACAAATAGTATATCCTTCATGAGACCCTGCTGCATAAGTACCATTATTGAAGATACTGTTTTCTATATTTAAATACTTATAATCATTATCGCTATAACCCCCAGTTTGACTTATCACGATATCACTACCGAATATTGAGTCAAGCTCCGGATTGAAAATACAGTTTTTGACATCAAGTCTTAAATTATTAAATTTTATGGCACAATTATTTTCACTAATTTCTTGATTTTGATATCTCAAATTCATAAAAGCTAAATTCTCCAAATATAGTTCTCCAGATTGAGACATAAAATATGTAGAAAGAGCATTAAAGATTGGCATACTATTGTCTAATGGCTGGATTTTGACACCGTTAACATTAGAGCCAATAAAATGATAATTTGCATTTACGATAAATTCGATATTTTCTGTATAAACATCATTAGGATAAATCGTTATATAGACATTGTGGGTATTATCTAAGTCATATATGTCCTGGCTATGGTTTACAGCTGCTTGGATTGTTGTATATTCAGACAAACTTCCTACATCGTAATAATGATCTCTTGGATCTGTTGCAAAAAGAGAACAAGTTAACAATATTATCATTGTTATTAGTATATATATTTTATTCATTTATTCCTCTTATATTATATGTTGATTTATTTCAACAGTTTGTGTTTTTTTGTTTGTTAAATTTATAGATTTAATCGATAATTCTACAGTTTTACAACTTTTAAGGTTAAACACTAGTGTTTAACCTAAGTCGTAATGAATTTAAGTTTACACAGTAGTTGATAAAGTTTTTTGTATATATATAAAAGACATGTAGTAGAGTAGAGTAGAGTAGAGTAGAGTAGAGTAGAGTAGAGTAGAGTAGAGTAGAGTAGAGTAGAGTAGAGTAGAGTAGAGTAGAGTAGAGTAGAGTAGAGTAGA
>JBAYZI010000204.1:0-3543 GCA_041672585.1 Cloacimonadales bacterium (SeqCode) | reverse complement strand
CAAAGAAAACATTCATATATGAATTTTTAGTAACACTAAATTTCTTAGTGATCTTTAGACTGGCATTTTGCTTAGCATCCATTCTTTTACTATTAGGATCTAAAGCACTGTCAGTATCAGGATCAACAGGGGTATAAGGTTCACCGGAAGAGTAACTATAAGTAAAACTTGTTGATACATCATCAAGCGGTAAGATATAGTTAGTAAAAGGAACGAAGAACTCTTCACCTTTCTCAATTCTGAACATAAGATTTAAGCTTAGGTTATTTCTGATATCCCAGTCAAGTGGGAATTCACGAAGATTAGTATTTTCATCTTGAATAACTGTTTCAGAATTATTACCTTCAGCCCAAGCAAACGAGTATGAGATACCTGCAGACCAGAAGTTAGAGAGAGCTTTATCTAAAGCAATATCAATACCTCTACCTGAAGCATAATCTTCAGAGATAAATTCATACCAATATACTTGTGGTTCGCCAGGGTCAGCAACTTTCTTAGTACTAACATAGTTGTAGTAATTCTTATAGTATAATGAAATATCAATAGCCCAATCATCATTAATCAAATGCTGTAAACCAACTTCATAAGTGATAGTGATTTGCGGTTCAAGTTCAGCATTTCCCACAGTAATACCTGAGCCTGAAATATAAGCATCTTGAGGTGTTTTTGAAGTAAAGATATATCTCATCGCCGGTAACTGATTTTGGTAGTTATAAGCAAATCTAAGAACATCTTTTTCCGAAATAGGGTGAGAAACACCAACACGTGGAGAAAGCATGATCTGTGATTTATCCTTTCCTTCAAACTTATATGTTCTGAATGAGCCGTCATCTTGAAGAACTTCATAATCATTTCCAATAAACCAGAAATCAAGTCTTAAACCTGCACTAACAATCATGCCTTCCCATTCCATTTTATCTTGAATATAGAAAGCACCTTGCAAAGGCTCGGCTTTATAACCGTCTCTTGTACCGGAAGAAACTTTAGAAGCGTTGTAATAAGCTTCAGGTGAATAAACAACAAAGTAAGGTGCATCTTCACTTCCGTCGCCTAAAATATCTACAACATGATTATTACCTGCAACAATAATAGCGATTTCTTCAGGTGTAGAATCTAGAGGAATCTCATTTGTGCTATTGAATAATGTTTTTAAATAAGCAGCTCTTCTGGCCCTATAAATTGTTGTGAATCCTTGTAACTGATTCTTTTCAATAGTATAACGAGTTAATTCGAAACCTGTTTTAGCTGTATTATTTCTATTAATAGCCCATTCAACATCACTTCTGAGGTTGATAGAGCTGGTTTTATCATCAATAAAGTTGGAATAAATTGATCCAGGTGCAGCAAATCCCGGAATTCCCGGATTTTCACTATAAGCATTTGTTTCATAAACCCAAGCAGAACCAGGTTTGTATGAACTATTAAAGTCATACACACCATCGTTATCACTATCAATTGAAACATAAGCAGGATGTTCATATAAGAAGATACCTTCTGTATTTTGAACCTGTTGAATATAATTATTTAAATAATCAGGATCTGCAGCTAATTGGGCAGAAGTAACTCTCTGCATCAAATAAGAATCACGATTAATTCCTTTTGGTCCTTCATAAGTTTCTTTTTGGAAATATGAAGCTTTGACTTTTAGGTTAGCTGTTTGAGAGAGATTTTGGTCGTAAGTAAAAACATATTGTCTTTGCTCAGTTTCAGATTCTGCATAGTGCTGAAGAGCATATTTCCAACCCCAGTTGAAAGGCTCATAAGAGGATCTATCTCCACGAACCGCAAAAGTAACATTAGCATCTTTGCTTAACTGATACTTAGTTTTAAAGTTTATATTATAATCATTATAATTTCTGCTATTCAAATCAAATCCAATTACATCTTTTCTATCACCGTACATGTCGTATACAGGATATTCAGAAATTAAAGGGACGCCATTGAAAGTAAAATCTTCGTACGGATCTGATTCATAGTATTTAGCATAACTACCGTCTGTCCAAGCACCTGTGCCATTAATAAAGAAGGTAAACTTAGAGTTTAAGCCTCTATCAGCACCGATGTAGCCTAATACCGGTCCACCGACATTAAACCTGAGCAGATCTTCATTTTTGCCACTATCTATTAAATGGTCAGTATTCCACTCAATCTTTCCTTTATAGGATGGATATCCTGAGTGAGTAACAATATTAACCATTCCGGATTGAGCATTACCGAATTCGGCAGTTAAAGCACCGGTATAAACTTTCATATCGGCAATAGCGTCAGTATCAACTTGAAGAGCGCTTCCACCATCAACAGGGTCAGAAACCGACATTCCATCGACAGTAAAGCTAACTTCATTAGATCTACTTCCTCTCACCCGAATTTCGCCACCTACATTGGTAACACCCGGTTGGAGAGCAATTAAATCATCAACATTTGATACAGAGAGGTCACTAATATTACCAACATCAATGGTTCTTTCAGTACCGACTCTATCCTTTTGAATCACTTGTCTTTTTTCAGTAAAAGTGATAGCTTCCAAAGTATTATCGCCTGGCTCTAATCTAACATCTTTTGTTGTGTTTTGGTTAACTGCAATTTCAATTCCGCTAATCTCAACCCTTCTGTATCCGGTTGCGGAAACTAATAGGTCATAACTACCCGGTGTTATATTAATAATAATATATTCACCATATTCATCAGTACTATTACCAAATTGAGTATTATTTCCATCTAACATTAACACAACGCTAGCTTGAGGTATCGGCTCGTCATTATTATCTCTAATCTGTCCCTTTAATACACCAGAAGTCTGGGCATATAATTGGACACTAAAAAGCACTAAAACGACAGTAATCAATATAGCTGTCTTTCGCATTTAGTTATCCTCCCTTTTAATATCACAATAAATAATTAAAAACTTTTTATATTTCATTTATTTTATCTCACAATTAGAATAATTCACACTATATTTAACAAAGAGATTATACAATAAGATTGATGTCAATTAATTTTTCACATTTCGCTATAAAATTATTAATTGCAACTTTTTTAGAGATATCAACTATTATCTGCATAATCTACTTTCCTTCAATACTTTATAAAATATTTATTTTTATTTATCATTATTTTAATTTTCTCATATTTTGTTATGGTCTATAGCTTTACTATTTTCTAAGATTCCACATATTTGTCGAGTATTTATTTTTAATTAAATCACGAACTCTCTCTTTCTCGAACTCTTCTAAATCTGAAATATCTTCAAAATCATCATTTGCCCAAGCTTTTTTGAATCCTTGAACAAATTTCCCCACAGCCACTTCATAGGCAACTGTTTTTTTTAGAACTTGATTTATCGTGATAGTTTTGTTGTCCATCAGCTGAGCTAATTTGGCTCTCATTTTATCAGAAATATCAGGCATTAAGTAGGCAATTTCTCTTTGATTTTCAGTCAGAATAATAGAGCCGTGTTGTAACAGAACATTATTCTTTCTAACTTGAGCACTTCCTACAATCTTTTTGCCTTGAACAACCAACTCATATTTAGAAGATGAGTTG
>JBAYZI010000203.1:0-3561 GCA_041672585.1 Cloacimonadales bacterium (SeqCode) | reverse complement strand
GACCTCTTATCGCTTGCGTTAACTACCCTACGCACTAAATCCAGCTTGGTTAATCTATCAATCATCACGGTAAGCGTCCCGGTTGCAATGCCCAATCTTTGGGTAATTTCCTTCATCCTAATCTCTTTATTAGAACCAATTACCTCCAAAGTGTGTGCTTGTTGCAGGGTTATACCACTATCCCGAACTGTCTCGTTTTCCCACGATGACAGCTTATCATAAAACTCTACGATGTTCTCACTTAATCTTTTCATCTCTTCCTTCTTCATATTGTTTGATAATCAAACTAATTAACTTTGTTTGAATGTCAAACTATATTTTGAAATACTTGAACTTTTAGAAAAGTAAAATAAGAATATTTTCTCTTGACTTCTCAAATTTACAGAAGATAAATGGTGCAATACCTAAAAATAGAACAATATTCTAAATAAAATGTGAGAGGTGTGTATGAAAAGAAAGGAAATGTTTTTATTTCTACTGCTATTATTATTTATCTCATTATCTCTTAATTGCGTTGCCGAGAATGTTTATAAAACATCGGCTATTGAGGGGAAGTGGTTTGTAGAGTTTAATAGCAATGACATTGGTTGGGTTCAAACAGTATTAACTTTTAACACCAACGGGAATGAGTTCTATGCTCATACTCGTAAAAATGCAACGAATGATATCTTAGGATTTTGGAAATCTTCATTCGCAAAAATGTTCACTAAAGGTTTTAAACACGGTGCTTTGCTTAATATTACTGATGGTATTCTGGAAGCTAAAGATGATAAAATAGTTTTAAGGGCAATATTTCGGTCTGCCATTGGCAATTATTACTTCAATGGTGAGATCAAAAATGATATCTTAACAGCCGAATTAATCAGTGTTAATGGTCAAAACAAAGGTACTATTACAGGTTACAAAGCAAACAAAAAACTGCCGTTATTTGATTATCCTAAAATCATAGCTGAAGCATTAGCAATGACGGATAAAAAAGTATTTAACAGAGAAATATTCACTACGAAAGAGTGGAAGGTTTTTGAAAAGAAAATAAGAAAAAACTCCTTAAAAATGAAAGATGATGTTGAAATGGTGTTTTCTTTTTATTATTTTGCCAACAATTTACCAATGTCTCATTACTCATTATTTAGAAGTATTCCAACTGATAAAACACAGTCTGAACTGAGAGCTGAAATTAAAAACAATGTTTATTTAGAACAAAAGTCTGACAAAACAGTTTATTTGGAAATTAAGTCATTTATGGGTTCTGCTGTCGAAATAGATAGTGTCTTCTCGGTAATTAAAAAAGGTAAGTACGAGAACCTTATAGTAGATTTAAGAAATAATACCGGAGGATTTGTAGATCCCGGGATGGAATTTGCTAGAAATGTTGTCGATACGACTATTGTAGGAGGAATCTTTCTTACTCAAAAATGGTATAATGAGCATCAACACATCCCAACACTTGAGCAATATGATGAATTCATGCATTTTTCCGAATCAAACTACGATATGCTTATTGCAGGAATACACGAGGAAATGGGTTTGGTTTTAGAGGTGGTTCCGAGTAAAGAATATTTTGCCGGGAATGTCTTCATCTTAACTAACCAGAATACAGCCAGCACTTGTGAGCCCATAGTTTATTCACTTAAAAAAGCAAAACAAGCAACCATAGTTGGAGAGAAAACAGCCGGCGCAATGATGAATGGAGAGACTTTTGAATTATCTAATAATTATGCACTGATTGTCCCTACAGCTGATTATTTTGCCTCAGATGGTTACCGAATTGATCAGAATGGAGTTTTACCGGATATTGAAGTTCCGGGAGCAGAAGCTTTGGAATATGTACTCAAAAATTTAATAGCTGATTAAATAAAAAAAGAGACAGAATCTTACTTCTGTCTCTTCTTATATATTTAAGAATCAGCTCTAATTAGCTAATTCACTGTTAGTTACATCTATTTTGCAGCTTCAAAACCTGCTCTTAAAGCCTTAATATTATCATCCACAATAGCATCGCCTTTACGACCAAAGATAGTCTTAATAGCTTCTTCTATTTGTTGTAAAGTCAAACCTAATGTTTTAACAGCTGCACCAAGAATAACGATATTCATCGAACGCGGTGCACCAAGATCTTTAGCAATCTGGTCAGCATCGATAATTACATGATTCTTAACAGTCTTAATCTTCTGATAGATTTCTTCTTTATCAGGGTAGTTAGGGATATTCACAAAAGGAGTTGAATTGGTGATTAACCAACCGTTTTCACTTAAATAAGGTAAATATCTCAAAGCTTCCATTGGTTCAACAGAGAGAATAAGATCTGCTCCACCCATAGGAATAAGATCAGAATGTATTTCCTCGGTAGAGATGCGTAGATGTGATTGTACATCACCACCACGCTGGCTCATTCCGTGAGTTTCAGCTTGCTTAAGATTCATATTACTGGAAATAGCAGCTTGTCCAATTACGGTAGCAATAGTAAGAATACCTTGTCCACCAACACCGGCTAGTATAATATCTTTTTTCATCATTTCCTCCTATTTCCTATTCTTTTTCTTGAGGGTTTGGATACATTCTCTGCGCGGGATTATTACAGAAACGCCTGTATAAGCAATCTCTTCTTTAATTATCTGCACATTCTTTTCATGTTGATTCTTTAGTGGGGTAATAACCCTGATGTGTTCTGGATCTACACCGAGCCCAATACACACACTTTCGATTCTACCAAAGCCTGTGTATTCTTGTCCACCGGTCATGCCTGTTGTGCTATTATCTAAGATAACGATCACTACATTGCTCTTGTCATACACACAATCCATCAAACCGGTCATTCCGGAGTGGAAGAAGGTGGAGTCGCCAATAGTAGCAATAGCAGGATAAACTCCGGCTTCAGAAGCACCTTTTGCCATAGTAATGGAAGCACCCATATCTAAGGTTGTATCAATTGCTCTGTAAGGAGGCATGAAACCTAAAGTGTAACAGCCGATATCGCCGAAGGTTTTAGCATTGGGATAATCTTTGAGAGCTTCTTTGATGCCGTAGAAAGAGTCGCTATGAGGACAGCCTACGCAAAGTGCAGGAGGTCTGCCGGCAACTACTTCAGGGATAGCTTCACCATGTGTGTCAGGTAAATTTAAAGCTTTAGCAACATGGTTAGGGTTTAATTCGCCAACGCGTGGTAAAGAACCATCTAATCTGCCTCTAACTTTGGTGTTTCCGGAAACATAACCTTTTAGTTGTTGTTCCACAAGTGGTTGACCATCTTCAATAACCAACACTTGAGCACACTCTTTCATCATTCTTTCCACATGCTTGCGAGGTAGTGGATATTGGCTTATCTTTAAGATAGGATAATTGAAATCAGCTTTACTAACATTTTCCATGAGGTAGTTGTAGCCAAGACCACAAGCAATAATACCCAATGTCTTATCAGAACCATCAATATATTTATTGAATGGAGACTCTTCGGAAGCTTTTTCTAACTCTTCTTGCAGAGGAACCAATCTATTGTATTTCTTACGTGAGAAAGCAGGGAGAAGCATGAATTGATTCGGATCTTCCGGGAAAGACATGCCA
>JBAYZI010000202.1:0-3561 GCA_041672585.1 Cloacimonadales bacterium (SeqCode) | reverse complement strand
AGTGATAGAGTGATAGAGTGATAGAGTGATAGAGTGATAGAGTGATAGAGTGATAGAGTGATAGAGTGATAGAGTGATAGAGTGATAGAGTGATAGAGTGATAGAGTGATAGAGTGATGAAGTGATGAAGTGATGGAGTGATTGACCATGATTTAAAGACAGAAAAACAAAGAGTAAAAGAGCCAAAGAGAAAAAGAGAGATTAGACATGAAAGAAAAAGCAACTTTATTCACTGTCCTACAGGCAATAATCCTTTTGATCATGTCGATCCTGTTATCAGCGTTCTATTATACTTTTTTTCTAACTTCGGTGTCTTCCGTGTTCTCGGTGGTTAGTATTAAGTGACAAAGTGATGAAGTGATGGAGTAATAGAGTCTTAATTCTTAATTCTTAACCCCCTCTCTTTTGCTCTTTTGCTCTTTGTAAATATTTCGGTGTATTCCGTGTTCTCGGTGGTAAAAATAAAGTGACAAAGTAACGAAGTGATGGAGTGATGAAGAGTTAATTCTTAATTCTTAATTCTTAATTTTAAAAGGAGTTTCCATGCCACAAAACCCCATAATTCTCGCCCTCTTAGGAACCACCTTCACCTGGTTCATGACCGCTCTGGGCGCCAGTTTCGTGTTATTTTTCAAAAGCATTCGCCAATCTGTATTGGATACCATGCTTGGCTTGGCTGCGGGAATAATGATTGCCGCCAGCTTTTGGAGCTTATTAGCCCCTGCCATCGAGCTTAGTAACGGAAGCCCCTGGCCTGCCGTGATCGGATTTTTATTCGGAGGCTTTTTCCTGAGGGCGGTGGACATGCTGCTTCCCCACATGCACATCCATTCCGATGGGCTGGAGCGTGAAGGTCTCAAAAGCCCCTGGGGTAAATCTACTTTGCTATTCATCGCTATTACTCTGCACAATTTCCCGGAAGGCTTGGCGGTGGGCGTAGCGTTCGGTGCACTGAGATACGGATTTACCAATGCCGCTCTTGCTTCCGCTATCGCCCTCACCATCGGCATTGGCATCCAAAACCTGCCCGAAGGTGCCGCCGTATCCGTACCCCTGCGCAGAGAAGGTTTCTCCCGTGGGAAAAGCTTCTTCTGGGGACAGTTTTCCGGTATGATAGAGCCAGTAGGTGGTGTGTTAGGCGCAGTGATGGCTTACACAGCACGCTCTTTTCTACCCTATGCCCTTGCCTTTGCCGCCGGTGCCATGATCTATGTGGTGGTGGATGAAGTTATCCCAGAATCTCAAAAAGGGGAATTCGGACACCTTGCCACTATCGGTGTGATGCTGGGTTTTGCCATTATGATGCTTCTGGATGTGGCGTTGGGGTGAGGAAGTGCTGGGGTGTTCTGGTTAGCCGACGTCCCCGTCGGCTCCGGCTTAACCATCTCTAAAGTAATTCCCCATCTCCACAAAAGCTATCCAACGTCCATCAGCTTGGAAGGCAGGATCCGACGGGGACGTCGGCTAACCAGAAACCCCGACTTCTCGAGTGCAGGATCCGCAGACCTTTCCAGCAAGGACGCCGTTTCTGCTAAGGAAGTTAAGAGTTAAGAGTTAATGTCGCACAGTGTTAGTTTCGGTGTTTTTCAGTGTTCTCGGTGGTAAAAATAAAGTGCTGGAGTGTTGTGGTACTGGTGTGCCTGTGTCCTCGCTGGAACTCCTATCATCGTGATAACAATATTTCCTTCCCTTACAAGCCTCTGCCTTGCTTGGCCGAAGGGGGTTTCATCGGGATCCGATCGGGATCTCATCGGGATAAAACCCGATCGGCTCTGCTTCAGTGCAGGTTCCACTCCGTTGCGGATAAGCAAGAGCTTTGGAATGGCGTTGACGGACACTTCATCACTCCAGCACTTCAGCACTCCAGCACTTTATTTTTACCACCGAGAACACTGAAAAACACCGAAGTTAAAAAAAAAGTATAATAGAACGCTGATAACAGGATCGACATGATCAAAAGGATTATTACCTGTAGGACCGTGAATAAAGTTGCTTTTTCTTTCATGTCTAATCTCTCTTTTTCTCTTTGGCTCTTTTACTCTTTGTTTTTCTGTCTTTAAATCATGGTCAATCACTTCATCACTTCATCACCCCAGATTTTCATCACTTTATTTTTACCACCGAGAACACGGAATACACCGAAGTTAAAAAAAAAGTATAATAGAACGCTGATAACAGGATCGACATGATCAAACGGATTATTACCTGTAGGACAGTGAATAAAGTTGCTTTTTCTTTTATGCCTAATCTCTCTTTTTCTCTTTGGCTCTTTGGCTCTTTTACTCTTTGTTTTTCTGTCTTTTAATCATGGTCAATCACTTCATCACTTCATCACTTCGTTACTTTGTCACTTTATATGTACCACCGAGAACACTGAAAAACACCGAAGTTAAAAAAAAGTATAATAGAACGCTGATAACAGGATCGACATGATCAAACGGATTATTACCTGTAGGACAGTGAATAAAGTTGCTTTTTCTTTCATGTCTAATCTCTCTTTTTCTCTTTGGCTCTTTTACTCTTTGTTTTTCTGTCTTTTAATCATGGTCAATCACTCCATCACTTCATCACTTCATCACTTCATCACTCCATCACTTCATCACCCCATCACCCCAGCACCTCAACGTCTCCAAATTTCCACTACCAAAATGCTAATAATTGAATTTGCCTCTTGACAAGATCTCTCGATGAAATATAAAAGGTTTGAACTTGATTAGTGACTTGAGAATAAATGCTAAATAGCCTTGTTTTCATACACTTAATAAATATGCAACAGCTCCGGAAGTTTTGTATATTACTCTATAAGCTGATTTTGAGGAGATATGAATAGAAAAAACAACGTCGTTGTCCCTCCTTGTTTCACCTCGTTTACGAGGCAGTGTACAAATCCGCAAACTCCCCTCACCTGCAACTATAAATATAACATATATGCGCAGATCTGCGCTTCTCCCCCCACAGCAAAAATACTAATCGAGATATAGCGGAGGAAATATGCCTACACTCAATTCTGCCTGCCTAAAGATAACCATCGCACGTTACGCTAAACGCAGCAGTATTGAGCGGAAGCACCCTTCCTTCACGGTTCATTCTAATCATCAAGAACAAGCATAGGGAGCTTTGATAAGCTACCTCATTTAGAACTAAGAAAAACATATTTACTTTTTAAGGAGTAAACATGAAGAAATTAATAATCCTACTTTGCGCATTGGCATTCTTAGGAATAGCTTTTGCCGATACAGTAACGGTTGGCACGGGTACTGCTACAGGCAGTACACTACCAATAAGTGCTGGTTGGGGTTACACCTACTCTCAGCAAATCTATACTCAAGCCCAAATCAACAAATCCGGAGACATTACCAAGATCAGATTCTATTATGTTTCCGGCCCGATTGCCCTTAACAAAGATTGGGTCATCTACATGGGTCACACCACCAAGACGACCTTTGCTACCACAACTGATTGGGAGCCGCTGGCAAACCTTACTCAGGTTTTTGCCGGTGATGTAACCAGTATGGTTCCCCTGGCTAATAACTGGATGGAGATCACCCTTACTACTCCTTT
>JBAYZI010000201.1:0-3581 GCA_041672585.1 Cloacimonadales bacterium (SeqCode) | reverse complement strand
ATAGATAGTGTATTCTCCAAACATCTTTAAATATCTAATTTCACCGGCATTATTAATTTGTTCTAAAATATAATTTAACATATCTTTATCGGTAGCCATATTTTCTCCATTAGCTTTTTTATAATTATATCATAAGGTTCATTTGTGTCAATATAAGAAATAAAAATAGTTCAATCCGATTAATCTAAAATAAGGAAATAACATCTTGACACTCAAATAGATAATGAAGATTTTAGCCATATTATAAACATTGAACAAATGAGGCACAATATGAACTCAAGAAGAATCGTGGAATACTCTCCGGCTTTTGCCGCAGCTGTAGCAGAAATGTGGAATGCTAGTTCAGATGGTTGGAACGGTAGAATCTTTAACAGCAACGAAGCCAAAGTGCTACAGGATGAGGCTCGTACTAGTTATAGAAACCTTTTTCTGTCAGTTCATTCCGGAAAAGTGTTAGGATATGCAAAGCTCACAGACTATGCAGAAGAACCAGGTGTTGCTTACATAGAACTGTTGAATGTACTGCCCACTCTTCATGGGCAGGGTATTGGTAGAGACCTTGTGAAATGCTGTGTGTTAAGAGCTGCCGAGCTTGGTTATCAACGCATTGATCTCTTTACCTGGCCGGGCAACACAAAGGCTGTACCACTGTATAAAAAATGCGGTTTTTTCTGGGAAAAGATGGAAAACCAATCTACGCACTTGATGAACTTTATCCCCGGTCTGCTCAATTTAGAACTGCTAAAACCGTTGTGGAAGGAGTTCGATTGGTATGAAGATAGTCAACGGGAACTGAAGATAGAGCCGGACGGCAGAAATGAGAACGGATTTGACATTTATGACTATGTGTGGGAGAAAGATGGCAAGCGTTTAGAAGTAAGCTTTGAACGCTTCGGAAGAGGAATGGTAGCTCTTAAAACACCACGCTTCTCCGTAAAAGTGAGTGCCTTGTGTCCTAAACCGGTTTTTGGAACGCCCGCACCTATTAGCTATTACTTAGAAAGATTAGATGGCGATCCTCTGCAAGTAAGCATTGAAGGCATAAGCGATGGGATCATTAGTCACGAATTTAAGCAGGAACATTTACTGGAGACAAAACTAGAACTGCAGTCCCACTGTTTTCCTAATCCTTTGCAGAAAAAACTGAATGAATGGGAGACCAGTCCACGAGTATCAAGTTTGCTTAAATTAGATGGTATGAGCGTTCCTCTCGCGATTGGGTTAAAAGTCCAGTATCCCCTCACTGCAGAATTACAACTTGAGGATTCGTTATTTTTGCCAAATCGTGAATACAGGATGTTTTTGAACCTGCAAAGCCATTATAGCCAAGGATGCCTGTTCAAAATTGTGATTCCGGATGATAAACACATACTTCTCAAAGAGCAAAGCTTCTCTTTTAGACTGGAAGGACAGCAGCGTAAGTTTATCGAGCTTAGATTCACAGCTGTTCAGGCTTGCGTGTATAACCCTCACTTAAAAGTAACAGCAGAACCGGATGCTTGCCCTTCTTTAGATTTTGAATTGGATTGTTTCTGCATAATTCCTATGACATGTGGGCGTCATGGTGTGGATAATTCTGAATTTCTGATGATGGTTAACGCTTTCAAATCACTTGAAATAATGAAAGTTGGTGACAAAAACACTGCTTGGATCAGTAGTAAGTTTATCAGTGGGATAAGGTTGTTATGTCCTCAGGCAGGAAAACCTTATTCTGAAGAACTGGAAAGCATGCTGCCTTATGAAACCCTATTTCACGAAGGTCCCTGTTATATCGAAGCTGAAACACGATTCCGTTCACGCGACATCCCTGGGCTCAGTTTTGCCTGGATCTATCGTCTTTGGGATAGTGGATTAGTGGAGGTTTTCCCTCGCGTAATCTCACAACCACCAAACCGCCAAGACCTTTGGTTGAAGTTGCCTTTTTCGCTTAACGATGTACGATTTTCCTTTTTTTATGAAGGCAAAATCGTGGAAACAGATGCTGAGTTATTGGACTTCGGAATGTGCGATCTACCGAGAAAGTGCCCGCAAGAAAACTGGTTGTTCGCACGCTGTAACGATAGCACGATAAGTCTTATTTGGCAGAAAGATACACACTTGGCTCCGGAAGAATACTGTCTGGCTTGGGAGGTTAGTCTCGATGAACTTTACAAAAAGGGATTGAAATCTCCACAACCATTACAGATACATCTGGATGTGTTCAAAAACGCGTGGCAATTACGCAATGTAGCCCAAGGAAATAGGAAAATCAGTCTTATCCACCAGGGCATAGAACTTCAGGTAAATTGCGGTAATCCCGTGTTAAAGCTTCCTTGCCGTGCTGAGGTTGTGCAAGTTCTGGATATGGATCTAAAAGCAAGTTATAATCTCAATTCTTCCAGCCTTAAGAATCCGGAAACACTGTTTAATCCCATAGAAAAAGTTGATCAACGCGTAATCGGGTGGGAACTTTCCAGTCCTCCAATCGGCTCATTAGAGTTAATCCAGACTGATATTACGCTGCCTTACACTGATCTACTTCGAGGTCAATTGACTCTCTATCCTCAAGGCAATTTTACTTATCGTGAAGAGAATGAAATAATATACTGTGATAATGGCAGTATCAGCTTTGGTGCAGCCAGGGATGGGCGTTTGCCCGGACTCATATCACTGAAGTATAATGGCTCGGAAATACTGGACAACAATTATCCGGATTATGGACCAAAAAGCTTTTTTAATCCCTATCTCGGTGGAATGTCCATTATTTTTAACTTTATCAGTATTCGAGCTCTTATGAAAGAATCACACCGTGTGGAACAAACAAATCTTACTGACCAATTTGGTAATAACTGGAGAGGTTTGGCGATTTGTACTAAAATCGAACACTATGAACCTTACAGGGGCATAGAATTCAGACAGCTGTATCTCACCTTGCCAGGCGTACCAGTAATTATGGTACTGGGTGAGATTAGCAATAGCGAAGGCATAGCAAACTTGAATGGATTGTGGTTTATGCTTTATAGAAAACTCGTTCTAGCTAAAGGAAAGGAGACTTTTCTGTATGCCGATCAAGGAAACCATTGGATTCCAGTTCGCCATTGTGACAACGAAGTTAATGCTTATGGAAATTATGAAGGAGCAGCAGTAACTGTTCCCGGTAGTAGCGAGTACATGCAGCTTTGGACTTTAGGACAGAAGAAGATGATGATTCAAGAAGATCCGTCCACAGCCGGATTGTATATGTTTATGGAATTCAGCACAATGCTAACGGATATCGTTCCTCAAAAGACCCAACCGATGTTCCTGATTTTCAGCAAGGAGTTGTATAAGAAAGATATGCTCGGACAGCTTTTGAGTGTGGAGGTGTAAGATCGGATAGTGTTTGTTAGCATTTCCAATCAATGAAAGGAATGTTTTATGTCATATCTGATATCTATTCTGATTGACTCAAATATTCATTTAAAGTATTTATCGGCACACTACACTAAGGTAATTACTTTACAAGGTATGCTTAATCGAAAAAAAACAAAGAACATCTTGACAACATAGAGCCTTATAAATTAATATCATATAGTATGAAAAGGAATAATATAGCGAAAGCA
>JBAYZI010000200.1:0-3662 GCA_041672585.1 Cloacimonadales bacterium (SeqCode) | reverse complement strand
CGACAACACCTTTCACGCTGATTACATATTCATTTCTTAATTTATGTGCTTTATCAATTACTTTTTCGTTTTCGGGATTAAATACAATTTGGATTACTCCTGAATGGTCTCTTAAATCTACAAAGATTAATCCACCCAGGTCTCTTCTTCGGTGCACCCAACCCATTAAGGTTACAACTTCTCCGTTATTCTTTAAATTTAAGTTTGTTGCAAAATGACTTCTTCTTTTTCCTGCTAATAAATCGAGCATTTATTACTCCCATAATTTATAATTTGAGACAGTTTAATTATCTCACATTTCTCTTCAAGACATTTTTTATAATTCTGATTCTATTTGTCGATTTGTGGATTATTTTCCACATTTTAATAAATTTATCAATCCGCATTGTGCTATGTTCATTGGAAACTCTTTGGAAATATTTACTTTCTAAATCTTGCCTAAAGCCATAGCCACCAAAGATATAATCAACCTCTTTACTTGCGTTCTGCAAAACGTTCCTGCTAATCCCGGCATCATTGTGCGGTAAGGAACAAAGCGTATAATCTAAATCAAATCTCCTAGCAATATCTTTAGCACTATCCACAATTCTAAATTCTTGTTCGGCAAATGGCATGTTCTTTAAGCTCATGTGGTCCCGAGTATGTCCACCAAAATAGCAGTTTGCTTTAATCATCTCTCTTATTTGTTCAGAAGTGAGATAAGGCTGGTGCTTACTAAGATATTCAGCAATATCTATCTTCATGATACTAAGTAGAGAGTTCAATAAATCACTATCCCCATTTTTAATTGCTAATAGTTTCTTCTTTATCTCAGTAATTTTGCACCCAAGTAATTCTGCTAAATGCTGATGAATTGCTGTAGAACTATATGTTAGATGACTTATTATCAAAGATATTTTAGCCCGGTAGAACATACTTTTATTATCTAAAAAGTCATTGTTAATAAAGAAGAAGGCAGGTATTCCAAATTGTTTCAAAATAGGGAATATAGTATGATAACACTCGGCAAAACCATCATCAAAAGTTAAAACAACTCCCTTATGTTGCGACTTAATATCTGCCAAATCAAGGATTTTATACCTGCTTACCAACGCTTCTATATCTCTCTTAAAAGACGCAACATCTTTAAAAGTATATAAATTCTCCACTAAAGGATTCTGTTCATTACTAACTAAATGATAGTAGATAGGTATAATTCTCATGAGGTTATTGTTTTAGCTGGTAAAATAATGTCAAGAATAATGAATAAAAAGAGCTTGTGTAAATCAAAATTAAACAATTTCTTGACAGTTTTTAAAAATTATGTAATATTGGGAATTAATCAATATAATAAACATGGGAGTACTAATGAAAAAGCTTAATGTTTTATTTTTATTATCTGTTTTAAGTATTGTCTTATTTACAGGCTGTAGTCAAAATCAAATGAGTACAATGGTGAGAACAGTGGGGGTTGGTGAAAGTGCCATGCCAATAAATGCAGGAAGTTTTGCCATAGAATCTTTTATGGATAATGCTACGACTGTAGATAATATCAATAGTATCGATTATCATGATTGGGTTGATTTTGCCGGTGAAGATCTGCTAATGGAATCAAATATTAAAGACAATTGTAGATATATTGGAATTAATGGAAGAGTCGGTTTTGATAATTATACAGAGTTTAAACTAGGTTTTTTTATAGGCATCATTGATAATAGTAACAATATTTTTATTAACGTTGATGGAGATAACCATGTTTCTTATGAAGAATCTATTGTTGAAAATACTTTTACCGGATTTCAATTAGGTATAAAGCGACTTCTAACAGATTATGATAATCCCTTCAGAATGTCACTATATTTAGAAGGTAAACAGATTTTTATTGAAAGTGGTGGCTCTTTTGTGGGTAAATATGATGGGACTAATACTGAGGTAAAATCTGCACTTATTTTTGGCTATTTAGATGATCCGGCTATACGTAACTTCCCCAGTCTTTCTCTCTATTATAACTTAGCTAATACTTCAAGAAAAGAAACCATTCACGGCATCTCAGCTAAAAGACATCCTCAAGCAATCGGTATAGAAGCTAATTTTAATCTAGATTTAGGTACAATTTATGTTAATGCAACTTCAGGAATAGAGAAAGAAATAGTTGATGAAACAGATAATACAATAATACCTTATGCTGCGATTAAGGTAGGGTTTCATTTTATGAGGAAGAAATAGGTTTTAATTAATAATTAAAGAACATGTTGAATCGTTGATTTGTTTAATTGTTTAATTGCCAGCGCCTTACTAAAGGGGGGGGACTCCCTTTCCTATCTCGTTCATTATGCGAGAACTAATCGAGCTACCCCCTGACGTGTTAAGACACAGCAAAAGTTAACATGAGAGCTTGTCATGGGTAAAAAAAGCCGAAAAACGGACATGAGAGATTAATTAGCAATGAGCAATTAGAAAGACCTCACACTGACAGCAAAGCTGCCATCCACCTTCGCTAATACATCCTACGAAACTTTAGTGAAGTAGGAAGCTATGGTAGATAAACTCCCTCTCCATATCTCTGCCTGTAGCTGAGTGATAGGGGACTTTAAGAGGTCGCAATACGCCACTTTTTACTTTTCTCTTTTAATTCTTTTTCTTGTAATCATTCTTTTTGTGATCTTTGTGCTTTTTGTGGTAAAAGATCTTTGTCTTTTTCTTCCACTCTCTCCCTCACCCCCTCTCTTTGTCATTATTCCACCCAATTCGCCATTCATGAGATTTATCAACAAGTTACGCGTTTACTTCTCATATTTTAATAATTCTTAATCACTTTTATAATCCCCTATTTCTTAGTACTTTAAGAAAATTATCGGGGTATGTAAATAAAATGCTTGCCAAAAGTAGGAGATTATTATATTTTGCCTTAAAATAATAAAACAGATAGGGATAAATGTTCAAAGATAAAATTAACAAAGAGTTCATAATTAAATTCTCTCAATATATTGAAGATAATCGGTTGTTAGAGAAAAGAAGCAAGTTATTGGTAGGTTTTTCAGGAGGACCTGATTCAACAGCGTTGCTCCTAGCTCTGCTCATGATTAAGGACAGCTTAGATCTATCTCTATTAATCGGTCATGTAAACTATAATTTGAGAGGAAAAGAGTCTGATGCTGATGAAGCATTTGTGCGGGAGTTTTGTTTTTCACATAATCTCTGTTTGGTAATCAAAAGTGTGCATCTTGATTCTAAAGCTAATTTTGAAGCCTCTGCCCGTGATGTGAGAATGAACTATTTCCAGGCTCTGTTAAAAGATTATAAGCTGGATTATATAGCGTTGGGGCATAATCAAGGCGATAATGCTGAAACGGTGATGATGAACCTAATTAGGGGTTCCGGAATCACTGGTTTGCGCGGGATACTTCCTAAATCCAATACTATAATCAGACCGTTATTAGGCTTCACCCGGAAAGAAATTTATACTTTCTTAACAGAAGAGGGAATTGAGTGGAGAGAAGATTTATCAAATCAAGAATCTAACTACACACGCAATAAGATTAGAAATGAGCTATTCCCTTGGATTAATGAGAATATGAATCCAACAGTAAGTGAGAAACTTGTCTCTTTATCTTCTTTGATGATTGAAACAGAAGAGTTTATTGAAGAGTATATCGAGAGAAGCTTTAAGCGTTATTTACTTA
>JBAYZI010000199.1:0-3685 GCA_041672585.1 Cloacimonadales bacterium (SeqCode) | reverse complement strand
CAATCTATCATCTGGAGAGGTGATAATAATCAGGGCAGACAAGTTAGCTCCGGAACTTACTTTTATAGGATAAAAAGTGCTGGTCAGGAAGTGGTGAAGAAAATGTTACTGATGAAATAAAAAAGAGCTTTCACACTAATTAACACGAAATGCATGTTGAATCGTTGATTTGTTTAATTGTTTAATACGTCGATATCGGTTTAGATACCTCTTAAACCCCCTTGGGGAGTAAATAGTTTATCCCGGTGGTTAAATCCTTGTATTCAAGGATTAACCCCGGGTATAGATGTCAAAATAAAAATAACCCTGCCGTGTGAAGGCGTAGCTTCAGCGAAGACTCATAAGGGTTTAATAGAAAGGCAGTAAAATTATTTAGGACGGGATGTATATTGTGAGACATGTACTGATTTTGGTGCTTCTTCCCTAGTTTATGGAGTTCTATCACCCTCCTAACCATAAAAAATATAAATTCTAAACTGTTCTTTTAACAATCTACTTGACAGATCTTCAATCGAGATTATAAATTGTCATATATCAAATAGAAAAAGGTAAGTATAATGAAAAGAGTAACAAATATGCACAAGCAAGAATCCATAAACAGAACCAAAGTGCTTAAAAACTGCTATAATTATATGCATTATCTCATGACACTTACCTTAGCTAAGTGCCATATATATATATATATATATTAGAGCATTAAAGTATCCACAGCAACTGACCAAATCTATAAGAATCGCTTAAATTTGGTCATTAAAGACAATAAGATTATTACTGTGGAATAATTTCCACATCCAATCTGTGGTGTTGCAGATAATCAACATACAAAAATAAAAAATGGAGGTAATCATGAAAAGATTACTTGTAATAATGTTAATACTTGTTGCTGTTGGAGTTGTTAGTGCGTATTCGGTTATAATTGACACTGATGTTCCACTGTATGGATTAGAATGGTATTATAAATCAACAACTTCCCCAATGTGGACAAGAACTCCTTACCATGATATAGCAGTGCTTGAATCTGGAATACACATTGAAGAGTTTAATCCTAAGATGTATTATAGAGTTATTTTTCATTATTTCGATGAAAGAGTTAGTAGAATAATATATAAAGATTGTTTTTGTGACCTGGTTAACAATGATACTGTAACAATAACAATTAGAGGTAAACTGCAAAACAATCCAATTGATCCAGGAAACCCAATAGGTTACTAAGAAAAATAATCAAATGATAAATTAGGGAAGAATTCTTCCCTAATTTAAAAAGGAAGGTAATTATAATGAAAAAACATATTCTCATGTTTATTTATACACTTATCATCATGTGTTCGATAAACAATAGCTTGTATGGTCAAACAGACTTATCAATAGCATCAGAGTTTAATTTATCTGTAGAGAATTATTTAGAAACAAAATGTGTTGATAATTGGGTGTGTTATCAAACTTATAATGGGGTTATTTTAATCTCTTTAGATGAACAGGGTAATTTTATCGAACAAACACATATTAAAGAAATTGGGTTGAATGATTTTGCAATTTCTAATAATTGCCTAATATTAGCAAAGTTTAGTGTAGGCGATTCTTTAGACACCGATTTGAAATTCTATGATTTAACATCTACAATGCCATTATTAATTCATGAACAAACTCTTTCCAATGTAATTGAACCTGCGATAGATATTGTGGATGATTATTATGTTATAGGATATAGGATTTCACATGTTAGGCATACTTCAGTTTATTCTTTAAGTAACTACGAACAAATTTCAACTTATACTTACGGAAATCTATATGAAAAGGTTGATGACTCTAAAATAATGCTTTATGATGGTTCCGGACTATATGAGATTTATGAAGTTACTGATTCTGGAGAATTAGAATTACTATACAGCTTCGATCAATATTATGACTCAGCTTTGATTGATGGCAATTCTTTAGCGCTTAAAGATCGTCATAAGATAGATTTTTATACAATTTCTGATACTTTAGTTTTTGAAGGTAGCTTTCACTTCGAACCCTCAGTTCCATTGGCATATAGATTCATTTACCGCAATGGAATGATTGGATATAA
Organism: Cloacimonadales bacterium (SeqCode); assembly: GCA_041672585.1. Classification (GTDB taxonomy): domain Bacteria; phylum Cloacimonadota; class Cloacimonadia; order Cloacimonadales; family JAFGVF01; genus JAEKNW01. Next base: position 1,617 of record JBAYZI010000199.1, on the reverse strand, counting down.
TAGGTATAGTTCTGGCGAGCATTGCTATTTTGACTTGGTAGATGTTTCAGATCTTGATAATCCCCAAGTATTGGATTCAATAAGTTACTTTGATTTAACCGAGCCTGATGAAATCATGTTTGTGTTTCAGTGTTTAATGGTTAACAATGATGACAATGTTTATGTTTCCCTTGCTAATAAACCATTGATACATCTTAGAGTAGAAGGCAATAGTGTTAGTTTTGTTGAAATGGTTGAAGGATATAGAAGCCCCACAATATACAATCATATTACCACTAATAGAATATTTATGCAAGATTTTATTAATCTGCAAATTACAGATATATCAAACCCATATGCACCTGAGATAATTCCTAATGACTATCCTGTCGGAAACTATCAATGGTATTCAACAGATAGTGGATTATATTGCACACGATATTATGAAGCTTCGGATTACTTACATCTTTACCAAGTTAATAGTTCAGATCAATTAGTTATTCAAGATTCAATTTACGCATCCTTAGACAATACAACATTCAGTATCTTTTATGATGGAGAGGAATTAATCTATCAATCTGAAAATAACATTAGATCAATATCTACTGGAGATGAAAACAATATAGAAAACTGGAGCATTGTTAATACAACGACTTGGGGGCAGACTTGTTATGTAAATAATTATCTTTATATTGCATATTATAACAACCCTAATATCTCGGTTTATTATATTGAAAATAACAATCCTCAGTTTTTGGGTAATAAACTTGTTGGTAGTAGCTATTACCTCACTATTGATAAATCAAAAAGATATCTATCACTAAATAGTCTTGGATCAGGTATAGTTTTTGATTTGTCAGAAGACCCGGTTAATTTAAGCAGTCAATTAGATTTGGGCATAATAACGCTTTACAGTAACCTTGCCACTAATAGTGGTTTTCTAATGTATGTAGGAGAAACTTCATACGATTTAAACTCACGCAATGGATTTATTACAAAATACAACATTTGTATATTTAAGGAAACTGAAACAGGGTTGCGTTATGTCGATTCAATACCATTAGATTTTTCCTATGTAACAATAGACCTTCTAATTGAAGAGAGCCGAGAGGAGGTTATGATTGTTTTAACAGGTGAGAATGGAACAGCAATATATGCCGGAACTATTACCCCCAACGGTGATTTAGAAATAACCCCTGTAACTCTGAATGCTACCAACTTCCCAAATCCTTTTAACCCTGAAACAACTATCTCGTATGATGTAAGCCAAAAAGGAAGCGTTACTGTTGATATTTATAATCTTAAAGGACAGAAGGTGAAGAGTCTGGTTAATGAGAATAAAGAAGCTGGGAAGCACTCTATTATCTGGCAAGGTGATAATGATCAGGGTAAGCAGGTTAGCTCCGGAACTTACTTTTATAGGATAAAAAGTGCTGGTCAGGAAGTGGTGAAGAAAATGTTACTGATGAAATAAAAAAGAGTTTTCACACTAATCAACATGAAATGCATGTTGAATCGTTGATTTGTTTAATTGTTTTATCGGTTGTTACTGTTCGCTAACCCTCTTAAATCCCCTTGGGGATAAATAGTTTAGCCCGGTGGTCAAATCCTTGTATTTCAAGGATTAACCCCGGGTAT
>JBAYZI010000198.1:0-3693 GCA_041672585.1 Cloacimonadales bacterium (SeqCode) | reverse complement strand
AAGCCATATCACGAGCACCGGCAATACCAAACCATAAATCTATAGTTTCAGTATAGTTTGCATTGTTCCAGCTTAAATTAACAATTGAAGGTTGATCAACTGCTTCATTAGTAGGAGATGGAGAAGTTGCCATACCTGGAGCAGGTAGTGCATCAGCTGTTAAGTTGATATTATAGGTTATGCTTTGTGGACTTGTATAGCTTGAGATTATCAAGAAATAAGTCCCGGCGGATAACATCTCATTAGTATAGGTTAAAGTAGTACTTGAATTTGTCTTTGAAAGAATTACAGGAGCCGGATTAGCTTCATTAGGTTCTTCTTCGAGTATAAAAGCACCAATCCAGCTATTAGTTGTAGTTATTGTACCATTCAAGAGCATTGAATTAGCAAGTGTGAATTGGTAAACTACATCATCACCACTAAGATAATAAGTAGAAGGGGTTACCCAAGCATTGTCATAATCATCATAGAAGTTTACTGTATTTCCTGCAATATTCTCAGCAGGGAAGATTAATGGTATTGGGTTTGCACAAGTAGCACCTTGAGGAACTGGAATACCAACTCCGGTAAGAGCCACATCATGATTTTGTCCACCGAAAGGATTACCCGGTTCAGTTTCTTTAACTCTTAAGTTACCGGAATACATCATCTCATTTATCGGAGAAAAAGTTACGGTAACAGTAAATGAACTATTTGGTTCTAAGGTTATAGGTAATTCTTCCTCTGAGAATTCAAAAGCATAGCCTGTGGGAACGGTAATTTCGGAAATTACAGCAGACTCTACACCACTATTAGCAACAGTAAATATTTGGGTTGCTACAGTACCTGTAAGTACATTACCAAAGTCATAAGTATCAGATGGTGTAATTTGCACAAGTGTACCTGTAGGTATTTCTTCTACAGTTACATAATCAATATATAATCTCCAACCGTCTAATCCACCTTGAGGAACATGGAAGGCAAAATAGCAATTTCCACTATAATCAGATAGATCTATTGTTTCCTCTTGGTATGTTGTATTGCTGCACTCTGTAAGAGGGAGAATTATATTAGTAAAATCAGCAGGATCTACTCCAGTAGTAGATAATACTACTCTGAAATCATTTGGCTCTCCTGAACCTTGAACTCTATACCAGAATTTTAAACGCTCATTTCCGGTTAATGTCATTTGTGGAGAAATCAGATAATCATCATTAGCACCGGCATTATAGTCGGTATAAATCGTAGCAGCTTCTGAGCCTTCATAAGCATTAGATGAATAGTTTGTATCCCACATATCACCATCATTATTATTATCAATTATTGTCCAGTTAGGTTCAGCACCTTCGAAACCTTCTGTCCATGGGAATTGAGTAATAGCAGGGAACACGGTTGTGAAACTATAAGTTGCGCTTGTAGCCTCAATACCGCCGGCACTAACAGCAACCACTTTCCAATAATAAGTTGTGCCGGAATTTAAAGAAGTAGTTGAGTAATTAGAAGTTGCAGGATCCTCCACTGTTGCACCTGTCCAAGCTAAATTATCCGCAAGGTATAAAACTGCGTGATCAGTGTTTGCACCGGTTGTCCAGTTTAAATGAACAATAAGATCAGTATTTACAACATTATTTCCTGGGGATACTAATGTTGGAACATCTGGAGTACCAGCTAACACATTGCCTAAGACTATATCATCAATGTAGCAATAGTATGCATAATCACTAAAATAATGAATTGCAACATATTTAGTTTCAGCAGGTAAAGTAGTGTTTAGATATTGACCCCAAGATAATATAGGTTCAATTGTTGCTGTCCAAGTAAAATCTGCATTTACATCATTACCGGTTGTTGACCAACCAACTGCGATTTCCTCATCACCATACTCAGAGTGTGATCTATGATAAAAAGAAAACTCATTTGCAGGGTCTGTCCAAGTTATTTCATTTGACACAATATACTGATCGTAACTTGATGCACTAGTGTATGAACTAAATCTTAATGAAGATGTTCCACTATTTGCTTGAGAAGACGATTGAGAAATTGTGTTTGTTGTGGTTGACTCTATAAGATTCCAATTTCCAGATGGCCATGTTTCGAATCCATCTGTTAATTGTTGGGCAAATAAGCCTGTTATCATTAAAACGCATAGCATAAACGCTAACATAATTTTTTTCATAATATTTTTCTCCCATAACATGTTATTGTTATCTTTTTTTTGGGTGTAACTCCACTGAGAGTGTGGAAATATTTCCACAATACCGGATGCAGTTGATTACCGTGACGCAGTAATCAAAAGCAAACCAGACATTGCGATACGAAGTTATTCCCTTCTCAATGTTTAGTTACTATTAATTCTATAGCTTAGTATGGTGGTTGTTCTGACTTGTCTTTTTTAGAGAGAATTACCGGTTTAGGGCAATTCGTCTTAACAAATCTTAAGCAAAGCACCATATTTCGTTAATCTTATACTTTTTCAAGGTTGGCTACTCATGTTATAGTAGTGTGGTGTTCATTATCTATACAGTAGAACCAACAGTGACCAAGTTAAAGATCTGTTTCTCATATATTACATTACCATTAATAGGCTTCGCTCATTTAGCTGTCAAGAACTATTTTAAATATTAGCTATTTTTTGAATTTCCTCATAATTAAGATGAAATAACAAATAGACATTGTCAAGCGCAAAATAAGGAGAACGAAATGCGGACAAAGTGAAAAGTTTGTGTTGAATCGTTGATTTGTTGAATTGTTTAATTGATGAAGAGACAGCTTCACAATGATGATCGGTTGTAGGGGCGAATTGCATACACCCTCTTTAACTGGGATTGCGGGCGGCTCGCCCGTATTTATTCACCTCCGAAGGAGGGGAATCTCTTTCCTGGCAAAAGCAAGGAGTCTCTTTTACTGGGATTGTGGGCGCCCTCGCCCGCATTAAATCTATCCCTTGCAAAGGGATAGAAAGACCTTGCTTCGCAAGAATAAGATTCCCCTCCTCCGGAGGTGAATGAATACGGGCAAGGGTGCCCGCAGTCCGACAGAAGAAGACCTTGCTTCGCAAGAATAAGATTCCCCTCCTCCGGAGGTGAATGAATACGGGCAAGGGTGCCCGCAGTCCGACAGAAGAAGAACTCACCCCGCAGTCTCTTCATCAATTAAACAATTCAACAAATCAACGATTCAACATGTATTTTAAGAGACCACCCCGCCAGTCTCTTATCAATTAAACAATTCAACAAATCAACGATTCAACATGTATTTTAAGAGACCGCCCCGCCGGTTTGAAGAAGGGAATTAAGACCACACCCCGTCAGTGAAATACACTGCCACCCCTCTCCAGAGATTCGCTTTGCGAATGAAGAGGGGAATTTAAGAACCTCCGTATTCATCTTCTTTTTTCTCCGTTTCCTCTGTGTCTCTGTGGTTTGAGCAAAGAGGGCGTATATTGATACGCCCCTACATCTCAGTGTTTCCGGTAATTGTCAGTTCAACTTTTCATTTTTCATTTTTATCTTTTCTTTTTTAATTCTTCTTTTTTCTGTGAAATCTGTGTAATCAGTAGATAAAATTCTTTCTTTTTCTTCAATTGCTAATTGCTAATTGCTAATTGCTAATTGTTCTTCTTGCTAATTGAAATAAAAGCCCCGCTTTTCAGCGGGGCTATGCAATTGTAGGGATAGCCCTATATCACTATAGGACTATATGAAACGAACTATT
>JBAYZI010000197.1:0-3724 GCA_041672585.1 Cloacimonadales bacterium (SeqCode) | reverse complement strand
TGATTTACTTATCCTATGTTAAAAAGAAAATGCAGGATGCCAAGTTGTTTGATAAATGGACTTTGCAGGGATTACTTGATGAACTCGATGTTATTGAAGTATTTGAAGCACCTGGGCAAAAGAAGATAGTTGGCGAAATCACTGAAAAACAAAAAGCTATTTACCAAAAATTAGGGATTGAGCCACCCTCGTTATAAATTCCGGGAATGTAGGATACAAACAATGCCCAGACTGATCCGGTTGGACCTGACAGCGGTTATGCTCGCGTGACGCGTGGCGGTGGCTGGGATGATGACGCAGAGGAGTGTAGAGTGGCTAATCGTAGCATGTTCAACCAGGAAGTTTCTCATAGAAGTCTTGGTTTTCGGGTTGTACGTAGTCCATAAATATAGCATTTAGCAATGAGCAATTTGAGGAAAAAAGAAGAATTAGCCACGTTCTTTCTTCTTTGTGCTTTTGTGGCTTTTAGTGGTTTTTGTGTTAAAGTCTCTTTCAATTGCTAATTGCTCATTGTTTTATTACTTGCCTAAACGTCTAAACAGAATATAATATAGTTAAATATTACTATAAAAAGAGGTTTGTATGAAAACAGATATTGACATAGCGTCTGAAGTTAAGTTAAAACACATTGATGAAATAGCCGGAACACTTGGTTTAAAGCCTGAAGATTTAGAGCATTACGGAGAATTCAAAGCTAAAATTAAAATGCCGGTTGTGGAAGAAGTTGGTAAGCGTAACAGAGGAAAACTAATCTTAGTTTCAGCAATTACCCCAACACCTGCCGGAGAAGGTAAAACAACAGTCTCTATAGGACTTTCCATGGCTCTCAACAAGATAGGCAAAAAGTCCAGTGTGGCAATTAGAGAACCCTCTTTAGGACCTGTTTTTGGTGTTAAAGGTGGAGCCGCCGGAGGTGGTTATGCCCAAGTTCTTCCTATGGAAGACATTAACTTGCACTTTACCGGGGATTTCCATGCTATCACTACTGCTAATAACACTCTTTCTGCCTTAATAAATAACCATATCTATCAAGGAAATGAATTAGACTTGGATCCTCGTAGATTGTTATGGAAAAGAGTTATTGATGTTAATGATAGAATGTTAAGGCATGTAATCATCGGACTTGGCGGACAATCTCAAGGTATTCCAATTGAAGAAGGGTTTGATATTACACCTGCTTCTGAGATTATGGCAATTCTCTGCTTATCTAATAATTTGACTCAACTTAAAGAGAAGATTGGCAAAATCATTGTCGGGTATAACTATAGTGGAGACCCTGTATTTGTGAGTGATTTAGGTTATCAAGGTGCAATTACAGCACTTCTAAAAGATGCTATCAAGCCTAACATTGTGCAAACAATTGAACATACTCCTGCCTTTATTCATGGTGGACCGTTTGCTAATATTGCCCAAGGTGCTAATAGTATTATCGCTACTAAAACAGCTCTTGGCTTGAGTGATTATGTTATCACCGAAGCCGGATTTGGTTTTGACTTGGGAGCTGAAAAGTTCTTCGATATCGTATGTCCTTATGGTCAATTCTGTACTAATGCAGTTGTAGTTGTTGCGACCATTAGAGCTCTTAAATTCCATGGTGGAGTGAAGCTTAAAGATCTTTCCCAAGCAAATCCGGAAGCAGTGCATGCAGGTTTAGTAAACTTAGAGAAACATCTTGAAAACACAAAGAAATTCGGCATGAAATCAATTGTCGCTGTTAATAAATTTGGAACTGATACAGATGAAGAGATTGCTACTGTTGTTAATTTTGTTGAAAAGCTCGGATTTGAAGTTTCAGTTGTAGATTACTTTGCTAAGGGTTCTGAGGGTGGACTTGAACTTGCCGAGAAAGTTGTCGCTTTGGTTGAAACTGATGTTTGTCAGCTTAATAACCTTTATAAATGGAAGGACCCTGTGAAAGATAAAATCTTCAAGGTTGCCCACGAAATCTATGGTGCTGAAGCAGTGGACTACTCTGTGGAAGCCAAAAGAACTTTAAGATTAATTGACAAGTATGGTTTTAATGAATTACCAATTTGTATTGCTAAAACACAGAAGTCTCTTTCAGATAATCCTTCGCTTTTAGGCAGACCTAAAGACTTCTTGGTTACTGTTAGAGAAATTGTTATCTCTGCCGGAGCAGGCTTCTTAGTACCTATTACAGGTGATATTATGAGAATGCCGGGATTACCTAAAACCCCTTCTGCTCAAGGAATGGATATTGATAAAGATGGAAACATAAGTGGGCTTTTTTAATAAAAAGCAATTAGTAATGAGCAATTAGCAATTGAAGAAAAAGACCCTTAACACAGAGTGAAGATGAGTTTAAGAGGAGTTACACAGAGTTTTAAGAGGAAGAATGAAAGATTATTTAGCCACGGAGCTGCACGGATTAAGATGGATACGCAATCTCTTCACTGGGAACGCACTCATCCCTGAGTGCATCATTGCGATGAGCAATGAGAATCTTAATCCCCTACCCTCTTTGTATTTCAAAGGTTTCCGGGGAGGGGTGGCAGTGGAAACTGACGGGGTGAGGTCTTTCTTCTGTCGGACTGCGGGTGTCTAATTAAAAAGATAATATAAAAGAAGAGGGTCGTTGATATCAGCGACCCTTCTTACTTTATTCGACTACATTTATTCAGGGAGAATACTTGTATTTTAACTCATCTTTATAAACTTACCAGCAACACTAGCATCAGCATTAGTAATTCTATAAAAGTAAACTCCACTTGATATAGGTTTATTCTTTCTATCCCTTCCCTGCCACGAGAATTCACTCTCAGTAGTTTCGAATTTATCTATCAATTGTCCCTTGATGTTATAAATAGCAACTTGCGATTTCCCTCTGCTTGCGTGGGAAAGTGAGAAATTGAGCTTATTAGAAGTTGGATTGGGATAGGCGGTAACGGTGATTTGAGGCAGAACCACATCGTTATTAGAATTAGGCACAACTATGGAGCCGAAAATCACATCAGTTGGAGCCAGAGCAAGTTGAAAGCTTTGGGGATTTTGTAAGTTGGCATCAGTAATATAAAGAGTGCCGTTTTCTCCCCAAGAGGCGTTAACATAGGCAATTGAACTACCATTAGTGGCAATAGTCGAACCACCCGGAGTGAGAGGATTAGAGCTACTATGCAGAATAGTTTCAGCTTCTGTATCAATAACGAAAATCCCAGTATTCATGGCATCAGAGATGTAGCAGCGATTATTAATAAAGGCAGCTTTTCCGATATTTCCGCCTACTTCTAAAGTCGTGGTTATGGTATTGGTTTCAGGGTTAATAATCTCGACCATGCCGACAATACTGTTCCAATTTCCTGTACACATCACAAACAGCTTTCCTTGATAAAGATTAATATATTGTGGATTGAGAGAAGTAGTAATAGTAGTAAGAATCTCCAAAGACTCTTTATTCAGAACAGTTACTTGACTTGCTGCGTAATCATTCACATAACCGCCTGTGCAGGTAACATAGACTTTATCCTGATAGAATTCTATGCCCTCCGGAGCTTCCCCAACAACAGCTTCTGCTACGATGTGTTCTGTCTCTAAATCAATCTTGTAGAGCTTATTAGTAAAGAAGCCGGTTACATAGAGATAATCACCATTTACTTTCGCATACCAGGGATTAGCAGAATCTTCAACATAGATATTACTCACAGTGTTGCCTGTTCTCAAATCAATCTTTTGGACAGCATTATCACCTGAATTAACAACGAAAGCG
>JBAYZI010000196.1:0-3736 GCA_041672585.1 Cloacimonadales bacterium (SeqCode) | reverse complement strand
AAGATCAACCATATAAGTGAGCTTAAACTCAGGAATGTGTTGCTTAATTGCTTTAGCAATAATCTCAGGATCAAAACTCATAGCAGCCACATTAAAGGCGTTTCTATGAATAAGCTTAGCAGGATCTGCTTCCATTACTTCCACAGCTGCTCTTAAAGCATCAGGCATATACATCATATCTAAGAAAGTGCCGGCTTTAAGATTTGAACAATAAGTCTGCTTTGTAATTGCTTCATAATAAATCTCGACAGCGTAATCTGTTGTGCCACCACCTGGAAGGGTAACATAAGAAATAATACCGGGAAAGCGAACTCCGCGTGAATCAATACCAAAACGCTTTACATAATAATCTGATAATAACTCACCGGCTACTTTAGAAACACCATAAATGGTTTTAGGACGCATTATAGTATCTTGCGGAGTGCCATCGGCAGGAGTATCAGGTCCGAAAGCACCGATAGAACTTGGAGTAAAGATAGCTACGCCTTTCTCTTTGGCAATTTCTAAGCAATTAAAGAGAACACCCATATTTAAATCCCAACCAAATTTAGGGTTCGCTTCTGCTTTTGCAGAGAGTACTGCCACTAAATTGTAGATTGTGTCTATATTATATTTAGCAACTATTTCACCCATTCGTTTGCCATCTAAGGCATCTAAAACCTCGAATGGACCATTTTCTTTTATTGCAGAACAACAATTATTACTAACATCAGAAGCTACCACATTATTCGTTCCGTATCTTCCTCTGAGAAAAGGAACTAACTCTGAACCAATTTGACCCGCAGCACCAACTACAAGGATATTTTTCATACTTTCTCCATTTGAAACTTGTTTTTTATAATCTATTTGTATGTTGTGGGTTATTTGTCAATAGAAAAAAGAAAGTTTACCGGATTTAATGCAAAGGCTGATTCTTAATTCTTCGTTAAATCAAACTTTATACTCTGTGAAATAAGGTTTTACGCCTATTTCTTGTTCTCTTTTTCCTCATTAGTGAAAATAGTTTCAGTTTCTCTTGACTGATTTAACCATTGAAAATACGAGTACCTTGTAAATCTATTAACAAAAGGAAGAAGAATGCAGAAAATTAAGAATATCGCCATAATTGCTCATGTTGATCACGGAAAAACCACATTAGTGGACGCAGCTTTGAAGCAAGCCGGAGTATTTCGGGCAAATGAGAGAGTTGATGATCGCGTTATGGACTCAAATGATATTGAAAAAGAGAGAGGGATTACCATTTTTTCCAAGAATGCTTCCCTCCATTATAAAAACTACAAGATAAACATTGTGGATACACCGGGTCATGCTGACTTTGGTGGCGAAGTTCAGAGAATCATGAAAATGGTTGACTCTGTTCTCTTACTTGTAGATGCTTATGAAGGACCAATGCCACAAACTAAGTATGTGTTAAAGAAGTCTTTAGAACTTGGACTCAGACCAATAGTTGTGATTAATAAAATAGATCGACCTAATTCAAAGCCTCACGATGTTCTTGATGCAATATTCGAACTGTTTATGGAGCTTAATGCTAGTGAAGAACAGTTGGATTTCCCTGTAGTCTATGCTTCTTCTCGCGAAGGTTATGCTAAGTTGCATATGGAAGATGAATCAGATAATCTCATCCCGCTTTTAGATGTAATTTTAGCTAATGTTGATGATACCAAAGGCGATGATAACAAACCTCTGCAAATGTTGACTTCAGCTATCGAATATGATAGCTATCTAGGTAAACTTGGTACCGGTAAAATTCATAACGGTAAAATATCTGTAGGACAAGAAGTAGCTCTGCTTAAGCGCGATAAGACAACTGTGCTTTTCAAAGTTAGCAAGCTCTTTACTTTTGAAGGACTTAAAAAGAAGTCTGTAACTACAGCTTATGCAGGCGATATTGTCTGTGTAGCCGGTTCTGACCTAATAGATGTAAGTGAGACAATCGCTGATAAAGAACATCAAGTTGCTTTGGCTTCTATAGATATTGATGAACCAACTATTGGCATGGAATTCATGGTTAATGACTCTCCTTTTGTAGGTAAATCAGGCAAATGGGTATCTTCTAAGAAGATTTGGGAAAGACTTCAGAAAGAGTTGCAAACTAATGTTTCTCTTGTGGTAGAAAGAACAGATTCTGCTGATACTTTTGTGGTAAAAGGCAGAGGTGAACTTCAACTTTCTATTCTGATTGAGAATATGAGAAGAGAAGGCTATGAACTTCAAGTTTCTAAACCTAAAGTTCTGTTTAAAGAGATTGATGGCGTACTCCATGAACCAATGGAATTTGCTATGATTGATGTAGCAGAAGAATTTGTTGGTACTGTGATTGAGATGTTGGGCAAGAGAAAGGGTGAATTGATTACAATGAATGGTGGTGTAGATGGCTATACAAGATGTGAATTTATGGTTCCTGCGCGTGGTTTAATTGGGTTTAGAAATGAATTCATGACTTTGACACGCGGTACAGGCATTATAAATCATAGCTTCTATGAATACCAACCTCACAAGGGAGAGATTAATCACTCCAACCATGGTTCTCTTATTGCTATGGAAAATGGCGTAGCCTTAGGTTATTCACTTAATAACTTCCAGCCAAGAGGTATTCTTTTCATCAATCCTAATACAAGCGTTTATGCAGGTATGATTGTCGGACAGCATGCTAAAGATTCTGATTTAGTTATTAATGTTATTAAAGGTAAGAAAATGACCAATATGAGAGCTGCCGGTACAGATGAAGCACTCAAATTAATTCCACCTAGAAAGTTTAGTTTAGAACAAGGTTTGGAATATATTGGCGATGATGAACTTTTGGAGATTACTCCTGATGCGATAAGAATGAGAAAAAAGATTCTTAATCATTTAGATAGAAAACGTTCAGACTATAAGAGAAATGAAGTAGCCTGAAATTCATAATATAAAGAATATTAAGGGCGAAACTTGTTTTCGCCCTTTTTGCTTTTTTGGGGTTGGAAATGTTTCATTTGTTATTGATTATCGTTACCTATTTATTCCCTTCAGGATTTAAGAGATCTCGTAGCCATTATCTACCGATTTAACAATTAAACAAATCAACAATTCAACAGTTAAACATGCATTTAATTCATGTAATCAGTGGATAAATATCTTCTTCATAATTCATAATTTTAAATTATTCAGTATTAATTAAAAAAGTCTATTGACAAATGTCAAGTAGTTTTATTTATTAGAAAGACAATGAGAAATGGAGTGATAAATGATTAGAATAAATAAGAATATCATAACAATAGTGATACTATTTGTGTTAAACATAGGTGTTTTAACTGCCGGTAATTCAGTATTTTCCCTCGAGGGTTTTCCTTATCAATTCTCCGGTAATGACATTTATGGTCAGGGTATGGGTGATGTGGGAATTGGAGATGGACTACGCTTAGCGAATGGTTTTAGTAATCCTGCCCTAATAAATACAGCCACTACAGTTAACTTTTATACAAGTGTAAAGCTAGGCTATATCAAGTATAGCGTCGATGGAGAAGATGGTTACACTGATGATGCTTTAGATTTCCCCTTCTTCAGCATGGTTGCTCCCTATAATAAACACAAGTTTGCTTTTCAATTTAACTCTTGGAAATCAGGCAACTTTGATAATGTTTTAAAGTTTCCTGCCGTTTTTGATGGTGAGGAGATCACGATCACAGAGCAGAATTTAATCAGCTCCTATATTTATAAGCTTGATTTCTATTACGGTTATAGGTTGGATTATGGT
>JBAYZI010000195.1:0-3762 GCA_041672585.1 Cloacimonadales bacterium (SeqCode) | reverse complement strand
CCCTGAATCAATCTATTCATCTGCTTGGGAGATGTCATATCCTGAACAATTTCGTTTATCACTCTTTTTTGAGCATTGGTTAATTCAAATTTAAGACTGTTCTTCAGCACGGTTGTATAGGTGTGTTGAAGTTCAAACTTAATCCCCTGCACAATCTTATGATGTCTGAATTTAGTTCTGGCTAAGAGAATTTGGGTATAGAATAACTCTTCATAAGCAAAGCGTCTGCGGGTGTGAAGAGCAGTAGCTTCAGCTGTAGCAAAGTGCATAATCTGCAGTCCCGAGCGTCTATCTGTAAGTTTATATTTCTCTAAAATAGCTTGAGGAAGATTCTCTGCAATCAAATCTGAATATTCTGAAAAGCAATTCACTACAATGTTTCTTAACGCTTTATTAGTGAGATTTCCGGTGAGAGGATAGATAGGAAGGAGGGGACGGTTTTTCCAGAAATCATCATCAACACTATCTTTATCCAAGAATTCAATTTCCGGATGAACAATATTCATCGACTCCATAAAAATAGAAACTCTCCCACTTACCCAGACTTCTTTACCCACTACCAGCTTATCTTTTATCCATTTATTATAGCGAAACCAAGTGAGCATTAAGGAGTCGGTCTTATCGGTAATTATAGCATGAAGTTTATGCTTATTTGAGCCATAAGGCTTCTCATAAACATCTACTATTTTCCCTACCAATGCTACGTTTGTGTCATTTTCCAGATTGGCAATTTTCACATTAGAATTTCTATCAATATAAGCACGCGGGAAATATTCCATTATATCTAACAGGTCTTCAATCCCTAAGTTATTCAATAGCTTAGCACGGTAATCGCCAACCCCTTTTAGATACTTGACTTCGACTTCAATACTGCTCATCTTTTCACCTCTTGAATTAGGTTATTGATCGGGGGGCATTACACCCTTTTCTAATTTTCTATTTATCCCCTTGCGTCTTCGCTATATAAAGCTACGCCGGCACAGGTCAGGGAAATGTTATTGTGCGGGTATCTGTACCCGGGGTCAATTCTGTTTAACAGAATGAGACCCCGGGCTAAACTATATAATCCTTTCAGGATTTAAGAGGTTTACTACCCAGTTTATAATCAGCGTAAGTCTGTGTAATTTATGGTTAAATCTTCCTCTTTCTTCTTCGTGTAATTAGTGAAATTCGTGGATAGATTTCTTCTTATTTTCGATTGAAAAAGCCTAACAACAATCCCAACGCAACCGACCAAACAGCCGCCATCAATACTCTTAAATCGTTAGGCACTAAGAAGGTTACAGTATGAGCAGGAATCCAGAACCAAAGCAAGCAATAGAATCCTTTACTAATTCCCTTCCAGTTACTAACGCCGGAAGCTAAATTATCTAAAACCCTGTGCATAAGAATCATGAATGGTCCAAACTGTAAGTTCATCAGGGCTGAGACAAAAAAAGCAAACCAAAATGAATCTTTACTTACTTGTGGTAAGAAGTTGTGTGCCATTAAAGCATTTACAAAGCCGTCATTAGCTCCCGGATTACCGGCAAAACCGACAAAAGTGTATTTTATGGCTACACCTAAAACCGCCCAAATAATCATCTTTTTAAGGGTCATAAAGAAGTTAAACGGGTATTTAAAATTCTTGTTTACTACCCATTGTGAAAGGATTTCTCCAAACGTTCCCAGAATAGCGAAGTGAATGATAGCAGATAAGATAACATTCTCTTGAACGAAGCTCATATAGAGTTCCATACTATCTCCTTTTTATTTTTCTTGACAAAATTATCAATGTTTTGTTTTACTTATTTTAATCTACTTCGGGTGATTAGCTCAGTTGGTTAGAGTGCTACGTTGACATCGTAGAGGTCACTGGTTCGACTCCAGTATCACCCACCATTTTTACAGAATCAGTACTTCCCCATTTTAGTCAATAAAATTGTCGATTTTCTTTTATTTAGCTGTTTTTAATCTCCCTTCTATATACTAAAGGGTCACTTTTTTTTATATTTGTCCGGCTCTTGTGTTTTTTCTTTATTAATCTTCCACTATTAGATTAATCTAATAGAGGCTGTTAAATCATCGTATTTGTTAAAAGAGACTAACATTAATATTACTGTCTAATACAAAAAATGTTGGCACAGTTCCTACTCACCTTCTCCTTGGAACCTTAGAGGGTAGCTCGATGAGTTCTCGATGAGTATATGGGTTGGAAGAGAACACTAAGCAGTGAAGCAGTTAACAATTGATGAGAAAGAGCGCTTTAACACAAAAGCACAAAAATACACAAAAACACAAAAAGTAAGAATTTCAGATAAACTATTAGTGAAGAACCGATTAATAAGCAGTCAAATTATTTCTCTTTGTCTTTCTTCTTCTTTCTTTTTTGTGTTCTTTGTGCCTTTGTGGTTATATCTTTTCTTCTTCCCTATTTCCTCGCAGTTTCAGTTTTAAACCTCTGCTCCTGAAGCATCAGATTATCAGGGAACTTAACACTTTTCAAATACGATAAAGCCCATTTCATGCGTTGGTTAATAATATCCGGACGATAATGCTCATTATTAGATTTAACTGTGTATTTCCCGATTCTTTCTAACATAATAGGCAATACTTTAGCATCGTATCCGGCTCTAGCAGCTACGATCATGCCAACTTGATCCGCCTCTTTTTCATATTGGTCAAGTCTTCCTGCAATCAGGGTTTCGTAAATCTGAAAAGCATCCTCTTCCAATTCAGCTTCTACAGCAGCAGTCTCTTCATCATACATGGTGTATTCATTATCTAGTTCAGCAAATGTGTTATCAGCAGCAATGTGATTTCGGCGTTCTACAATCTCCTTCATCCCGTGATTATAAGCAACATGGACAATTTCGTGAGCCAGAATAACAGCTAATTCAGCTTCGTTATTGCAGAGATCAAGCATGCCCTTAGTGATGAAAATCACGCCACCCGGAGTAGCATAGGCATTAGGATTATGCATAGATAAGATGAAGAATTTGAATTCTATTTCGGTGAGTTCGAAGGCTTCAACCAGCTGTAAACCGACATAATTCACATAGTCTTGTAGTTTCTTATCAGGGTAAAAACCTTGTCCGGCAATCACAGTAGAAATACCAAGTCCCAGACCTCTTTCAGCTTCTGTAAAGAACTCTTCTCTCTCTTGTTTAGGAAGCTTAATCTTGCTTAAGTTTCTTCTTAAAGAAAATCCTTTATAGGTTGCTTTCTTGAACTTCTTGTACTCTTTAGGATTAATTTGGTAGAATATAGCTTGTTCAAGAAAAGAAGCATCACCCTTGAAAGATTTACTGAATTTCTCGCCAAAGCCTTTCACACCGGCAGAAACGCCATGACGCGAACTACTTGTTGAAGTAGATTGCTTCGCCATATTGGCAAAGATATCTTTCTTAGGTGGTAAATCTTTGATAGCTATTTGGGAAATGCACCCTTCTGCAATGCCAAGTCGAACCCTTAGCCACTGTCCATAATCGTCTTCTTCATCTGCAAGAAGTTGTTCCATTTCGGTACCTTTCGGGAGGGTCTCAATAACAGGATACCAAGCTCCAGGTCCTTCTCTAAAATGAGTATTATCTCGCTTAATCTCTATGGTAGCAGAAAATAGTGTGGAAAGAGATAAAAGTAATAAAATAAAATTAGTAACAATCTTCATAACTTCTCCTTATTTAACCGTTAATGTAAAAACCCCATCCCATGCTTGAGGAGGATTCTTGAGCAGAAAATCGCATCTTTCCAACATCACTAAAGATGGATAATCATGATATT
>JBAYZI010000194.1:0-3766 GCA_041672585.1 Cloacimonadales bacterium (SeqCode) | reverse complement strand
GATTAATAGAAAAACAATCAAACTATTTAGGACTGGACAGAAAACCCTAACACAGAGTTACACAGGAGTCTTCGCTAAAGCTTCGCCATCCCAGGGATGAAAATAATATAGTCCAGGGTCTCATTTTGCCTTCAAGCAAAATTGACCCTGGGTACATGTCCCGCATGAATTAAGGGCTTCGCCGGTAGAAACGCAACATTTTGTGTCTTTTCCGATATAAAAACGATAATGAATAAGATGTAAAGTGTTGTGTCAATTCAAATTCTCAAAAAACCTATTACATTTATCCTTACTCTTAGAAACTCTGCAGATAACTTTCAAATTCTCGTTTAAATTTCAAGCTAAGAGAATTTCCCAGGGCTACAATTGCTCTTGCTTGTGTCTGTTTGAGATATCGCTTCTCCCTTGGGTCCACAGAGCCAACTTCGTTTGATTTTCGCTGACCAATCGTGCTACCCATAAGGGTGCCATGAATAAGCAGAAAGAGTCCTACATATGGAACAAAAACAACATGTAGGGTATCTTTAAGTGATATTCCTACATTTGATCATCATTGCGATACATCCTCCGAAGCTTTTGAAGCGAAGGGGGAAGCAATACCACGGGTTGTCGTTATTACGATTAGCGACCCAGCAATTAGTAGCATGACCGTCCCGGCTACCACCACGGAACCCACGGTGAGAGCCCAAAGTAAGATTAATCAGATCAGTTTGCGCTTTGCTACTATAACCTTCATACCAATCATTACACCCTTCATAAACATTACCAGAGATCTCATAAATGCTTAAATTACTAAGAGCTTTGGTACCAACATGATGCGTTGTGCTACCTGAATTGAGTGTGAAAAAAATAAGGGCGTATTAAATACGCCCCTATGAATTTATTCTTTTAGATAATTTAGAACTTTTTTAGTTTCTTATCACATTTATTCATCATTTTAAAGACAGCCATTTCAGCAGCTTTGAGTAGAGGTAAAGCAGCCGGGGAAGCAGTCATAAGTGGATGAGAACCAACTTGAGCAGTAATTAAACTACTAACATTCATTCTATTTTGAATCATCATACCTATACTGTTAATCATCTCACCGGTTGATAAACCGCCAACAACTTCACCACCCAAAATAATACCAGTATCTTCAGCGACAATAAACTTCACATATTGTTTAGAAGCATCAGCTATGCAGCCGGGATGTCTATCAACACCTTCAAATTCACCTGTGAAGTATTTAATTCCGATTTGTTTAGCTTCTTGCTCAGTAATACCTGCAACGCCAAAACCAGTATTTCCGAAGGCAGTACCGAAAATAGAGATAGTTCCACTAAATGTTTTAACAACAGTGATACCAAAGAGATTTAAGCCGGCTAAACGGGCTTCAGCACAAGCGATAGAGGCAAGCATGACAGGAATTGATTTACCTGTGATAAAATGTCTTTTTTCTGCACAATCACCAACTGCAAAGATATCAGGATGTGATGTTCTCATATATTCATCAACTCTAGTGAATCCTGCATTATTAACATCTAAGTGAGCTTTCTTAGCTAAATCACTGTTAGGCTTGTAACCTACTGCCAGAATAACTGCATCTGCACTAATTCTTGTGCCATCTTCTAAGAGAACTCCATCAGCTTTATCTGTGCCTGTAATCTCTTTTACTGTTACGCCGGTGTGAAGTTGGACACCGTGAGCTTTTAGAATAACTTCAACTTGAGCTGAAATATCCTGATCAAAGGCAAGTCCAAGAACATTTGGTAATCTTTCTAATAATACAATTTCTTTTCCGGCTTTTCTGAGTTCATCAGAGAGCTCAACGCCGATAAAACCGGCACCAATAATAACTAATTTCTTTGCACTTCCTATTTTCTTCTGCATATCATCTAAGTATATTTTATTTTTTGGCACTGAATATACATTAGAGAAATGATTTCCTTTAAGCCAAGCCGGTACGTGAGGAAGTGATCCGGTTGCCAGAACTAACTTGTCGAAAGATATCTCTTTGTTCTTTTTTAATAATACTTTTTTCTCATCTCTAAGAATTTCGATAGCCTCATCAACTATAAATTCTATTCCCATTTTAGCAAAATTATCTGCAACGGGAATAAGATTTTTATCTGTTGAGCCCACCGAACCAAAAACATAAGGGATTCCACAAGGAACTAAAGTCTTTTCATTTGCTGTTATAACAGTAACTGTTTTTTCCGGATTCATTTTCTTTGCGGTCATTGCTGCAACTAATCCACCTGCGCTACTTCCAATAATTAATACATCTGTTTTAAGCATTTTGTCTCCTCTGAAAATTATATCAGAATTATTATTTTTGATATTATAACCCATTTGTAGATTACGCCAAATACTTTTTACTGTTTTTATCAATTAGTTTTTATTGTTGATTAGTTTGTCATTAATTGTTTGATAAATAGGCGATAATAGCTTGGAGGACTCCTCTCCATGAAAAAAAAGAGGGCGAAAATGCTCCGCCCTTATATATTTTTTCTTTAGAGGACGAAAAATGTTTCGCCCTTACATTATTTTTACTTCATTAAAATCATTTTGTGGAAATCAGTTGTTTTCCCAACTTTTATCTTGGTGAAGTAAACACCTGAAGAAACAGCTTGTGAATCGTCATTTGTTCCCTTCCAAGTTATTCTATAATCACCGGGGGATTTCTTCTCATTAAGGAGAGTTTTTACTTTCTGTCCTTTAAGATTATATATTTCGATACTGACCATTTGCAATGATTTAGTGTTATTATTAGGGACGATATAGGCAATGGTAGTTTCCGGGTTAAACGGATTTGGATAATTGCCTTTAATCTTCACTTGAACTAATTCAGCTTCATCTGTTATATTACCGGTAATTGGTTGTTCTACATAGAGATCGTCAATATACCAACCTTCTTTTACAGTTAGAGCGTCAGAACCAAAGACGAAGCGGAATTTAACGTTGCCAGAGGCACTTCCCAAGTTAAACTCTGCTTGACTCCACTGGATCATACCTGAATAGACAGGTGTGGAACCGGGGATAAGATTAGCAGGGTTAGTTCTCAAATAATATGGGTAACCGCCCACAGGTTCAATAATATTGAAGTTTCCACCATTGACAGACATTTCCACATAGCCGCCATCCCAGGCAGAGAGTGGATCTGTAGAATCATTTTCAGCACTCATCTTATGAGAGAATTTTAGGGCTGATCCTGAAACAATGTTAAATTCAGGAGAAATTAAATAGCCATAAGCTTTGTTAGCATAGTGAGCTGCACCAACTCCTCCAAATTTAAAGCTGAACTGTCCATTAGGAGTATTGTTCTGGTTATTTGAACGGTGCCATTGATTAGTGTAAGTAGCGTTTGGTTGTTCGCTAATAAAGCCATCTTCACCGGTTTCAAAAGAGTATTGATTGAGTCCTACAACGAAATCATAGAAGAATTCATTTACACTATAGAAGGGATCAACAATAGTAACCACTAAATTACCTTGCGAATAGTCATCTACGATAGAGCTAATATTCAAGCTAAACACATCTTCAATAGTGATAGTTTGTTGAGGTGCGATTTCAGTAATTGTGTAGTTGTTAGGAGAAACCGCGATACCATTGTAGTAAGAGTAGAAAATAAGTTCAATGTTACGAGCAGTGCCAGAGCCGTTGTTTTTAAAAGAGATGTTAAGCGGATTTTGAGTACCGGCTTCAGGGGATAAAGCTCCTCCAACAACAGAAATCGAATTTAAGACAACGCTAGAGGCATTAAGAGAAATTTGCTTCTGTGCAATTG
>JBAYZI010000193.1:0-3841 GCA_041672585.1 Cloacimonadales bacterium (SeqCode) | reverse complement strand
AAAAAGTCTATAAAATATTGAAAATTAATAATTTGGCATTGCTAAGTTTTATAATATAAAAAAGAAAAATAATATTACTTGCCAACAAATTTCAAAAACTATAAATTTGTAATTGAATGATAAAGAAACGAACTTCACCGTTCAAATATCACATACCTTAACTTCTTTAACCTACATCGTGAAAAGACAACCCACAATTAAGGAAATTTTTTTAAAAAGGAGTAACTATGAGAAAGAAAACACTTTTCGTGTTCATTTTAATGTTGTTAATAGCATCAATGAGTGCTATTTATGTAGAAATAGGCTCAGGAGTAGCAACCACTAATTATATTCCGGCATACGGATTTTACAGTTATGGTTGGTCGCGAACAATTTATCCGCAATCAGAGTTAATTAACGAAATGGAGATTACTGCCATTAGTTATAATGTAAATAATTCACCAAGCAACTTTACCTTAAATAATCAATCATATTATATGAGGCATACTACAGATTCAAGTATTACTTCTACGAATTATATTAATCCTGCCACTGATACTTCATTTCAATTAGTCTTTTCAGGTAGTATTACCTATAACGGAAGTGGCTGGAATCAGATATTATTAAATACTGCGTTTGACTATAATGGAACTGATAATTTAGAAATAGCAGTTATCAACAATATGGGTTCATGGAATTCGCCGTATCCGATTTTTACCGGAACAAATGCAACTCCAGAAAGGGCAATCTATCAATATTCTGATGGTACTTTCCCAGCTGAATCAGGTTATATTTCTGCAGTCTATCCCAATACTCGTTTCTATTTTACAGCTGAGGGCGAACCAAGTATGGCAACTCTAACTTTTCCTGCCAACAACTCTTTTAATGTGCAATCTCCGGTTGAATTAACCTGGACTAATGGAGCAAGCACAGATTGGGTAAAAGTTTATCTCAGTGATAATATACAGCAAGTTAACGGGATGAGCCCTGTTGCTCTTGTAGCTGATAACTACATGGGAGAGAGTTTTTCTGCTAATAATTTATCTTCGTTAACAAACTATTACTGGAGAATAATCTCCTGTAATGAAGCTACTGCCTTTTTAGTTCCTTCTGCAGTGTGGAAATTTAGCACTGCTGCGGCTGATGGTTCAATTGTAATTGGTAATGGAACTGAAGTAAACACAAGCTTACCTATGGAGCCTTATTGGGGCTATACTATTTCCCAAACTATCTATAATCAAGAATGGATAAATGTTGATGATCAGGTAATCCAGCAAGTTTCTTATTACTATAATGGTAATAGTGCCTGGACTGAGGATGTTAAGGTTTATCTTGCGCATACTACTTTGAACTCATTTGCGGGAACTAGTTCTTGGGTGCCGGCTGCTGATTTATTGTTAGTATATGATGGTCCAATGGCAGTGCCTGCAGAAGAAGGTTGGGTTACACTAAGCTTATCTGCTCCATTTGTCTATAACAATGTTGATAATTTACTTGTTGCTTTCTCTTCGCATACTCCGGGATACAACTCTTCTTCTGATGAGTTCTTTGGTACTACAACTACTGGGCAAAATAGTATTTTCTACTATTCAGACTCTATTAACAGTAACTTTACTTCACCTAGTCCGGGAACTGTAACAAATAAAATCCCTAACATTTTATTAACGCTGGCTGATATTCCTACAGGAGCATCTATTGTTGTTCCTCAAACTTCTTTTAATTTTGGTGATGTTTACTTGAATAGAACGGGTGTAGTTGAGTTAACAATATCGAATTGGGGTGTTGAAGATTTAGAGGTTGATTTCACTTCAGCCGGAACTGAATTAACTTTTACTCCTGATGAATTAACAATTACATCTTCAAGCACTGCTATTGTTACGGTTGAACTGAACGCATTAGCTGAAGGTGTTTACAGCGGAAGCTTTACAGTAAATTCTAATGACTCTCAGCACCCTGCTATAACAGTTAACACAACTGCTTTTATTCTTCCTGCACTACCGGAAGGTGTTGCTATGATCGGTACAGGAACTACGACAGATCAAGGCTTACCTTTCGAACCATGGTATAGACACTCATATTCACAAAGTATCTATTATGGTAACGAAATTGGTATCTCTAATCAACAACTTGAAACAATTAGTTGGCACTATAACGGGAACTCAGCTTGGGGACCTGATGAGTTTAAAATTTATATGGGCTTAACAACACAGACACAATTTGCCAATAACACAAGCTGGGTAAGTGCTGATCAGATGATGGAAGTTTATGATGGCACTATTTCTGTAACAAGCACTAACGGATTTGTAGAGATTGTACTTGATACCCCCTTTAACTATATTAGTACCCAGAACCTAGTAGTTGGTGTTTTTCATTCTGCTCCATCGTACCACTCTTCATCTGATGAATTCTACTGTACACCAACTGATGTTACAAGAAGTATTCTCTATTATACTGACTCAACAATTCCTAGTCATGAAGCTCCGCCTACTGCAAATTACATGAGAAGTTGTTATCCTAATGTACGCTTGCAATTTGGTGAAGTTCCTGAGGGACCGGCTATTCGGGTTAATCCAATTTCCTTGGATTTTGGCAATGTTTACTTAAATAGAACCGGTTCTGCTTCTCTAAACATCAGAAATATAGGCACCGAGACCTTAACCGGTACTATATCTGCAACAGGAACAGAATTAAGCTTTTCAATTGGAGCTTTTACAATTGAACCATTCAATATGGAACAACTTGTAGTTTCATTAAATCCTTTAGCCCAAGGCGCTTACAATGGAAGCTTTATAGTGAATTCCAATGACCCTCTTCACCCTGCAACAACAGTTACTACAACTGCCAATATTCTTCCTGCTCTACCGGAGGGACTTGTTATAATAGGCGATGGAACTGAAATAAATCAAGGCTTACCGTTAGAACCATACTATAACCATTCATACTCCCAGAGCATTTATCTCGCCAGTGAAATTGGTCTTACTGACCAACGAATAGAAAAGATTAGCTGGCATTATAATGGTTACTCATCTTGGGGACCTGATCAATTTAGAATCTTCATGGGCTTAACAAACCAGACACAGTTTAGCGGTAACACAAGTTGGATAAGTACTAATGAGATGATGGAAGTTTATGATGGAACTATCTCAGTAACAAATACAGAAGGCGAAGTAGAATTTATACTTGATATTCCCTTTAATTACACTACTTCACAAAATCTTGTAGTTGGTGTTTTCTTTTCAACTCAGTCATATCACTCATCATATGATGAATTCTATTGTACACAAACCACCAGTACAAGGAGTATTCTCTTTTATAGCGATTCAACAATTCCTAATCCTGATGCTCCACCTACTGGCAGCTACATGAGAAACACTTATCCTAACATAAGATTACAGTTTGGCGAAGTGCCTGATGCTCCGGATTTAACAGTCTATCCGCATAATGTAACTTATGAAATGGTGCCTGTTAATGGTTCTTCTATGGAGAAGACTCTCACCATGAGATCAATAGGTTTACAGGATATTTCTATTGCAGTTGCTCCGACTATTACCGGAACTCATGCAAACCAATTCTCTATTACTACTGATAATAACACTTATCCGATAGTCTTAGCTTTAGGTGAAATGGCTACAATCGGGGTCTCTTTTAGCCCAACTTCTGAAGGTTCAAAGAGCGCTGTTGTGCAAATAGTCGGTGGTGGAGTACGCCGAGAAACCTATACTGTCGATCTTAACGGTTATGCTTATGCTGATGATGGCAATGACCAACCAACAGGTGCAACTGTGCTAACACTACCCGTACAGGGAGATGTCTATGCTATCATGCCAATAGGTGATGTAGATTGGTATAAGATCCCGGCTAT
>JBAYZI010000192.1:0-3929 GCA_041672585.1 Cloacimonadales bacterium (SeqCode) | reverse complement strand
TTTATCATAGCGAAGCGAGCTAATTAAATTGTAATTAAGCAGAGAGAATGAATCTCTGTATTGTCCTACCAAACTAGAAGCATAGGAGTACTGAGAAGTCTCTTCAATATCATTATTAAGCTTTATTTGCTCATCAAAAGAGTAGGTCTCTTCTAAGCCACTATTGGTTAAGTTGAGTTGGAATTTATCAAGTTCGAGAACATTACTCAGCTTAATACCTGATCTTTGGTTACGCGAAATATTGAAGGCTTTATTAATAGGAATAGTAGGTTTAGTGTTCTTATATTCAGACTTCTTGTTCAAATGATAAACTTCCAAAGTGTTGCTTACCTTGCTGATCTTCTTCTTTAATTTGAGGTCTTGGTACATATCATAACCTTCAATACTGGCACCATTAAAGAGATTAAGGAAGTTTGTTGGACCCGGTAATTGGTTATCATATTGGCTAACATTACCACTATAGTAAACATCAAACCAGGCTAATTTAGAAGTGATGTTTAGCATGGCATTCTGACTCTTTTTTCGGTTACGAAAGCGGGTATGAGTCTGCCACTGATTGCCTTTCTTAATCTTATATTTAAAATCATTATCAGAGCTTTGTTCAGTAAATACGGCATAAAAGGAAGTTCTGCCTAAAGTAAACCCACTAGCAAGAGAACGCTTCTGAAAGTTGTAACTTCCATAGTTGGCATTAATAGAGAATTCACCTCTATTCTTACTGCTCTTCTTAGTTTTAATATTAATTACACCGGCAATTCCGCCACCACCGCTCAAAGAACTGGTATTGTTCTTATAAATCTCAATCTCATCAACTAATTCAGAGGGAATAGAGGCTAAATCAAAATCTTCTCCACTGGTATTTAGAGGAATTCCATCTAACATTACCAAGGTATGCCGACTGCTATGCCCCAAGATAGAAGCGGTTTGCCGTTCACCGGGAAGCTGGGTCCCCTCTATCTGAATACTGTTATCTTGGGTAAGAACTTCAGCCACATTACTGGTTGTGGTTGGCTGGTCTTTTAAAGAAATAGTAATCTTCTCTTGTGAACTGGGTAAGAGATTATTGCTCTTCTTAGCTGTGAAAGTGAAGGCGTCCAAGGTCATACTTTTAGAAGTAAGAGTAATATATTTAGTAGAAGTAAACTCTTTTCTATTGAATCTCTTAATCTCATAGAAGGCTAAATAGACGATTATAGTGTCTGCTTCAGATTTAGAATTCAGCAAGAAATACCCATTCTCTTGAGAAACAGCTGAGTTCTTGCCATGCACGATTAGCACATCTTGCAGAGGATTATGATTCTCATCATGGACATAACCTCTAAAAGTTTCAGCTCCCAAAGATAAGGACAAGAGAACAAATAGGGTAAGGATTAAGTTCTTCATGGATAGATAATGTTGGGTTGCAAGGTGATGGGATTGGTAACTACGCCCAACTTAATGTTGAAGAGTTTGTATAAATTATCAGTTGTAATCACTTCTAAGGGTGTGCCATCAGCTACTACTTCACCCTCTTTTATAGCAATCAGGCGTTGAGAATAGTTCGCCGACAGATTAATATTATGAGAAACCATAATAATAGATTTGCCTTTCTCGCGATGTAAAGTTTTAAGAATATTCAGTGTCTCAATCTGATGATTAATATCTAAATTGGAGAATGTTTCATCTAAAAGTATATACTGCGTATCTTGGGCAATTGCTCTGCCAATTAGGGTTCTCTGCTTCTCACCACCACTAAGCTGATTAATATACTTGTGCCTTAACTCATGTAAGCCCAGTTCATTGATTATTTGTTCAACAATCGCCTTATCAGACCTGGAGTAGTCTTGCCAAATAGTGATAAAAGGGTAGCGTCCCATCAAGATAATCTCTTCTACCGTAAAGTTGTACTGAATAAAGTTCTCTTGGGGAATATAGGTGATTAATCTTGCCAACTCTTGAGCTTCCCACTTCTCAACTTGCTTTCCGGAAATCTCAATCTCACCCTTTTCTTTAGGTAAGAAACCGGTAATCAGCTTTAAAAGTGTAGATTTACCTGAGCCGT
Organism: Cloacimonadales bacterium (SeqCode); assembly: GCA_041672585.1. Taxonomy (GTDB): domain Bacteria; phylum Cloacimonadota; class Cloacimonadia; order Cloacimonadales; family JAFGVF01; genus JAEKNW01. The sequence continues at coordinate 1,888 of JBAYZI010000192.1, read as the reverse complement.
TAGGTCCAATAATAGAGACAAACTCTTTAGGAGAAAAGCTTAAATCAAGATTCTTAAAGATAATCTTATCAGGATAGCCTGCACGTAAATTCTTAATGTGTATCATTATTCCTCGGTAATATTTAATTGTGTAACTCTAAGTAGTTCAATTATTTGCTTTGTTTACTTCATTAAAGAAGAATACCGTTTGCTTTTTAGACTGTGCTTCGCAGTCGTAACGGACTCATTGGCAGGTTTCCTGGCTTGTAGCGAGTATTATTAAACAGTGCCTTCCCAATTATTAATCAGTGACACTATTTACTCTTAATTGCTACTTACAGTGGCGAAGACCGCTCCCGAATTTAACGGGATTCCCTTTTACTCTTGCACCATTGAGTTACACATTTATTACTAAGATATAAAAATAGTAAAAGATGTCAAATTATTTCACATATTAAAAAGAAAAGATGAAGACCCCTGGTAAAATCTCTTCATTCTTTCAATTGCTAACTGCTAATTGCTCATTGCTAATTGCTTCCTATTTTCCTCGTGATTAATTTATCGAATTAAAAAACTTGCATAAATATTATCTCTATATTATTTGGATACTTAGGAAGTTGTAAAGCTATATATCAAACTTTACAATTAAAAGAGTAATGTGAGTTCAAAATATATTAAATAAATTAGATGGGAGAAAAGATGAGTTTAAAAACATTTATGGGTGGTGCGCATCCTCATGATTTTAAAGAGTTTTCTAAAGATGCTGTCATCGAAGAATTTCCCCTCCCCAAAAAGGTAATTATTCAATTATCTCAGCACATTGGTGCTCCTTCAAAGCCGATTGTTAAGGTTGGCGATGAAGTTAAGACAGGACAGGTGATAGCGGAGGCGGGTGGATTTGTCTCTATTCCGCAACATGCTTCTATCACTGGGAAGGTTACAAAGATTACTAAGTTTCCACATCCTGTGGGTAATAGTCAGATGGCTATTGAGATTACGGGAGATGGAGTTACAGATGAATGGGTAGAGCTGGTAGATGAACAAGATTACATGGCTTTATCTAAAGAAGAGATGAAGAAAAGAATAGTTGAAGCAGGTGTTTGCGGAATGGGTGGAGCGGGATTTCCGACTCATGTAAAACTTTCACCGCCACCGGATAAACCTATTGATACGGTTATTCTGAATGGTGTGGAATGTGAGCCATATCTGACTGCTGATTATAGAACAATGTTAGAGAGAGCTGAAGCTATTGTTAAAGGTCTCAAGATTCTGATGAAGATAGTTGATGCTAAGCAGGGTTTTATCGGGATTGAGGCAAATAAGCCTGACGCGATTAAGCTTCTAACCAAACTAGTCAGTACTGAGAGCAATATCAAAGTTGTTTCGCTTAAGGTAAAATATCCACAAGGTGCTGAAAAACAGCTAATCTATGCAACTACAAAGAGAAGAGTGCCGAGTAAAGGTGGCTTACCTATGGAAGTGAAGGTAGTTGTTCAGAATGTAAGTTCAGCGGTTGCTGTTTATGAAGCAGTTGCCAAGAAGAAGCCTTTGATAGAGAGAATCATCTCTGTTACCGGTTCGATTGTGAAGAATCCTAAGAATTATAGAGCCAGAATAGGTACGCTTTATTCTGAACTATTGCAAGGTGCCGGTGGTACTACTGAAGATATCGGTGCTATTATTTCCGGTGGACCTATGATGGGCTTTGCTATTCCTACTTTAGAGACACCGATGACGAAAGGTTCTTCCGGGTTGCTTCTTTTGAATAATAAACAAGCGAAACGCAAGATAGAGATGAACTGCATTAGCTGTGCCGGTTGTGTTGATGTTTGCCCCATGAATTTAATTCCTACTCAGATAGTTAGGGGAACCAAATATGAAGATTGGGATTTGGCAGAAAAAGCAGGAG
>JBAYZI010000191.1:0-3965 GCA_041672585.1 Cloacimonadales bacterium (SeqCode) | reverse complement strand
TCAAATGTTATTTATTAACCGTGAGATTTGGGGTGTTTGGGATGCAGAATATGAAGTGTCTTGTTTTTCTCCCTCTCTCCCTCTCGTGCCCTCTCCTTGTCTTTTTTTTCAATTGTTAATTGCTAATTATAAAGATATCGCTTAATCTTCATAGTCGGTGTCTTTTCAAAAGGCACAGTTTGCTCATTGCATTTAAATATCTTAGAGAAGCCGGAAACCTTTGAATTCACTTCCACTTTTAGGTTAAGCAGAATTTGATCAATCTCTTTTTTAAGTTTAGCTTCAGTGCTATTTTTAGTGCTATGCATTTTATCAATATAATCATAATCAAGATGAATCTGTGCTACCAATTTACTATCCTGTTGCAGCACTAAAGATTCAACCACATACTCATTCTCATTGATTATTGATTCAATCTCTTCAGGGAAAATGTTCTCTCCGCTTGAGCCGATAATCACATTTTTAAGCCTACCTTTTATAAAGAGGAATCCTTTCCTTAGCACTGCTAAATCTCCGGTTCTAAAATATCCGTCTTCTGTGAAAGCATCTTTTGTTGCTTTTTCATCTTTATAATAGCCTTTCATCACGCTATCACCTTTAACAACAACTTCTCCTTCCCCCGTTTCAGGGTTCTGATTAATCAGTTTGTAAAGTAAATTATAGACTACCGGACCTGTTGACCGATATTTAGTTTTCGCAGGTGATGTTCCGGCAATTAAGGGTGAAGTCTCTGTTAGACCGTAACCTATGGAATAAGGGAAATTGCAGTCTTGTAGAAATTTTTCCACATCTGCAGCAACTTTAGCCCCACCTATTCCGTAAAACTTGAGTCTTCCACCAAAGGTTTTATAGAGCTTTTTCCCGGCAGCATTATGCAGAAGTACTCTAATCATGGGAATTGAGTAGAAGAATCTCAGAATTGGTTTAGAAGTAAGGGTTGCATAGATTTTGTTCTTGAAGATTTTCTCCATAATCAGAGGTACTGTTAACATGATAGTAGGTCGAACTTTAGCCAGAGCTGGCAACAGCACGCTTGCAGTCGGAGGACGCTTCAAATAGGTGATTTCACAATTGAACATGAGCGGGTAGAGGAAGCCCAAAGTGGATTCGTAAGTGTGTGGCAAAGGTAGAATTGAGATAAGCTTATCGTTTTCATCCATGGGCTGCAAACTGTAACAAGCTTTGATATTGGTAATTAAGTTCTTATGAGTTAGCATTACCCCTTTAGATTGCCCGGTAGTACCTGATGTGTAGATAATTACAGCTAAATCTTCTTCTACTGTTTGTTTATGTTTCCAACCGACGATTTCACCTAAAATACCGGTTTTATCAATAACCTGATCCCTTCTGTCTAACAATTTGACTTTAAGTTTATCCAGCGTAGAGGGAGGGGTTATAATGGTAAAATGATCTATATTAATAGCAATGATATCTTTTTCTGCACCAAACATGGTTTCAAATTTAGGGAAGAGTTTGTTAGACACAAAGATAGCTTTCGCTTCAGAGTGTCTTAAAATATGATGAATCTCATTTTCATGAAACTCAGTTAGAATCGGAACAACCACAGCCCCCAACGAGACTATTGCTATGTAAGAAATAGCCCAATTTGGGGAGTTCTCACTCAAGATAGCTACTTTATCACTGTGTCTAATACCTTGATTTTTCAAGATATTAGCTATTTCGCGGTATCTCTCTCCTAATTCTTTATAAGAAATCGGTTTTTCATTTAACCAGGTGAGAGCATTTTTGTCCGGAAACCTTGAAATAGCTTCATCAATATTTTCAATAATAGTTTTTTTCATCCTTTTCATAAGCTCTCCTACTTTTAGTTACTCCATTCATATATTTAATGAAATTATGTCAATAACATAGTTTAGCACTAATAAAATTTGTTTAATCTCGCTTAACAATCTAAATCAGCTATTCGGGTATAGAACAGCTTATAACACAGGATTTGGCAATAATATATCTCACTATTCTCTTCTTCCAAATAGTTTTTTTATTAAATTTGAATTTTATATTTGACAGTTTTGATGTTTTCCTGTAAATTTGTGTTTAATAAAAAAAGATCTGTTTCTAACAAGAAAAATAAAATTAGGAGGTCGTATAATGAAAACTTTGGCTGATTACGTAAAATTAGAGAAAAGGCAAAAAACGACATGAAACTAAGGAGCGGAGCAACACGAGTAAAAGTTGTAGTTGGCATGGGAACTTCCGGCATAGCTATGGGGGCACGTGAAGTTATGAAGACTTTTCTAGATGAAATAGCAACTCGCCAACTTCATGATGTTTTAGTTACTCAAACCGGTGAGAAGGGATTATCATCGATGGAGCCTGTTGTTGATGTTATCATCGACGGGAATAAAACTATTACTTATGGAAATATGACTGTTGAAAAAGTTAAAAAAGTTGTTATGGAGCATATCGTTAACGGTAATCCGGTAAGTGATTTTATAATTTCAACTGACTAACCCGAAATAAGGATTGTATATGTATCAGGAAATATTTAGGAAATACAAACCGACTAAAGATAATTTAATCTATATTTTGCATGATATTCAAGACAGCCATCCTCAGCAGTACATTACTGAAGAGGCGGTTGTAGAAGTATCAAAACACCTCAGTGTGCCTATTAATCATATCTATGGAGTTATTACTTTCTACGGTATGTTTTCCACGAAGCCACGAGGAAAAAATATAATTAGATTATGTGAATCACCTCCTTGCTATCTCAAAGGTTGTGACAACATTTATAGAAAGCTGAAAGAGATATTGAATATTAAACAAAACGAAACAACTGCTGACGAAATGTTTACTTTAGAGCTTTGTGCTTGTCTCGGCGTGTGTGGAAATGCACCGGTAATGATGATTAATAATAACATTTATGGTGATCTTACTGAAGAGAAAGTTGTGAAAATTATTAAAGACATCAAAGGAGAAAAGTAATGAAATTCTACCGTAGCCATGTCCTTATAAGCATCAGCGAAACATCTGTGGAAGCAGGTGCTAAAAAAGTCGAAGTTGCTTTAAATTCAGAACTTTCCAAACGAAACCTCCAAGATGAGATTGATATTCTAGAGACCGGTCCACTAGGCTTCTTTGCCAAAGGTGTCTGCTTGAAAGTCTATCCGGATAATGTCTTCTATGAAAACGTTACTGTAGAAGATATTCCAGAGTTAGTAGAAGAACATTTCCTTAAAGGAAGACCTGTTCGCCGACTTCTGGTTGCTACTATAGCGGTTGATGATTATGATTTTAACTATAAAGAGAGAAATGTATTAGAAAACTCCGGCGTTATTGATCCGGAAAACATAGAAGAGTATATCGGAGTCGGTGGCTATGAAGCTTGGGAAAAAGCACTTTTAGAAATGACCCCAGCAGATATAATTGCTGAAGTTACAGAATCCGGTTTAAGAGGTCGCGGTGGTGCAGGTTTCCCTACAGGTTTAAAATGGAACTTTACTGCCCCTATTGATGCTCCTGAAAAGTACTTAGTCATCAATGCAGACGAAGGTGAACCCGGTACTTTTAAAGATAGGTTAATTATGGAAGGCGATCCGCATAAACTACTTGAAGGTATGATGATTGCTTGCCGTTCTTTCGGAGCCACTAAGGGATTCATTTACATTCGAGGAGAATATAAACTCTGTATTGAAAGATTAAGACATGCCATTAAACAGTGTCGTGATTATGGCCTCTTAGGTGAGAATATCTTAGGTAGCGGTTATAATTTAGATTTCGATATTAGAATTGGTGCCGGTGCTTATGTCTGTGGTGAAGAGACTGCCCTCATTGAGTCCTTAGAAGGCAATAGAGGGAATCCGCGTTCTAAACCGCCATTCCCGGGAGTGCAAGGTTTATGGCAAACCCCGACTGTTGTCAATAATGTAGAGACTATTGCTAATGTTCCGACAATTATTAACAGAGGCGCAAAGTGGTACAAGACTCTTGGCGTAAATGGAGCT
>JBAYZI010000190.1:0-4005 GCA_041672585.1 Cloacimonadales bacterium (SeqCode) | reverse complement strand
GAGCGTTTGACTTAGGTGAAATCTTCAGAGAGGAATTAGTTAATTTCCATCACCCAATGATCAAACTCGTCAGAGGAAAAGGTCTACTTAATGCTATTATCGTAGAGCCTAAAGATGGTAAAGAAGCTTGGGATGTATGTGTTCTTCTTAAAGAAGCAGGTTTATTATGTAAGCCAACTCACAGACATATCATCCGATTTGCTCCACCTCTAGTAATAACTGAAGCTGAATTAAGAGAAGCTTTAGAGATTATTAAAAAAGTATTTAACGCTTTATAAAAAATATCAATTTAATCTAACAAAGAGGTCATTGATTTCAATGACCTCTTACTTAGATCAAGAACCTGCAATTACTGATAAATAAGAGTATATGAAAAATTATAGCAGTACATCAATTTATGCTTAAAAAATAAGATATGCCAAAATAGTGTTTAATTTGCATAACACCACATTCTTTCGTTGTATATATGATTATAATAATAATAAGTTTAAGTTTATTTAACGATCCATTGAAGATGAATTCAACGAAATAAATTAACGTTACTAAGCTCTTAAGAGCTTAATTATACTTTTTGGGAAGAGAAAAAATGCAAAAGAAGATTTTTATATTATTACTAATCCTATCATCAATAACAGGAATATTATGTGATATTAATTTTGAAGAAATATCAGGTTGGGAAGAAGGGTTTGTTGCAACAAACTCAGGACATAATTTCTACAAGCATGACAACAAAATTCTATTTCAAACACAGAGAGGAATAGAACTGTATGAAATTGATAGTGAAAACAATTTGGATTTAATTCTTGATTACCCTCTTTCAAATCTCATGTTTGCAGAGTTTAGAAATAATAATCTTGTAGTATCATCAGAAAACGATAGAAATGAATTTCCTTATATGATAACTTTATATGATATTAGTGATTTAGAAAGCATTGAAATAGTCCATGAATTATTTTCTGATACTCGTGAATTTACAATTCAAGATGACTACTTGGCTGTCTCAAATTGGGACTTTTACGAAAACAGATGGAAAGTAGATGTTTATAGTCTTCATACATTGGAATTGTTGAATACACATTATAACTATAAAATTGAACAATCCATTTATGATAGTAATAAATTTGTAGTCATTGATTTTGAAAGCTATATAGCTAAAATTATGTTTATTAATGATGAAGGTATGCTGAATGTTGTTGGAGAATTAAATTCAAATGGAAAAGTTATAATTCGGAACAACAAGCTGTTAGTATTAAGGGATAATGATGTTAGTTTTTATGAAATAGACGATTCACTAGAATATTTATCCTCATACTCGTTTACAGAGGCAGATGCTTTAGCCGATCAAGGAGTGTTTTATAATGAAGAGATCTTAGGCTTCCACACAGTATCGCGTCAACCTCCCTTTAAAAGCTATATAACCCTTTATAATGTGTTAGATCTTACTAATATATTTAAAATTGATGATATTCAACTTACTGAATTTGATGATTCTTCACTTATGTTAAGTACTGATACAATAACTTTTAACAATTCATTTCTTCATTGTTATAGTGGTTATGGGTTAGTGCAATATAATTATACTAATAATTTGCTCACCCACGAATTACTTAAATCATCAGCCGAGAGAACATATTATGAAAAAGTTTTTCTTAAAAATAACATCTACTATGATAATTTCGTAAGAATTGCTTTATACAATCATCAGATTGATTTAGAAAATTTGAACTCAATTGAATTGTTAGAAACTTCGGACACTTTAGGGAATATCTTCTTTTTCGGAGATGATTATCAGCATAAAATTGTTAAAAATTATGAAACGAGCTCTTTTGATTTTTATCTTGAAAATAATGAACATGATTTTGATTTTATTGATTCTTATCAATTGCTAGAATACTTTGATTATTTTAGGTTTATAGATATTCTTGATTGGAATGGAGAAGATCTTTTCTTTAGTTTTGGAAATAAATTAAGTTATGTGAACTATCAAAATAGTGCTTTTTCAGTAATTAGTGTTCTTGATAATGTTGGTAGTCAAGTAAAATGGGCAAAATATAATAATTATATCTACAAAATATCATCTAATTCGACCATAGATGTCTATGAAATTAACAATCAATCGTTACAATTAGTAAACACAATAACATTAACCAATGGAAATAGGCTACTTTTCTATTGTGGTGTAGCCGATGGAATTTTAACTATTCAATACACCTTTGATGGAGGTAGAGCTTATGATTTGATTATTGATCCCATAAATCTATCTAATGAACTATTTTTAGATTTTTTGAACGTTAGTTCAAATGTGCGAAGATACAATGATTACTTAATTTATTGTGGAAGCAATAGCAATATAGACATTCATGGGTTTCAAAAAAAATGGAAATATTTGAATTTTTATAAAAAAGTAGATGATAATTATGTTTATTTAGGTGAAGTGTTTTGTGATTATTATGTAAATAATATTGAGATTATACCAATAAATAGTAATAATTTCAATTTAATTGTTAGAACGCAAGTCGGGTTCAAAATATTTTCCTGTGAAGTTACGAATAATGAAGATTTTGAAATTACTCCACTTAGCTTAAATAGCACTAATTACCCAAATCCTTTTAATCCTGAAACAACTATCTTATATGATTTAGCAAAAGCAGGGAATGTTCGACTTGATATTTATAACCTAAAAGGGCAAAAAGTAAAGTCCCTTGTTAATGAAGTTCAGGATAGTGGTAAACATACAATTATTTGGCAAGGTGATAACCAAACGGGTGATGCTGTAAGCTCAGGAGTTTATCTCTACAAATTAAAAGCTAGTGGAAAAGAAGAAGTAAAGAAAATGACTTTGATGAAATAAGGCAAAATGCTGTATGATGAACGTAAGAGAGCCTTTATAATAATGATTGGCTATCATAAATGAATTTCTATAAGGTATACCGAAATGAAATTCAGTTACAAAGGCAGTCGGAGATGCCAATAGTAGTGATGATGAATGAGACAACATAACTCATTCGTTGCGAAGGGGCATTACTTCGAAAAGGACTTACTACTTTTATGCCTTGAGTTTTCGCTAATTCATCCTACATAGTTTTGGTGAAGACTCATCAAAGGCTATTGTATAACTTTGGGTTTAATATATTAAAAGTGATATCTTACTTCAATTTCCAGGTTGGTTTTCGTTTAGCTTTGAAAGCTTCGATACCCTCATTTGCATCTTCAGTTGTGCATAGTCTAGCAAAAGCTTCATTCATATATTTAAATGATTTTTCATAATCAAAGTCTTCAGAAGCATAAAATGAGCTTTTAGCAATCTGTAAAGCAATCGGACTCTTTTGTGCGAGCTTACCAACCCAAGCTAATGTTTCATTTTCTAAATCAGCATCTGGAACAACTCTGTTTATTAAACCTATTCTAAGAGCTTCATCAGCTTTAATTAGGTCGCCAAAGAGAAGTAATTCAAGAGCTTTTTTCCTTCCCACTGATTTTCTTACCGGAACAACTGGACCAATGCAATTTAACCCAACATTAATAGCGGTAAGTCCAATTTTAGCTTTATCAGAGAAAATTGCTAAGTCAGCAGCAGCAACTAATCCTGCTCCATTTGCAGCGGCAACACCTTGTACTTGAGCAACAACAGGCTTTTTGATTTTACTAATTGTTACTAAAGGTTGCTCCATTTGTTCAATCCATTCTTTGTATTCAATAACATTCTTGCCTGCAAACTCATTCAAATCAATTCCTGCACAAAAGTGCTTTCCTGCACCTTTTAACAAGATTACTCTCACTTCATCATTTTTATCAAACTCTAATAGAGCATTATTAAGTTCAATTGCTAGTTGAGTATTAAAAGTATTTAGTTCTTTTGGTCTGTTTAGGATAATTTTACCTATAAGGTTTTCAACTTCTACAATAATTTCAGAATAATTCATTTTCCCTTCCTTTTTTATGTTTAATCTATCAGGTGTGGAATCTGGAGTTCCGCTACGAGAAATGTATTTTGTGGAGACGTTT
>JBAYZI010000189.1:0-4200 GCA_041672585.1 Cloacimonadales bacterium (SeqCode) | reverse complement strand
CGGGCATTTTGTATTCTCGGCACTTCACTAATAGGGATAGCTTCATACTTATCTCTATATTCTTGAGCAACTTGCACCATTGCTTGATAAGCAGTTAATTCTTCGGTAACAGTTACCTGATTAACAACGCGAGTTTCGATTTTAATTGGTAAATCTTTAGTATCTATTATCATAATTAGCTAAAATACTGAAATAGTGAAAATCCATAATGGGCAACAACACCTGCTATTAATCCACCGATAGTATGAGAAAGAAGCGCTTTGTTGGTTAATCTTCTATAGCCTAAGGCATCTAACATCGCGGTATGGGTGCTTAAAAAACCACTCCAACACATCCCCATGGCTGTAAATACGGCAATTTCATTCCCTTTGGCAATACCTGTTTCAATAAACTTAGGAATCAAAGAGAGAGCACCACCTACAGAACCAAGTGCAGTGATAGGAAAGGCAATAGCTTCAGCATGTTCAAAGCCAAACATGAGTTCAAAAAACCAGCCAACTTTATTAGCAAGATAGGGAATTACAGGCACACCTTCGTAAGCAAGCCCACTATAAATACCTGAGGGGTCTTTGCAATTTAAAGTTAAGATCATCACAGTTGTAGAAATAATTAAAACACCGGGGATAATTGCTAAACCAAGATCAACGCCTGCTTTACCGCCGTCTAAAATAGCATTCAAAAATCTCATGGATAAATTACCTTCAGATTTGAATGAAACATTTTCTTGCAAATCATCCGGTACTTCACGCGGGATATTATGAAATTCTTTTTTAATCATGTGTTGCATTAATCTTGTGGAGACTATAGAGCCGAAAATAGCTCCCACAAAACCAATCATGGCGGCAGCAAAGAAGCCTTTGCCAATCATGAAACTAATCACGATTAATCCCATACCAAAAGAGGTACCAAAATTGGTTAAGGAGATTAATTCATGCTTTTTAAAGTAAGCATTGAAGTTTTTATCTTTAGCCAGACTAATAATGGCAGGGTTGTCAGAGAAAAAAGTCATTAATCCCCCTAAAGCCGCAACACCGGGGAGATTAAAAATAGGACGCATTAACGGGGCTAACAAACTTTCTAATAATCTAACCACACCAAATTCAATCATGAGTTGTCCTAAAGCTGATGATAACACGGTGATTGCCATGATATAGAATACTGTGTTTAGTAATAAATCGTGAGCTGTATTCATGATTGAACCAATAAGATTATTCGCTCCCATCTTAGAGCCGAGGAAAGAAAAAACAGTTAAGAATATAACTAAGAAGATTATTCCTTCCAATTTTCTTTGGTTAAGATATTTCACTTAGCCTCCATCAAGATATATTTGATTAATGAAAATAATTCGCTATTTTTATGTCAATTAAATTATTGTTTTGTTAAAAATAAAGTTATTCAATTATCATTTAATTGCTTTGTTAATTTTTGTGCTTGTTATCTATATTTGTTTGTCAAAATACAGTTTAATGTGTGTGTAGTGGCATTATACACTTAACGTCAGCTCCTCTCTCGATCAGTTACTGAAGATAGATCGACTTACTAAAGAAGGTTGCAAGAGATTGGCAATAATTTTCCGTATAATAAAGAATTGGCTATGTAAAATATAAAAAGCCTCGAGATTAACCCGAGGCTTTCTAAAAAGGGCGGAAAATATTCCGCCCTTACATATTGTTTTCAATTGCTAATTGCTAATTGCTCATTGCTAATTGATGAAGTTTACTTCATTAAGATCATCTTGTTGGTTTTTGAATAAGAACCATTTTTCATTCTGTAGAAATAAACACCTGATGAAACGTTTTTGCCGTTATTATCAGTACCGTTCCAAACTACAGTGTGAGTTCCTGCATTCTGTGAATCATTTACAAGTGTTTTCACTTTTTGACCAAGCATGTTATAAACATCAATGGTAACATTTCCTGCTTTTTCAACAGAGTAACTAATAGAAGTTTCAGGGTTGAATGGGTTTGGATAGTTAGCATGTAAAGCTGTTTTAACAGCAGGTGCTGAAGAATCATCATTGTCTGTTCCACCTGGTGAAACAACTTTGAAGTCATCTAACATGAAGATAAATGAGTCGTTAGAAACACATTGTACAGCAACTCTGATTGATTGGTTAGCATAAGCACTTAAGTCATAACTAAACTCTGTCCAAGCAGTTGGAGCTTCAACAAAAGTAGGACCTGAGATTGCGGTAAAGTTGTTAGGGCTGGTTGAGCCTGTAGAAACTAAAACCTTAAATCTTTCAAGACCATACTGAGCTGTAATTGATTTAGCTGTGAAGTTTACAGTTCCTTCGTTACCAAGTGTGAAAGGTATAGAAATTAACCAATCGTTGTTTGGAGCTTGTTCAGCTGCGAAACTGGCTAAGTATTTACTTCCATCAGGAGCTACATATTCAGGACCATCTAAAGCAGGAACTGTCATAGCAGGATTAAATACTATGTAAGCCATTGGAGAACCGGAGTTAGTAAAAGCTACACCGGTAAATCCGTAAGTTGGTGAGAAGTCAGCATCAACAAGAGTCCAATCACCAAATTCTAAAGCGAAGTTTGGATAGGTCTCAAAGCTGTCTGCAATGACAACATCTCCAGGATTGAAGTCGTTGATAGTAACTGTAACGCTGTTTGAGTTAAATGATTCTGCATCACCGTACATTGCTGTAACATGATATTCGTAAGTTCCATTAGCTAAGTTAGTATCAGTATAAGTAAGTACAGAAGCACCAACTTCAGCTATTTCTGCAGCATCACGATAAACTTTATAAGCTGTTACTGCTCTGTTAAGATCGAATCTTGCAGAAGTGATAGGATTTAAGTTTCCTTTCACTAGTTGACTAGCTGTAGCAGTTGTTACTAAGTTCTTGCCTATTAGAGGAACATGGTTTGTAGCAACTCTGGCTCCACGATCAGCAGAGACATAAGCTTGAATATTCCAGTTCACATTGATAGTTGTAATTTGTCCAAGAACATCCCAAGCAGCTTGATCGCCTAATTTGATCATATCGCCACCGGCAACTGCAGGACCTGCATCACAACCGGCAGGGTAACCTGTAGGAGTGTTAGCTACATAGCCAACAAAGACAGGACCGGAAGTAGGAATAGCAACAGAAGAGTTTAACGCAAATTCGTTCCAAGCTTCATTAGTGAAGCTGGCTACAGCTTGAGAATATAACTCTGTACTACCAGCAGTTCCACCCCATACTTTTAAAGTATAAGTAGCACTTTGTTCGCGTGGGAATATTTTCATAGAAGTGATGAACATACCTTGGTACATTGCTAATTCAGCTTCTGTGTATTTATGAGAAACAGAGATGACAGCAGCACCACCTGTACCGATACCATCATTATTAGCTTCAGCACCTTTAGTGATCCAAAGACCTTCTGATAAATCAAGAGGAGCTTCCCAGTTAAGGGCAACATTGGAACCGTTTAGGGTAGCTGTAAGATTGGTTGGAGGCATAGTTGTGGAAGAATCAATAATTGAAACCTCAACTGTGTTGGTAGGATCTGATTCACCTTCAGTATAGATAGCGGTTACGTAATATTCGTAATTGCCGAAATCTAAATCTGCATCTGTATAAGTTAATAAAGTAGAAGCGATGGTAGCAACTTCAACATCATCACGGTAGATTCTGTAACCTGTTAAAGCACGGTTTGCACGAGTGCTCACATAGTTAACATCTTTAGCAAATCTATTGCTTCTAACACCGGCAACAGCCACTGTTGGCTCTGCATTAGAGAATGCTTTAAGTTCTGTAGTATCAAAAGCAACTGCTCTGCCTTGACTTGAGAAAACGATGTTATCGATGTATGAAGCAAACCATAAGCCTTGTCCATCACCATCAACAAAGTTCCAAGCTACTTTAATTGTCTGTGTAGCATAAGCTGAAAGATCTACATTTATAGGTGTATCATAATGATTTTCACCTTCAGGAAGTGTAGATGCATTCCAGACAGGAGTCCAGGTTGTGCCATTATCGGTAGATACTTTTACAAAGTAGTTATCACCATGTGTAGAACCTGTGCTACCATAATAGTCGAAAGTAAGATTAGAAACATTAGAGATTTCAGGTGTGATTAACCATTCATCTTGATGAGCATAATCCCACATTAAACCGGCTTGGAAAGCTCCTTCTGTAGGAACAACATCACCGGTTGAAAAGGCAACAGTTCCGTATTGAGCGAAACTTTGAGTTGTGTT
>JBAYZI010000188.1:0-4301 GCA_041672585.1 Cloacimonadales bacterium (SeqCode) | reverse complement strand
TATCCATATAAACAAAAAGAGAGTTAATAGATATGGAGTAAAATGAATATTATTTCTTCCGAGAGAATCTCCAACTAAGCTTTCAAAAGAACCGTAAGCCATCTCTGCAACAACTTGTAGTTTGCCAGGTCTCAACTTGATTTTCCTGCGTACTAGCCAAGCAAAAAGTATGAGGATTAAATCAACAACTATCATCATTCTGATCATTCTGATTGCGTTGATGGTGCTTCCATCTCCCAGAAAGTTGTGAAAGAAAAGATAAATTGCAGTGCTTCCCCAAGGAAGATACTCTTTAAGCTCTTTTAACTCTTCTTCATTTTGATTTAACTCTATCTCTTCAATTACATTAGCGATGGTCCATTCAGGATTGTCAGTTGTGTACTTGGTAACTACTTCAGAATCCATTAAAAACTGGTCAGGCTGTGTCTCTTCGTTAATCTTGTCCTGCATATCAACTTTTTCTTCAGTAAAATAAACTCCAAACTTACCTGTTTCAGGATTAGTTCCGACATTTAGACTGAAGCTTAAGTAAAATGATAAGACAAGTTCAACGGCAAAAACAATACCTACCGCAGTTAAAATAATTTTCTTTTTTGTCATAGTTTACTCGATTCTTAAGTATTTTTTTATTAAACCCCAAACCATGTCCAAATAGACAGAGATTTGGGCTGATAATAAGCCAAATCCAAACCAGATTATATCAATCCGGTTTCGAAAAACTGCAGTAATTACCACTGCATATAAAACAAAAACTATATATCTTAGATAAAAACCTTTAATTACCTTTAGCTTGGTTGCTCCTTCATTTTCAGAAAGTGCATTTTTTACGACATAGCTATGCCAAAAAAAGTTTCCAGCACTTGCTAGAGAGCCTAAGATATAGCTGAAACTCACCCACTCTTTATTAGATATAAATATCGATACAACTAAGGGGATATTTGTCAAGACAATTATTTTAATTATTCTTTTTGTATATTTATTTATTTCCATAGAATTTCCGTAAAAGCATGTAGTTGGATAAGATACCACTTCCAATTCCTAATATAATCCCTATAATTAAAAATAAATTAGCAGTGGAACATAATTTGTCAATCCAGCGTCCAATCAATAAAAAAATAACGATAGAAGCAATCATGGATAAGCCGAGTTGAGTTATCAAGCTTAGATACTGTAAAAGTTCAGGGTCGAATCCATCATATTTCTTAAACATTGTCTGATTTCTTTATTACTTCAAGCAGTTTATTTAGCTCGGTTTCATTACTGTATTGAATTACTACCTTACCTTTACCATTCTTCTCTTCGACTTTAATCTTTAAATTAAGCTGAGATTTCAAGAGAGTCTCAATCTCTTTACGCCTCACAAAAGTCAACTTCTTCTTAGCAGGACTGGCGTTCCAACTTTGAGCTAACTCTTCAGCTTTTCTGACAGATAAATGGTCATTGACTATCTTCTTGGCAAAAGTAAGTTGTTCTTCTTCAGGTAATTGCAGAATAGCACGACAATGACCGGCTGAAATCTCGCTTTCCAAGAGCATCTTTTGCACTAAAGGAACTAACTTCAAGAGCCGGAGAGTGTTGGTAATTGTAGTTCTATCCCTCCCCATCAGCTCAGCTACTTCAGGCTGCGACATTTCAAACTCTTCAATAAGTTGCTTGTAAGCCAACGCCTCTTCAATAGCATTAAGATCTTCACGTTG
This sequence comes from Cloacimonadales bacterium (SeqCode), assembly GCA_041672585.1. Taxonomy (GTDB): domain Bacteria; phylum Cloacimonadota; class Cloacimonadia; order Cloacimonadales; family JAFGVF01; genus JAEKNW01. The sequence goes on along the minus strand of JBAYZI010000188.1, from coordinate 2,604 downwards.
GACATTCTCAATAATAGCATAAAGAAGCTGCTCCTTAGGAGATACGGATCTGATAATAACCGGAATTTCTTCAAAGCCGGCTATCTTACAAGCTTCAAGTCGCCTCTCCCCTGCTATTAATTCATATCCATCTTCATCTTTGCTTTTAGTTACAATGATAGGTTGAATAATGCCATTCTCTTCGATTGATTTTGCCAGTTCTTCCAGCTTTTCACGGTCAAACAGTTTGCGAGGTTGATATTTATTGGGATGAATAAATTCAATCTTGACCGTCGTTATGCCTGTATCGCTACTGATTGATTCAGGAAGTTTGGAGATTAAGGAGTCTAAACCGCGACCTAATTCGAATTTCATCGTTTCACCACCTCAGAAGCGAGTTCTAAATAGTTTTGTGAACCCACTGATTTAATATCATATTCAAAGATAGATTTCCCATAACTGGGAGCTTCACTTAATTTAACATTTCTATTAATCACTGTTTCGAAAACTTGTTCTTTGAAATACCTTCTTACTTCGTTAAGTACTTGATTAGAAAGATTTAATCTTTTATCATACATAGTCAGCAAAATACCAAAGATGTTGAGATTCGGATTCAAACTTTGTTGAATTAAACGAACAGTATTGAGCAACTGGCTTACCCCTTCCAAAGCGAAATATTCGCACTGAATAGGGATAATTACATCTGTAGAAGCGGTCAGAGCATTCACAGAAAGTAGTCCCAGAGAAGGAGGACAATCTATAATTATATACTCGTAGTCATCGACAATACTCTTCAAAGCCTCTTTCAGCTTTTGTTCGCGGGCAAACTCTTTGACCAACTCTATTTCTGCACCGGTCAAGTTAATATTAGCCGGAATAATGAATAAATTATCTATAGATGCCGGAAGAATGGTCTCTTCAATCTTGGTTTTACCTATGATTACTTGATATATATGTTGTTCTATCTCATTCTTGTTAATGCCTAAACCACTACTTGAATTACCTTGAGGATCGAGATCAATGAGCAAGGTCTTCTTCTCCAAAACGGCTAAACCTGCAGCCAAGTTTATAGCAGTTGTAGTCTTGCCAACTCCACCCTTCTGATTTACGATTGAAATTACTCTACTCATGTCTTATCTCAATTATGTTTCTTGTTCCTAATATTTCATTGCTATAATCATTTATTTTATAATTTTTAAACTGCATAACATCATCTAATATTTTACTTTTATAGAGAATCAGCTTCCCTTTTGGTTGCAGAAGACCCATTAAGAATGGCTTAAATTCCGGGATAATCTTTACAGAGCGACTGACAATATAGTCATAACTATTAATTGTAAAATACTCTTCGACTCTGCTCCAGATAGCATTGACATTTTCTAATTGCAGAATATCAAGCATCTCATCAATCGCCATTATCTTCTTTTTTGTTCCGTCTAAGAGATTCACTGTACTCTCCGGGAATAAGATAGCGAGAGGAATCCCCGGCAACCCGCCTCCAGTACCAAAATCTAAAATTCTATCTCTCTTACCTGTGAATAGTTTATAAGGAATAAGTGAATCATAGAAATGGGTTGTCCAAATATCTTCTAACGGCATTTTTCGGGAAAAAAGATTAATTTTGGAGTTTGCTTCCACCAATATATCATAATATTGAGTAAAGCGCTCTTGCAACTCTCCTGCTCTGTCAGGAAAATTCTCCTCTAAGAAATTAAAGAATATCTCTTGGTTATTCATCTATTTTTAGTTTTCCTTTTTGTTCTTAACAAATATTCTATCTAAGCCGGTTATGATTCCATAGAAAAGAAACATAAAGGCAAACACACCGAGCATCCCTTTCCACAAGAAACTTAAAGCTAACGGCATGTCACTGCCTTTGGTCAGAAACTCAAATAATCGTAACGCCTGATCCCATAAGAAATTAGCGACTGTACTAAAAAAATAAGCGACAGATTTCAAAATACCCATAATTTACCTCACTAATAATGATATTTCTTACCATTTAAAATACAAAAACTGCGATATACTTGTTCTACTAAAAGAAGTCGTATCATCCGATGAGTAAAGGTCATTTTAGAAAAGCTCAACAACTGATCTGCTTTTGCCAGTAAGTTATCAGCTAATCCATACACTCCACCTATTAAAAAGTCAACATTTCTGATTCCTCTATAAGTGTCAATAAATCCCGCAAATTCTTTTGAACTGAATTGCTTTCCGTTTTCATCCAAAACAACTAAGTAGTTATCAGGTTTGAGATATTTTGCAATTATCTCTGCTTCTTTTTGTTTTACAATCTCAATATTATTCGAATTAGAAAGTTTAACATCAGCAGTTTCAATTAATTCTATTTTGCAGAATGGAGATAACCGCTTGATGTATTCTGCTATTCCATCTCCAATAAATTTCTGTTTAGCTTTACCAGGACATATTATTCTTAAATGCATATTGACCCTCTTTAATATAAGATAACACAGTTAAGAATAGTGTCAATATAAAAATCGTTTACCTCACAATTAATTGGACAGAGACTGTTCAACATCAAGCCACCTTTCCCAGTAGCTTATGCTTAAAGAACTCTATAATATTGCGCATTTTTAGGTTTTCTTGACAAGTCTTCTGAATATT
>JBAYZI010000187.1:0-4306 GCA_041672585.1 Cloacimonadales bacterium (SeqCode) | reverse complement strand
TGTTTTTCGCAGCATTTATCTTCCAGATATATTCTCCAAGAATGTCTTCTTGTTCGGTAATATCCCATTCCGGAGTAAAATATGTATTAGGATCTTGCATCTCTGCGGTTGTTTTACCTTCACCACTGACACTTGTTGTTTGTCCGGTGGTTTCGATATTCCAGAAAGAATTTACTGCTTTACATGGAACAAAGAAATCATCACTATCATCGACTGCACCTACCAGACCTCCTATAGATTCGCCTGTTCGGGCTGTACGAATACTCACAAAACCTGTTGCATAACTATTTGTTATAATAGAACCTCTCTCGTAAAAACCTACTAAGCCACCTACTTCTGTATTTCCACTGACATCACCGGTAGCATAGCTATTATTCATAGTAGAAGCGTCTGTGGAGCTTCCTACTAAGCCTCCTATATTGCATTTTCCTATAACAGAACCTGTAGCGTAGCTGTTGTTAAGCGTAGACTGCGAAAGAGTACCTACTAAGCCTCCCATCGCATCATCATGATATCCTGCTCCGCTGATATCACCCGTTGCATAACAATTGTTTATAGTTGAACGATCCAGAAAACCTGCTATGCCTCCAACTTGGTAATTTCCAATAACAACACAAGTTGTGTAGCTATTGCTGACTGTTGAGCTAAAGACTGTGCCTACCAAGCCTCCTGAATTAGAAGCAGATCCACCATCCACAAAACCGGTAACATAGCTGTTGCTGATTGTAGAATAATAAACCTGACCTACTAAGCCACCTATAGCAATATACCCGATGACTTTGACATCTACTAAACCTACATTTAAGATGTTAGAGTGATTAGCAAAACCAAATAAGCCTACATAAAACTGGCTTGGCCTGTTAATATATAAATTGGAGATTGTGTAATCAGCACCATTGTAAACACCGGTAAATTTAACATTATTATTTCCTATCGGACTAAACCCCGCCCCATCATTCAGGTCTGAAGTTAGTGCTGCATCTATATTAGCAGTTTGGATAAAATGCTTACTCCATAGAGCCTTGTGTTCACTGATAGTAACCAAATCATTAAGATCAGCTATTTGATAAGGATCAGTTTCTGTACCTGAACCGTTAGAGTAAGGGCTTGTTTGGAAAGTAAAATCAAGGGTTAAGGTATTACCATCAGCATTATAGAGAACCACTTTCCAATAATAATCTGTGAACAACTCCAGAGGTGGTTCCAAAGTATGTTCTACAAGATTTGATAGAGGAGTGTTTTCAACAATCTGAGTAGTCGGATTAGGTTCATCGCCAAAATATAGTTCATAGTGGGTATATTCTTCAGAAGCAACAAAGCTTATAGTTGGGTCCAAAGAGACATTAGTTGCATTAGGTGCAGGAGTTACTAATGATACTGTTTCGCTCACTCCTATATTGTCCAAAAACAGAGCTAAATTAGCACCTGGATTAGGACTTGAAGCTCGTTCAGCATAGAAGCCAAATTTAACAACACCGGAATAACCGGCTAATGATAAAGCACAACTTTCCCCGGTAGGAGAGATAACAGTTCCATTAACCCATTCTTTCAAAATATTAGTGTTTGACCAAGTAGCACCGTCATCTGTAGAGACTACTATTGCAATTTTGTCGCCAAGATTTAAAACTGCACGATCTTTAGCGTTATTTGTAGTTAAAGCAAGATCAAATGTTAAGTGCAGCGGTTCAGGGTGAGCATCAATGTCAATTGAAGGTGATACTAGCCAATGGCTTGCTCCACCATTAATATCTAAAGAGGCACTATTAGCAACTGTACCATCATTGATAAAAGGTTGATGATGCCATTTTGTACCTGTTGAAATTGGTGTATTCTCTGCTAATAAGCCTCGAAACTGGTGCCAATATCCTGCAGGAGGCCAGTTAGTAAAATCTTCTGACCATGGAAATTCAGTAATTGGCGCTGATATTAGGAATGGCTCAGTTGTTAAATTGATAGTATACTCTAAATCGTTAATAAATCTATTACCGAAAACAAATAAATAATAAGTTCCGGCAGGAAGTATTTCATTGGTATAATATAAGGTATTTTCGAATCCTGAACAATCACTTATGAATGTTGGAGCAGGATTATCATAACTAGGCACTTCTTGAGTAAAGAAAGCACTAATACCTGTACTGGTAGTTCCGGTAATTGTCCCATTTAGGAACACGTCTTCAGCAAGAGTGAATTGGTAAACTACTTCTTCATTATTTTCTAAATCACCGTTATGAGGTAAAACATGTTCTGGGCGGTAATTATTACCATAACCTTTTGTTGTGCCGGAAATCTCACCGGTAGGAAAGGTTAAGGGGATTGGGTTTGAACAAGTAGCACCTTGAGGATCTATTGCATTACCTTCAAGCTCAACAGTATGCACAACTCTGCTTTGATTGTCAATGATTTGTAATTGAGATGTATGCACGCCTCTTCTAGTGGGAGAATAAACCACAGAAACGGACATCTCTCCAAGAGCTTCAAGTGTTGCCGGATAGTCATTTTCATCAATCAATTGAAACAGATCAGAACTTCCTCCGGTAATAGATATGCTATTAATACCAAGGTTATTAAAACCAAGGTTGGAAACAGTAATACTTTGAGGATTACTCTTTGAAAACAACATTTGGTCAGCGAAAGTTAAAGTTTCGGCACTTGCTGTAAAGTTAGGTTCTTCTGACATGGTTTGATAATTAAATCCTGTAACAGGGAGATATTTTCTGAAATCACCCGATTGAAGGGAAGTTGGGAAATCCGGGTAATAGTTTACACTATTGCTATATTTAATAAGAGATCTATTACCTTCTACCTGATAGCTGTAGAAATCGTCATTACCGGACATCGATCCCGGCTCAGTAGCAAAGAACATAATCATTAAATTGTCTGTACCATGATAGTAAAATGGATTATCGAGATTAAGGGTAACTACTGATTCTGTAGTGTTCACTGCCATTGAACCACTATAAACATGAGTAAAGCTGTTAACATCCCAATCATCGATGTTTGTGAAAACATCTTTAGAAGTATGTCTCATGAAAACTTCTATAGTTTCTGACCAAGCGGAATTTAGGTTATAAAGATAGCTAATTGAAGTAATAGCACCTTGGAAATTCAAATCTTCCGGATAATAAATGCTTTGAGACATTGAATAATTTATATCTGCTTCCATAGGCAAACATGTATCAATGACTCTTGTGCCGTCCAAGACAACTTCTGCATCAGCAAAAGGATTTGGACAAGTGGTAAATGACCAGACCGGTATAGTTCCAGTTGGCTGACCTGCTGCATTATAAGGAATAACTTTCCAATAATAAGTAGTTGCATAGTTTAAATTACTGTAAATATAATTTCTTCCGGTTTGATTTACAGGTGAAATATCGGCAAATGTCTGATCAGTCGATAGATAGACATTATATCCATCCGCAAAGCTAGCTGCTTGCCAGGTTAAATTGTCACTTATGAAAACACCTGTAGCTTCGTTAACCGGAGCAGGATTACTTGCAACACCTGGAACTGGAGTAGCTGTTAAATTGATAGAGTAATTTAAATGTGTAACCCATGTATTAGCGCAAATAATCAAATAATATGTTCCGGCAGAGAAAAGTTCGTTAGTATAGGTTAGAGAATAACTATGTCCTGCACATGCCCTTAGAATTGTAGGAGGAGGATTAGATGCATTGGGTTCATCTTGAAGAAATAAAGCACTAATTCCGGTACTGTTAGTTCCGGTAATTGTACCATTCAAGAGCATAGGACTATCAAGAGTGAATTGATAAACTATGTCATTACTATCTAAATCAGCATAAGCGGGCGAAACATCGTTTGGGTGGTAATTATTACCAGAATCTTCTGTGCTGCCGAGAACATTAACAGCCGGGAAAGTTAAGGGAATTGGATTAGCACAGGTTGAACCTTGGGGTCTGGAGGCTGCTAAGTTGATAGTGTAATTTACACTTTGTGGGGCTGTCCAAGTCGAAATAATCATGTAATAAGTACCAGCCGGTATGAGTGTATTGCTATATTGTACAGAATTAGTGTTGCTTGCTGCAACAGAATGAGTCACAAGGGCAGGACTAGTGAAATTGGGCTCATTTTTAAGTATGAAAACACCCATATATGTCCCGTCAGCTGTAATCGTACCATTCAGTACCATTGGATCGGTAAAGGTGAATTTGTAAACCACATCATCACCACTAAGATAGTTAGAAGAAGGATTTACCCAAGCATTATCATAATCATCACCATAATCAGCAGTATTACCTGTGATGCCAGTAGCCGGGAAAGTTAAGGGAATTGGATTAGAACAGGTTGA
>JBAYZI010000186.1:0-4385 GCA_041672585.1 Cloacimonadales bacterium (SeqCode) | reverse complement strand
AAAAGTTGATATTTCTCAAGGAACACCTTTCCGGATAGAGGAATTAACTGAAAGAAAGAATAGACTAATGCGTTATGGTGAAGGTAGTTATCAGAAAGAGATTCTCATTGCCAGTAATATGGATTACGCAATAATTACAGTCTCTTGTGTAGAACCCATGCTTAAATTAGGCATGATAGACAGGTTTATTATTCAGTGCGGAATTGACCATATTGAACCCGTGATTTGTGTGAATAAAATAGACCTGGTTGATGATCTAGAATATTATCAAGAGATGCTGGAATATTATGTTGAATGTGGCTACAAGACCTATTTTGTTTCAGCTACAACCGGTGAAGGACTTCCTGCTCTTAAAGAACTGCTTAAAGGTCATTTATCTGTCTTTTCCGGTCAATCCGGAGTGGGAAAAAGCTCAGTAATCAATGCTTTGATGCCAGGCATAAACTTAAAGATTGGGGATATTAGTACTTTCAATGAAAAAGGTCGCCATACTACTACTAATTCAAGACTTATTAAATGGGACTTTGGTGGCTATTTAGTTGATACACCGGGCATTAAAACGCTTGCTTTGAAAAGAGATAATGTCAGTCTAGTCTATAACAGTTTCCCCGGATTTCATCTCTTTCCTTGCTTCTTCAACGACTGTTCTCATATTCATGAAGATAATTGCGGAGTGTTAGAAGCTGTGGAGAGTGGTAAAATCCCTATTAATGTCTATGAGTCTTATTTAAGAGTAATTGATTCGGTGAATTATGAATAAATTCGGAATATTTGTCCATACAGAATATTATAATAAAAAGAAACAGAGTGAGATAATCCATAATCTCAACGATAACTTTAATATAGAATTCTATGGTTTTGATGACCAATTAGAACATCTTCCTAGCTTTGTTAAGAAATACGACTGCAAGCATAAGATTAATCTTAATTCCATCTTAGTATTTGGTGGAGACGGAACTATGCTGAGAGCCAAGAAGTATGCGCTTCTAACCAAAGCTCCTCTTCTGGGGATTAATATTGGGAGGCTGGGTTTCCTCTCAGAAACAAAGCCTGAGCTGTTAGAGAAGTCTATTCAACTGCTCATCTCTAATAAATATACCATTCAATCACGACTTCTCTTAGATATTAAAATATTCAGAAATAAGGAGTTAATCTACCGTGATTTAGCACTTAATGATGCTGTTTTATTCAGAGCCAGTACTCCTAAAATGATAGAAGTTAAGATCACAACCAATAAACTCCTGATTTACACAGCTCGGTGTGATGGCTTAGTAGCTTCAACTCCGACAGGCTCAACTGCCTATTCATTATCAGGTGGCGGACCTATCTTAGACCCGCTCATGGATGCTATAGTCTTCACTCCACTCAATCCTCATATTCTCTCGATCAGACCTATTGTCTTTTCATCACACGATACATTATCTTTCGAACTATTAAATTGCCACGATGAACCACTTTTACAAGTTGATGGTGTTAATGTTGCCAACTTACTCAAAGGCGATATTATTAAAATCACTGGCGCTAGCCAAAAGGTAGATTTCATCAAGTTATCCAACAAAACATTTTATCAAATAATGCGTAATAAAATGCACATGGGGCGAATGTGATCAATAAAATTAAATTTAGAAATTTCATCTTAATCAAAGAGTTAGAATTAGACTTCTTTTCCGGAATGAATGTTATTACCGGTGAAACAGGAGCAGGTAAATCAGTCTTAGTAGGTGGCTTAAACTTAGTTTTGGGCGGTATGGTCAGAGGTAATTATTTCTATGAAAAAGATAAGAATATCTATTTAGAAGTAGATTTCAAAATTGATAAGAACAATCTTCTGCTTTTAGAATTAATCAATAAATACAGTATCGAAACTGAAGATGATGAACTCTTCATTACCAAAGAAATTACTCAAAACGGCAAAAGTACCAGTTTTATCAATGGACGCAGAGTTACCAACAGTATTGTCAAGGAGTTTAGGGAAGCTCTTTTAGATTTTCATTCCCAAAATGAACAACTTAATCTTAACAGTCCTGATTATCAGTTGCATATCTTAGATGCCTATGGAAACTTAGAATCACTTAGACAAGAGGTGGGGGAAGATTTTCACCTGTGGAATAAAGAGAAACAGAAACTCAAAGAGTTGATTAAGAAAGATAAAGAGTTGGCAGAAAAGACCCAATTGTATGAGTATCAAGTAGCAGAGTTGGAAGCTATAAATCTCAAAACCGGAGAACAAGAAGAGCTTGATAGAGAGTATAATGTTTTAATTAATGCAGAAGAGATTGTAACTATAAGTAGAGAGATAATCCAAGAGTTTTATGAAGAAGAAAACTCATTTATTGATAAGTATAACCAAGCTCTCAATAAGATGCAGCAATACCGCAATAGTCTTCCCCAAATAGCCTCTGCAGTCGAGTACCTTTATGATGCTAAGGCACTTATAGAAGATGGCATTAGTTCCCTAAGAGAAGTCGAGGATGTCGTCTCTGTAGATAAAGAACGCCTGCAACTGGTGGAAGATAGGATCAAGCTAATTGAAGATCTGAAAAGTAAATACAGACTCAACAGTATTGAACTGTTACTAGCCTATTTTGAAGAGATTAATGAGTTTTTACTCAATCGTTCTGCTATGACAACCTCTATTGAAAAACAGCAAAAAGCGATTGTTGCACTGGAACTAAAACTTCTCCACTTAGCAGATAAGCTATCTCAGCAAAGAGTAAAATATGCTAAAAAGCTTAAACAAGAGATTGAGGAAAATGTTGAACACTTATCACTTCCGAAAGCAAAAGTGCAATTCCAATTTAATGAAGTAGGTAATAACAAATTAGCCCTTCTTACTGAAATAGGTTATGACCAAGTAGAACTTCTCTTTTCTGCTAATCTCGGTGTAGATTTACAGCCTTTAAAAGAATCTGCTTCCGGTGGTGAATTATCACGGATGCTGTTAGCCCTAAAGAAGATTTTAGCTGATAAACTAGATGCCAGAACCATGATTTTTGATGAAATAGATGTTGGAATTGGTGGAAACACAGCTCTCTACATTGCTGATTATATTGCCCAAATAGGTGATAAACATCAAGTAATTTGCATTACCCATTTACCCCAAGTTGCGGCTAAGGGAATTCATCACTTTAAAATCTTGAAAGATGTTGAAAAAGGCAAAACTGAAATCCGAATAAAATTACTTGACAAATCGGATAGAGAAATAGAGATTTCACGAATGCTTGCCGGCACTGTTAGTGAAACATCTCTCAAGCATGCGCAAGAGATTCTAAAACAAAATAACAGTTTTAATAGTTGCGAAGATTGAGTTTGGAAAACTATTTGTCATTAAACTAAAAATGTGATTGACAAGTTTTATTCGTATTAAATAATAAAGTTTATATAATATATCTTGAGAGAAGGAGTCATAGTGAGAAGAAAAAGTAATAGGAACACCAAAGTTATAGTTTTATTTATAGTGTTATTAGCCGTTGCGCATGCAATTTATCAAACAGGAATGCCTTTTGCTGAATCACAGTCAGTAGGGGCAAATAGTACTGCAAATTTGCAAGATGAATTGTTGTATAGATGGGATGAAGCTAAAAGATCCAATTATAACGCTCAATTTCAAATGGTTATGGAAGCTAAGAGTATCGATAATATCGCAGATTCTTTACGTTTTATAACTGAGTATGTAGAAAGATACAAAGGTTCAATCCTTTCTAAACATGAGTATATAGTTAGGGTTCCTGTTCCTGAAACAAAGGATTTTAACAATAAAGTTAAATCGCTTGCCAGTATAGTTAAATACAGTAGTGATTATTCTACATCTTTAAACGCCGGCTCTTTAGAGTCCTATAATGATAGCTTAGTTACCTTGCAAGCAAAAAGAAAGAATTTAGAGCAACTTAGAAGAGATAATCCTAATATCAAAGGCTACACTGATGATATTCAAGATGCAGATAAACAAATTAATCGCATAAACAGTATGAAACAGTCATTGCATAATCAGGATTATGATTTATATTTATTAGCTTTTTCTGAACAATACAACAAAGGTATTAACTCTGCTCAGTATATAAAGAACTTCTCTAAGCCCTTCTTAATAGCTTTAGTTGTCTTAGCACTTGGTATTCCGCTGTTAGTCTTAGGTTCAAAGCTTCTTTTCAAGGTTTTAGGAATGGTGGGAGCTTCAAAAAATCAGCTTTATGGCTCTTATTATAATAAAAGCTATAAATCAGGCGGCTCTGATGGTTATGGCAGTTATGGCAGAAAAAGACATGTTAAAAGAATCTATAAAGATAAACCAAGTGGTAGTGAGGAAAAATCCACTAAGGATTCATAGTTAATAAATTTTGAATAGCCGGCAATAAAAGTCGGCTATTCTTTAAAAAGGAGATAGTATG
>JBAYZI010000185.1:0-4385 GCA_041672585.1 Cloacimonadales bacterium (SeqCode) | reverse complement strand
TTCTGCAATGGAATACAGATAATATTCTGTGGTTATTAGCCAGGAAGTTTGATATTATCTATAGTTTAGATAAAGATAATGAGGCAATAGCTCTTGCTTCACGCCTTCAAGCTAGCACTAAAAAGGGCTATATTATGGATGAATGGGGAAATTGCCAGCCTGCAGACCACGAAGCAGTTCCTAAATGGCATACCGGTTTATGGGACGATTTATGCAAGGCAAACACTAAAAGCTATCCTCAAGAGATTGTTGAGTTATGTGGATTTACTTATGATAATGACAAATATATCATTAATCCTCCGCGTAAATATTACCGCTATGGCATAGACCCAACCATGAGAATAATCGGTTTAAACCCCGGTTGTGGTAAGAGATGGCTTACGCGACTGTGGGGAGAAGATAATTGGATAGCCTTAAGTAAGTTATTAAATGCCAACGGCTATACACCTATATTATTAGGTGGACATGATGAGAATAAATTAAATATGAGAATAGCTACACGCGGAAAAGCTCTCTATTTTGGAGTTAAGCCGATGGAAGAGATGATCACTATTGTAAATAGCTGTGAATTAGTTGTTACCTCTGTAACCATGGCTATGCATGTAGCGATTGCCCTGGAAAAGAAGTTAGTTTTACTGAATAATATATTTAATAAACATGAATTTGAACTTTACGGACTCGGCACTATTTTAGAACCTGATAAACCCTGCAAATGCTGCTACAAAGACACTTGTGATGTGCCTTGCATGGAGACTATCCCTGTTGAAGCAGTATATAACGAAATAGTTAAATTAATAGGTGTGGCTGAGTGAAGATAGCGTTTTTAGGTCCGGGATATCCTTTGCGTGGTGGTATTGCTCAATTCATTGCGATACTTTCTGCAAAGTTACAAGCTAAAGAACAGGAAGTCAAAATCTTCTCTTTTAAAAAGCAGTACCCTAAATTACTGTTTCCCGGTAAAGAACAACTGGAGAAGAGCAAGCTATTCATTGATTTACCTATCGATTCTACGCTTATTCCCTATAATCCTTTTACATTCAAGAAAACAATCAAGAAGATTGAAGCTTTTGAACCTGATATTCTAATTCTTAAATATTGGATACCCTTCTTTGCTCCTGCTTTTGGCTATATTATTAAAAAGCTAAAACAAAAGGGCAACATGAAGATTCTTTATATCATGGATAATATTGACTTTCATGAGAAGTGGTTAGGAGGTGATTTGCTCACTAAGTATGCTTTACGCAACTCAGATTATTTCATAACAATGTCTGATAGCGTTAATAATTCTCTCTTTAAGCTATTCCCCAAGTTGGATAAAAGTAAGGTTCATAAACTTAATCATCCGACTTATGACTTTTATGCTTCTAACAAAACCAAAAGCTTTGCCTGGACAAAGAGAATCTTATTCTTTGGTTATGTCAAGCCTTACAAGGGTTTAGACTTATTATTAGAAGCTATGCCAACTGTGCTTAAATCTTTGCCGGAGCTTAAATTAGAAATTGCCGGTGAAGTGTATGGAAATGAATCTCAATACAGTGATTTGATTAAGAAGCATGGTCTTGAGAAGAACGTAACCCTGCATAATCGCTATATTTCTAATGAAGATGTGGAGAAATTCTTTACTGCTTCTGATATCTGTGTGCTTCCTTACAAGCAAGCTACTCAAAGCGGAATTATTCAATTAAGTTATGCCTTTGGGGTGCCGGTAATTGCGACTGCTGTCGGAGGTATTCCTGAAGTAATCAAAGATGGAGAGACAGGTTATCTAATACCTGCCAATGATGTGCAAGCCATCGCTTTAGCAATCATTAATTTCTATCAAGAGAATAGATTAGAGCAGTTCTATCATAATATTCTTAAAGAACAAGAAAAGTACTCTTGGGAACCCTTCTTACAAGTGATTACAGCCTTATGAAGAAACTACTGCTAATCACCTACTATTTTCCTCCTTGTGGCGGAGCAGGAGTCCAACGCTGGCTCAGAATACTTAAATATTTGCCGGATAAAAGTTGGGATATCACTGTTCTCACAACCAACAATGGAGATTACCCAATTATTGATGAATCTCTTGTAGCACAAATCCCGGAAAGCATAAAAGTAGTCAGAACCAAAACCCCGGTGTTTGGTAACTTCTATAAGAAAGTAGCTAAAGATCAGAATGGCTTACCCTATGGTACTTTAAATTCAGATACTAATGATTCTTTTATCAAGAAGATTCTCTATTGGCTAAGAATTAATATAATCTTGCCTGATGCCAGAGTTATCTGGAACCGCTTTGCCTATAAAGAAGCAGTAAACTTATTACAAAAAGAGAAGTTTGACCTCGTTGTTACTTCATCTCCCCCTCACTCTACCCAGTTTGTCGGACTAAAATTAAAACGCAAGTTTAACCTCAAGTGGGTAACTGATTTTCGGGATCCTTGGGCTGATATTTTCTATTTAAAATTAGCCGGACAGAACAAGCTTGCCTACCTAATTAATAAACGCTGGGAAAGAATTGTAATTGGTGCTGCTGATCTAAATCTAATCGTCTCTGAATCAATTAATAAGACTCTTCCTCAAGGCGAGAAAGTTACTTTCACTAACTCCTTTGACCCGGAAGATTTTGTTACTACTCCTTATATTAGAGGTGATAAATTTAGAATTAAGTATATTGGCAAGATCACAGAAGCCCAAGATATTGAATCTGTAATGGCTGCCATTAATGAGCTCCCTAATCTTACTCAGGCTCTGGAATTCACTTTTATAGGAACTTTCCAGTACAATCCTTTTAACAGTGATTTTAGTGTAATAACTAAAAACTACTTACCTCATGCAGAAGCAATTACCGAGATGATCAATGCAGACCTGTTGGTTTTGTTAATTAATGATTATCCCCAAAATGCCGGAATGCTCACGACTAAGCTGTTTGAGTACTTAGGTGCTAATGTCCCGATTCTCTGTGTAGGTCCTGATGTTGGTGATGCTAAAGAGGTCATAGAAGAGTGTAAAGCCGGAGTGAGCTGTAGCTATGGAGATATTGATGCTATTAAAAAGTATATTAGTACTATTTTCGTTGACTGGCAACTCAACATGTCGCCGATTATGAACAATAACAAGAATTACTCTATTGTTAATCAAATAGATATGCTTAATTATATTTTGAGGAAAACAATTTCTAAAGATTGAACAACAAACAATTCTAAGTGATTATTTTACATAGATATATAAAAAATAAAAAATAACTATTGACAGAAATAGGGTAATTCATTTTTTTCACTTATAGAAATCATAAACTAAATAAAAAAGATAGATTATTGGAGGATCAATGCCAAATAGTAAGTCTCCCGAAAAGAGATTAAGACAGGAAACCAAACGAGCTGCAAGAAACCATTATGTGAAGAAAACCTTATCTACTCTAGATAAAAAGATGCATTCAAACATCACATTAGAAGAGAAACAAGAACTTATTAGTACAATATTTTCTAAATTAGATAAAGCTGCTAAAAACAATGTAATTCATAAAAGAACAGCTTCTCGTAGAAAAGCTCGCATTTCTGCTTATCTTGCTAAAGAACATAAAATTAACGCAGAATAAGTTTATTATTAAAAGATAGAGATTGAGGTTGGAAACAACCTCTTTTTTTATTGTTGAGAATTAGATTTATCCACGAATTTTACTAATTGCACTAATAAGAAAGAAGAAAGAGGAAGAATTAACCACCGATAGCACCGAGAAACACCGATAATGTAGGGTGCGTATTGCATACGCCCTCGTAATTCACCTTTTCATTCGCAAAGCGAATCTCTGGAGAGGTAAATTAAGAAAGGACCACATCCCGCCGAAATTCGGCACCCCTCTCCAGAGACTTAGCTACGCTAAGGAAGAGGGGAATTAAGAAGCCCCTAAATCCCCTAAAGGGGACTTTGAGAAGTCTGCTAATTCGTGAAATTCGTTTTAATTCGTGTAAATTCGTGTGAAAGTCTTTTCTATCTTCTTTTTCTTCATTGCTAATTGCTAATTGCTATGTCCAGTCCTGAATAGTTTGACTGTTTTTCTATTAATCCCCTTCAGGGATATGTCTGTTTTTTTACATCCGTACCTGTGGTTAATTCTTGAAATACAAGAATTCAACACACAGGCTAAACTATTTATCCCCAAGGGGATTTAAGAGGTTTAGCCCCAGTTTAATCAGAGGACTAATTTTTATTCCTCTTAAAACTCTGTGAAACTTCTCTTACCCTCTGTGTAACTCTGTGTTAAGGGGTCAATTGCTAATTGCTAATTGCTAATTACTAATTACTTCGCCAAACTATCAAAGTACTTCTCAATCCGTGTTTGTAGTTTCTTTTTCAACTCATTAACAATAGTGGATTTACTCTTTGCAATAGCCTCACTTTTACTA
>JBAYZI010000184.1:0-4431 GCA_041672585.1 Cloacimonadales bacterium (SeqCode) | reverse complement strand
GTCATCGGTTTTTGACGATTGCGGCAAACAGGGAAAGATTGTTGTACTGCAACTGATAGCAAACCGACGGCTGCACGATCGGTACCGGTTGGTCTACAACCAACTGTTTACGGATGACGAGCCCGTAAAAACCGAAGCGGCGAAAACCCTTCGTTATGTGGTAACCGAAGAGAACCTTCCCGAACTATTCGAATTATTGGAACAAACCGACGACCGGTATCTCGCATCCATTCAACAAGCCGTGAATGCTGCTTTGTCGTTGCTTTCTCCGGAAGAACAAATGAAACAAGTGATGGAAAAAATGAATGCTTCCGATAAAAAATATGCATATTATGTTGCGTTGGCAAACAGCGGCACCCCACAGGCTTTGGATTTGATTATGAAAGCTTATCAAACCGAAACGGGGAAAAACAAACAGGCAGCTTTCGATGCGATCAAACAATGGAAATCGTTTGATGCCTTATATGCTTTGCAAGATATTGCCCGAAGCAGTAAAGATAAGGGAGAAATTACGCAAGCCGTGGATGCCATTATCGAAAAGGTGGCATCGTCCAACAAGACCGGTGCGGTAAAATATCTTTTTCTGCGCAATGCCATGGAGATGGCACAGACCGTAAAACAGAAAAACGACATCCTGCGCTTGCTCGGCACTACCGACATGTATCAGGCCATGTTGTTTGTTGCTCCTTATATGGATGATCCCGTGTTGAGCGAATCGGCAGCACAGGCAGCCATGAACATTGCCCTCAATAACCCGTCGTTTGCAGGTTCCGAAACAACTGCCATACTAAATAAAGTGAGCAAAACGCTGAATAATCCCGATGCCGATTATCAGCGTCAATCCATTCGGAAATATTTGTCGGAAAATCCTACCACAGGCGGTTTCGTATCGCTTTTCAATGGCAAGGATCTCGAAGGGTGGAAAGGCCTGGTGGGCAATCCCATCACTCGTGCCAAGATGAGCGAGAAAGAATTGGCGGAAGCTCAAGTCAAAGCCGATCGCGAAGCCTTCAACGACTGGAAAGTGGTCGATGGAACCATCGTCTTCGACGGCAAGGGTTTCAACAACCTCTGTACCGTTAAGCAATATGGCGATTTCGAGCTCCTGGTCGATTGGAAACTTTTTCCCGGACCCGAACCCGATGCCGGCATTTACCTGCGGGGCACACCTCAGGTACAGATTTGGGATACGTCAAGGGTAGACGTAGGTGCACAGGTAGGTTCCGGTGGATTGTACAATAACCAAGTCAACCCGAGCAAACCGTTGAAGGTTGCCGACTTGAAAGTGGGCGAATGGAATACGTTTCGCATCCGCATGATTGGCGATCGGGTATCGGTTTGGTTAAACGGCGAATTGGTTACCGACAATGTTATATTGGAAAATTATTGGGATAGGAGTCTGCCTATTTTCCCGATCGAACAGATCGAGTTGCAGGCTCATGGCAGTAAAGTGGCCTACCGCGATATCTACATCAAGGAATTTGAGCGTCCCGAACCGTTTCGCTTGTCGGAAGAGGAGGAAAAGGAAGGATTCCGGGTTCTTTTTGACGGTACCAACATGCATGAATGGACGGGAAATACGAAAGATTATGTGTTGGAAGACGGCAATATCGTGATGCATCCGAGCAAAAGTTTTGGAGGAAACTTGTATACCAAAGACGAATTTGATAATTTTGTGCTTCGTTTCGAATTCATGCTTACTCCGGGAGCCAACAACGGGTTGGGTATCCGTACGCCGATGGAAGGTGATGCTGCTTACGTGGGAATGGAACTTCAGATACTCGACAACGAAGCGCCCATCTATAAAGACCTTCAGCCTTATCAGTATCACGGGTCGGTTTACGGAGTGATTCCGGCCAAGAGAGGATACCTGAAACCGACAGGCGAATGGAACTATCAGGAAGTGATTGCCGACGGCGACCACATCAAAGTGATTCTCAACGGCACCACCATACTTGATGGGAATATCCGCGAAGCAGCCAAAAACGGCACGATGGATCACAAAGATCACCCGGGATTGTTCAATAAAAAAGGGCATATCGGTTTTCTGGGACATGGATCGGAAGTAAAATTCAGAAATATTCGAATAAAAGAGTTGAAAAATTAAAAAATCACGAATGACAGAAAAAATGAATCAGTATTCTTACGGCAAGGCTCAACTATTTTGGTTGGTGACCTTGCGCGTAATTATCGGGTGGTATTTTCTTTATGAAGGGGTGGCAAAAGTGATGACTCCCGGCTGGACATCTTACGGCTATCTGATGGATTCTCAAGGGTGGTTTGCTTCACTATTCAAAGCACTTGCACAAAATCAGGCTCTTATGCCTGTTGTGGATGCTTTGAATATCTACGGATTAATCCTGATTGGATTGTCGTTGGTTTTGGGTTGTTTCGAGAAGATAGGATATATCGGTGCCCTTTTATTGCTGGCGCTTTACTATCTTTCACATCCTGCCCTCATCAATGCCGAATACATATTTCCTCCTGAAGGATCCTATTTGTGGGTAAACAAGAATATCATCATGATGGTGTCGATAGCCGTGCTTATGGTATTTCCCACAGCTAAGGAAATCGGTTTTGACCGAGCCATTTTTAAGCGCAGTAAAAAGTAAAGATTTATGGCAGAAGACAAAAAGAAAAGAAGCATTTCCAAAGGCAGACGAGATGCATTGAAGACGTTGGCTACCATTCCCGTTTTGGGAGCAATGGCCTACGGTGTATATAAAAAAGATAAAAACGAACGTTCGAAACGTCTGGCGGCCGATATGTTCCGTTTTGAGGAAAAACCGGTTCCGCCGCCTGTTATCGATGGGAAAAAGATACGGATAGGGATTATCGGCTATGGTATCAGGGGAACTCAGTTGATGCAAGCGCTGGGATTTGCCACTCCCCAACAAGTAGAAGACTTGAAAACGGCATCGAAAAACAATTCGAAAGACACCCGTTACAAGGACTTCATGGAGCAGGACGATTTAAACGTTGAGGTAACGGCCGTTTGCGATATTTTCGACAAGCATGCCGAAGAAGCAATAGCGGCAGGCTCCAATATTCATCGTGAAGGATTGAACGGGGAATATGGGCCAAAACCGAAGCGATACCGCCATTACAAAGAACTGCTTGCTGCCGATGACGTGGATGCGGTGATTATTGCCACTCCCGATCATTGGCACGGCACCATGACGATAGACGCCCTGAAGGCCGGGAAGCATGTCTATTGCGAAAAACCGATGACCTGGACGGTGCCCGAAACCTATATGGTGAGAGAAGCGGTAAGGGAGAGCAATCGCGTTTTTCAACTGGGACATCAGAACAGACAGATCGAAACCTACAATCGTGCAAGGGAAATAGCGGAAAGAGGACTGTTGGGGCCTATTACGTTGGTGGAAACCAGTACCAATCGAAACGATCCCAACGGTGCCTGGGTATATCCGATAGATCCGGAAGCCAATCCAAAAACGATCGATTGGAAGCAGTTTGAGGGGGATCCCGAACGTATCAAGGAGTACCTGGATTACATGACTTCAGCCGGACTTGCAAAGTATGTTGGTCCCGAATCCAGAGACAAATTCAGCCTGGAACGCTTTTTTCGCTGGCGCTGTTGGTGGGATTACAGTACGGGCTTGAGTGGCGATTTGTTGACTCACGAATACGATGCTGTCAATCAGATCCTTCAGCTGGGCATCCCCGATTCGGCAAGTTCCTCCGGAGGGATTTACTTTTTCAAGGACGGACGGACGGTTCCCGACGTATTGCATACGGTTTACGAATATAAAGATCGGAATCTTTCCATGCTTTATTCTGCCACGTTGGCCAGCGAATTCAGTCGTTCGCGCAAAATAATGGGGCACGACGCCACAATGGAGCTCGGGAGTACCCTTTCCGTTACCGTTGATCCCCGTTCGGAAAAGTATAAAGATCAGATCGAAAAAGGAGTGATCAAACCCGGTCAGCCTTTTTACACGTATATGCCGGGTCAAAAAGACGTGGATGCGATAACCTCTGCTACGCAACTTTATTTTGCACAACGGGGTCTGCTGTATTCGTACGTGAACGGAAAACGGTTCAACACCACTTTCTTGCATATGAAAGAGTGGTTGGATTGCATTCGTGCCGGAAGAAAACCTTCGTGCGGAATAGAAGAAGGGTTTCAGGAGGCCATGACGGCACACATGGGTACGCGTGCCTACCTCGAAGGGCGAACCATGTATTGGGACCGCGATAAGGAGCAAATCGTGAGAGGATGATCGATTGATAAAATCAAGAAGAGGGATGCGTCATATTTGCGGCATCCCTCTTCTTTTATTTTTCTTGTTGCTTGGCTTCTTGCCAAATTGCTTCCATCTCTTCGAGTGTCATGTTTTTCAATGTTTTTCCCTGCTCTTTTGCTTTCTGTTCCATGTAGTTGAAACGATGGATGAATTTTTGGTTGGT
>JBAYZI010000183.1:0-4468 GCA_041672585.1 Cloacimonadales bacterium (SeqCode) | reverse complement strand
TTACACAACCTTAAACCGGCTTACGACCTCTTAACTTCCCTTATCCCATTTGCTGTAGAGACGCAACATTTTGCGTCTAATTCATGGGAGATGTTTTGACGGGCGTGGTCTTAAGTTTCCGGGGGATGCTCAATAACCCTCTATTCACCACTAAAATCCTCTTTTGTTTGGACAACCTTAGCAATACCTTTTACCTATAACTTATTAAACTTAAAAAAAGTGTTGACAGTTAAATATAAGAACATTATATGAGAGTTAGTTACTAACTTGGGGAAAGATAAATAAAAAAACAAGGAGGAAAATATGAGTTTTATTTATCAAGTAATGTTTTGTAATGAATTTTCTATAGCAATTACTTGCATCTTTATTGTTTTGGTAGTCTATTTATGTATAAGGTACTGGAAAGTAAAATCTCAAATAGCCGGACTTAATGATACTGACAATATAAAAGTATTACCTGAAATCGTAAGTGAAAGAATGCGGAATTATAAAGATTCATTTGTTACTTACAATGAACAACAAAAGACCAAAATACAAGCTGAGAAATATATAAATCCTGATCTATTAACACTATTAATGAATATCCGATTCTGGTATTGGGTTCCTGCAGCATTTGTCGGTTTAGGTATTCTCGGAACTTTTTATGGATTACAGAAAGGAATAACAGGTTTTGATACAGGTTCTTCTGAAACAATTCAAAGCAGTATCAAAGATTTGTTGGCGGGGACATCAACAGCTTTTTCATCATCATTGGTTGGAATTTCTGCATCTTTATTGTTTCATTTATTAGAAAAAGGTGCTATCAATAGGCTAGTGAAGAGAATAAATAATAAAGCAGTTGATTTAGATAATAAATATTTACTAACAAACTCTGAAACACAAGATATTGCGACAAAAGCTAAAGAAAAAGATCATGAATTTATCATAACAGCAATCAATAATAAATTAGATAGTTTATTTGTAACCAGAACCAAGGACAATAAAGAAATTAAATTCATAAATATTATTTCAAAAATTAGTGATGATTTAGATAACCAAAGAGCTTCATTTCAAGGGTTTATTGATGACTTCTATACACAGTTAATAGGTTATTTTAATGACTACTCAGAAACAAGCAAAGAAAGAATTAATGAAATAATTATGAGTATAAGTACAATGAACTCATCTTTAGGAAACTTTTCAAATAATACCGGCAAAGAGATAGGTGATACCGTAAGTATTGTAATAAAGGAATTAACTGAACAGCTAACATCAATATCTACAGACTTTAAAGAAACACTTCAAGAAGGAGCTCTTAAGCAAATAAACGAAGTTTCTGAATTGCTTTCTGCTTCAGCTAAAATAATGGAGAAAACTCCCCAAAATATTGAAAGTGTCATTAATACAATTCAAAACACATTACTGACTGAATTAAATGATAATATCACTAAATTCAGTGATGTTCTGGAAATATCTATGAGTAGATACACTTCTGGCATAGAATCAATGCTTAATAATATTCAGGAATCAGAAGCTGAAAGATATGAAAAACAACAAAAGTATATTGATTGCAATATTGAGCAACAAAAAGAGAGAGAAGAGAGTCAGTCTGATTCTATGGGGAAAATTATAGCAACCTATGCAGAGATAAATGAAGAACAGATTAAACAAACAACAGATGTTTTCAGTGAAGCACTTGAGAATTACAAAAACCAATTTAACGAGATAATAACTTCCTACAAAGCTGAGAATAATCTGATAATGCAAAAGAATTTAGAATTGATTAAAGGAATCGATAAAGTTGTTGCAGATACAAGAGAGAACACAGACTTAAATAAAGAATCAGTTATTGGGTTCAAAAACTTAATAAGTGAAAACACAACTCTATTATCACAATTCAAATCTCAAATATCAGACTTTATCACTATAACTACAAATTTCAAAGATGTATCTAAAGAATTCTCAAATGTCAATGAAGTTAACTTAAATGTAGTAGCTCATATAACAACTGTGATAGAAAAGGCAGAAGCTAAATTCCATCAATATATACAAAGTGGAGACGAGATACTTGGCATGTTTAAAGATGTTGTCTATGAAGAAAAAGCAAATATTAGTAGTCAGTTAGAAAATTACAATGAATTACACTCTCAGGTTAATAATATCTTCAAGAGCTTGAATGACGGACTTATTGATTATCGAAAAGTAACAGAGGAGAATCTTAACAAAGGATTACAGTCATTTATTAATAATTTCGAAACTGCTGTGATGGGTTTAAGTGCGACAGTTGAAGAATTAAGTAGTGCCTTAGAAGAATTACCAGATACACCTCTTCTGAAAACTCTGAGCGGAATTAGAAATGTTTAAGGTCTTTAATTCTGATATTGGTGAGGGCTTCTCTCTATCTATCAGTGATTTGATGTCCGGCTTACTCTTAATTTTTATTCTATTATTAAGTAGTGTTTTACTCGAAATGACAGAACAAAAAGAAAATAATGAATATACTTTAAGTATGGTTAGTGAGCAAGAGAAAGCTAAAAGATCCATTATTGCAGAGTTAAGTGGTGAACTAAATGAGTTTGATTTAGAAGTTGATGCAAAAACAGGAGTTGTTAGGATTAAAGAATCACTTCTGTTTGAATATGGAAAACACGATGTAACGCCGGAAGGAAAAGAATTCTTGCAAATATTCATCCCCAAATATTCATCAATCTTATTAAGTAAATCTGAAATAGAAGAGCAAATAGGTAATATTATTATCGAAGGTCATACAGATGATATTGGCTCTTACAATTATAACTTAAACCTTAGTTTGATGAGAGCCTTTTCTGTAGCTGATTATATTTATTCTAAGGGTTTCGCAGATTTTGAATATAGTGAGATTTTTCAAGCAAAGCTATCAGCAATTGGTAGAAGCTATATTAATCCGCTAGTTACTAATGATACTGAAGAACATAGAATGCAAAATAGACGAGTAGAATTTAAGTTTAGTTTTAAAGATTGGACACTGATAGAAAATGATTTACAAATAGGCAAAAAATAGATGCAGCCAACCAAGGATTATGAAGCTTTATTGGAAAATATTAAAAGGCTGAGGAATTCAACAATAATTACTCAGAAAGTAAAGATTCAGATTGAGAGCTCCGCAAAAAGCTTAGCTTTTCTAGGTAATGGGGATTTATCAGACCTTTATAATAATTCTCCTAAGATTCTCCTGGAAGTTTATAAGATGCTGAAAGAGCATCATCATGCACCATCCTTAAAGACAGAAAGGTTTTTTCAGAGGATAAGAAACATCAAAAGGCTAATTGTTGCTTTAGATATTGATTTTGAAGAAGAAGATAAGAGTGTTATTGACTCTGAGTATTTTGAATCTGCTATAGATCTAATCTTCACTGGAAAAAGGTTTAAAAATAGCTTTATAACTTTAATAATAAGAGTAATTTTAGAAAATTGGGGAAAAAGAAGAGTAGTGTTAATTGTTGATAAGTTACATAGCAAAGTAAATGGAACCTTGGAAAATCAGTATTTAAAAAGATTCATGATTCTTAAGTATCTCTTCTTAGAGGATTGTATGGAGAGGCTAGGCAATGATATATTCTATAATAAAATTAGTTTATCAGTTAGTGATGTATCTTCCAATAATATTGCACACTTCTTAAATATTGGTTTATATTTCAAGAATACAAGGTTTTATAACGAGTTATTGATTAGTTTTACACTTTATATAAAGAGAAAGGGTTCATTAATTTTTTATTATAAAGAGATTGAATCACTATTACTAGAAATTAAGAATAAAACAGTAGCAAAGAAAATCATTCCTATTATTGTTGAGTATGTTGAAGCTATTAACCATTTAGAGTATAGAGAAGATATAATTAACTTTTCTTATGATATGATTGGTGATCCAAACACAAATGTCTATTGGACAGAGATTATAGAGGGAGACCATGCTGAAATTCAGTTATTAGTAAAAGCTCAGAGGATAATAAAGAAGTGGTTAACTAATAAGTTCCTAACAGTATTTTTTAATAACCTGTCAGGTAGTACAGATGATGACAGAAGAGAATATTGGCTAAAATACGTTGATTATGTAGTAGATTTTAAAGTATTAGCAAGTAGGAAAAACTATAATGATCTCCTTTTATTGATGAATAGTCTAAATTCAAAATATGTTAAATCAAAAGTTTCAACAGTAACTAATAATTCTAAGTATATTTTTATTCTTAAATTTAAAAATAAAACAATAATAGAATTTAGTTATATAGGAAATTCTGCATTAATTTATAATAATGATGATCGTTTTTGTCCATCCTTAAATAGAAAACATTATGATTATAATGATTTTAAGATGTCAAATGACGACCCAATGATATTTCGCAGAACTGGCGATCATATATCTCACTTGAAAGGAACAGGACGCTTATTTCATATACAGGGGTGGGAAATATTTATGGATTATTGGATAAATAACTTTATGGATATTGATATA
>JBAYZI010000182.1:0-4549 GCA_041672585.1 Cloacimonadales bacterium (SeqCode) | reverse complement strand
CTCCTTCTAAATGAATTAAGTCGCATAATTCATTCGCTTTATAATCTCCTTTTAACCCAAGTTCATTACCTTCATTAAAAGAAACGAGTCTTTCTTCTCCATCGTAAAGTGCGTCAATTTCCTCAGCCCATATTCCGAGAATTTTTCTCAAAGGTCCAGGGAATCCCCCTAAGAAACATAAGTCAGTCTCATTTACAATCCCAGACCAATAAGTTGTAATGAAGGTGCCTCCATTTTTTACAAATTCTTCGATTCTTTCAGCGACTCCTGGTTTAACCATATATAACATTGGAGCGATAAGCAATTTATATTTTGAAAAATCACAATCCATATTAATTACATCAACAGGGATACCATTTTTCCAGAAAGGTTTGTAATTACTTACAACTGTTTCTTCATAATGAATTCCAATATTTCTTGGTCCTTTTGCATCTTTCATAGCCCAACGGTTTTCCCAATCAAAAACAATAGCAACTTCTGGTTTCACAGTTGTTCCAATTACTTCATCTAATTTCTTAAGAGTTTCTCCAACTTCTTGCACATCTCTAAAGACTCGATTATTTTCGTGCCCACAATGATCAACAACAGCCCCATGAAGTTTCTCACTACAACCTCTACTCTTTCTCCATTGAAAATATTGAACTGTATCTGAACCGTGTGCGACCGCTTGAATAGAAGAAAGTAAATGCATTCCTGGTCTTTTCAATTTGCTAACAGCCATCCAATTTGTCATGCTTGGAGTACTTTCCATGAGCATGAATGGCTTTCCACCTTTTAAAGATCTATTTAGGTCGTGTACCAAACTAACTTGGCAAGCTAAATCTGAATCATCGTCAGTTTGATGCCACCTTGGGTAATTGTCCCAAGATACGACATCTAAAAAGTCAACAAATTTCCAGTAATCTAATCCTTCATAGACTCCCATAAAGTTAGTTGTAACAGGCAATTCTGGGTTAATCTTTTTTAAAGGCTTAATTTCATGTTTAAAAAAATCAACCGTTTGATGGGTTACGAATCTTTTCCAGTCTAAATTTAATCCATGAACAAGATTTTCTCCATGTGGGGCAGGAGATTCTATCTGAGACCAATCGGTGTAAGTATGACTCCAGAAAGGTGTCCACCATGCATGATTGAGATTGTCAAGAGTTCCATATTTATCTTTTAGCCAGTTTCTAAAAGCTTCTTGACAAAGGTCACAATGACATTCTCCTCCATATTCATTAGATACATGCCACATGATTACTCCAGGATGTTTTGAATACCTTTCTGCTAGATTTGTGTTCATTATTCTGACTTTTTCTCTGTAAATAGGAGATGTATAACAATGGTTATGACGTTCTCCGAATAGATTTCTTACCCTATTTGGACCAACTCTTAAGACTTCTGGATATTTTTGGGCCATCCAAGCTGGTCTTGCACCACTCGGAGTTGCAAGTATCGTGTAAATCCCATTTTTATACAATCTTTCAATAACTTCATCCAACCATTCAAAATTAAACTTTCCTTCTTCAGGTTCAAGGGTGCTCCACGCAAAAATTCCAACAGACATAACGTTACAGTTAGCAAGTTTCATAAGTCTTATGTCTTCTTCAAGAATCTCAGGATACTTGAGCCACTGATCAGGATTATAATCTGCTCCGTGCAAAAAATGAGGTACCTTCTTACTAATTGGGTCGTATTTGTTTTTCACTTAACATCCTCCTAAAAATATTTATTTAAATTGTTTCTTACTATAAAATTTTACGCCATCACTTTGCTTCATAACTTAAATTTATTATAAAATGTTGAACAAATCAAATGAGGACGCTTTCGTATATTACACTTGAAATATATTAAAAGAATTTATATAAAAAGTCTTATTTAGATTTTTATTTCAAACCTGCTTTTATTTTGGATACAGCATCATTCAAAGCTTCTTCAGGTGTTTGAACACCATTAATTATGTTACTCAAGGCATCATCCATTGGTGACCATACTACAGCCATTTCAGGAATATTTGGCATAGGTTCTCCACCCGCTGCACTTTCTGTAAATGCTGCAACTATCTCAGCAGGTACGGGCCCACCTTGTTCTTCAATTATTTGGACAACGTCATTTCTTGATGGCAATCTTGGATCTGCTATATAGAATTCATAAATACCTTCAGCTGTAGCTAAGTAATTAATCACAAACTCCATTGCAAATGCTTTGTTAGAAGATCTAGAATTAATCATCAACCCTTGAACTCCTACAAAAGGTTTCATTGTTTTACCAGGTTCTACCTCTATTCTTGTTAACGGAACAACTCCAAAATCTATACCAGCATCAAGATAAGATTTTACTGCCCAAGGACCATTAATTACCATTGCAGCCAAACCATCCAAAAACATAGAGTCTACAATGTTATAGTCAACACCGTAAGGAAGAATGCCTTCATCAAAGAAGCTTTTAATTAAATAAACCGCTTTAATAGCTCCTTCATTGTTCAATCCAATATCTGAAACATCATAACCAGTTCTAGGATCATGCTTAAATACATATCCTCCTAACGCCGAAATGAATGAATAAGAATAATATAGTTCTCCTGCGGAAAATAAAAAGCCTGCTGTATCAGGGGTAGTAAATTGTTTTGCCAACTTTTTTAATTCATCAATATTTGTAGGAACTTCATTATCGTTTATATAATCTCTGTTATAAAAAAGTGCTTGACTCTCTAGTGCATAAGGGATTCCATATAGGACTCCTTCATAAGTAAAAGCTTCTATTCCAGAATCAGCAAATTTATCTAGCTCAATGGCAGATTTTGGAATGGGTTCTAACAAGCCATTAACAACAAGTTCTCCTAACCAATCTTGCGCACCTATTATTATATCTGGCCCTTCACCTGCTTGAGCAGCAGTAAGATATTTTGTTTTAATATCTCCAAAAGTAATCTGTTGAACTTCAACTGTAACACCTGTGTCTCGAGTAAACTCTTGACCAATCTTTCTAATAAAATCTTGTTGCTTTTCTGAACTCCACACTGTTAAGGTTACTGAAAATAACGAGGTTATAGATAAAACCAATAGTAATATAATAATGAACTTCTTTTTCATCTTACATCCTCCTTATACTAAATTATATTAAGGTACTATATTCTAACTAAGTTAGGTATGTCTGCCGCTTTTGTATGCATCTAAATATAAAATAGTGATCAACTAAACTTTTTACTCTTCCCACATACCAAAATATCTTAAAGATTCAAGGGCGTTTCCTTCAAAATCAAACAATGTTTGATTATCCCATGCATTACCTTCTCCCGTTTTCCAGCCCACCCCTTTTACGGGAATCCAGGCAGGTTCCCAATAAAAGACCCCGAGTCCTCTACTGTTTGGAACTTGATTCACTGCTTCCATCACAGCGCCAATTGCTTGTTTCTGTCCTTCAATAGTCGCAGGGAATCCTGCTGTTTTGGCTTGCACCTCTCCAAAAATATTAGGGTGATCGTCACCATTTTCTAGAGTCCAAGCATAAGCAAATTCTGCTATCACAACGTCTTTATTGTATCTTTGAGAGATATCGTTCATATTGTACTTTAGATCGTCTATAGTTCCATGCCAGTATGGATAATACGAAAGGCCAATAATATCGAATTCTACACCTTGTTCAACTATGCCATCAAAGAGCCATCTTGTTGCTCCATTATCTCCACCCTGGTCTGTATGAAGCATAATAAGAACTTCTTCATCTTCAGAAAGGCTGTCTCTAACTCCTTGGATTCCTGCATTCAACAATTCAGCTAGACCCTCAAATCCTCCTACTTCTTCGCCAGCTTCAGCCCAAGTTTTTCCATAAGGCCACAGAATACCGCTTCTTATTTCATTTCCAATCTGTACCATATCAGGAAGGGCTTTTTCATTCTTTAAAGTCGTTATTACATTTTTTGTATATTCATAAACTGCCTCTTTTAATTCATCAAAAGATAGATTTTTCCAAGCTTGAGGTATTTCTTGTTTTCCTGGATCAGCCCACCAATCACTGTAGTGAAAGTCAAGTAGAAACTTAAATCCATGTTCTTTGGCTCTTTTTGCTATAGCAATAGTTCTTGATAAATCACAATTCCCCCCACCATAATTATCTGGGTCTACCCAAAGTCTTAATCTAATCCAATTAAAACCATTTTCTTGTAAAATATCTAGAAGGTCTCTTTCTAAACCATTTTGGAAATATTTACCACCGTGAGATTCTATTTCATATAATGTAGAAATATCCGCACCTTTTATAAAGTTTCCTTGTGATTTTATTGAGTAAGAAGAAGAAAACATAGTTAAAAAAGTACCTCCTATAAAAAGAAATAAAATAAATGATATACGTAAGTTCTTCATTTTATTCCTCCTTGATTTTTTAAATATATATGACAATTTTAAAAGAGTAAGAAATGCAAGAAAGTGTAGAATTTAATATTTATCGATACCGTTAACGATACCAATACAATTATATCGATGTTTACATAAAAAGTAAAACCCGTTGTTAGTTGTTTATGAGATATTATAAGTAAATAAAAAGGTTTATTCGAAAATATCTGCATTTT
>JBAYZI010000181.1:0-4600 GCA_041672585.1 Cloacimonadales bacterium (SeqCode) | reverse complement strand
TTCTAGACATGATCAAACATTTAATTTTGTTAATTGTGATATTTCAGGTATTAGAAATTTCTCAATTTCTAGAGAAGGACTTGGTGGAATTGAATTAGTCCAAGGCATCCTAAATCTCAAACATACAGATTTCCATAATAATGGACAACTTTCTGTAAGTGATCGACAAAAACTTGTAATTACTGGTGATGCCGAGAACTATTGCCATTTCTATGACAATCAAGCAACCCCTATATATGCTACCGAAGCTGCTGTAGAATTAAATTATGTCTGGGTTGGTGAAGAAAATAACTTAAATTATGGTGGAAACAATGGTGCTGGTATCTATCTGTTCGATGGTGATGGTTATGGTTCTTCAATTAGCAACTCTGTATTCCAAGGAAATAATGGAATTGGAGTTAAACTTAATAATCCAAACTTAAAATTTATTAATAATCAAGTTATTGATAATAATAGTTATGGTATGTTGTGCTATGATGGGACAGTCTTCTACGGTCATGAGGGTTTCAAAAACATTACTTTGTCCGACAATGGTTCTGCTGAATATGCCAGTTGGCAAAATACATACCGAATGGCTAATATTAATGCTAATATAAATATCACTGAATCCAATTTTGGAAATGGAGCAGATAATTATTCAGCTATGATTATTGCATGGGACGGTGTTAGACCAGTAAATGTACAAGGGACAAACTTAACCTCAAATGTTTTACCCCATTTATTCCCTTCAGATGCAAATGCTTGGGTATTTAATCGTGCACCTACTCGCCCAGAAACATTACTTATAGATGCATCAAATGATATTGTCGAAGGTAATACTGCTGTGGCAACGACCACTCTGAAGCAAATAATTGCAGAATATTCAACAACTGACGAAGCAGCATCAGCAGTTTATTATCTCTATCATCTCAATAATTGTGATGAAAACAATTTTAAATCTTTAAGAAATTACTTAGAAACAATCACTCCAATTATAGACACTCCATTATACAAGGCACAAAAAAGCATTATTGCCAAGTGTTATATGAAGGACGAGGATTATCTCTCAGCAATTAATATGTTAGAAGAAATAATTCAAGATTCTCAAGTAAATGATGATGTGATTGCTGCTATGATTGAACAAGATTATAATTACTATAAATTATCTCAGATTAATGAGAGAAGTTTGCCTACATCACGTTCAATAGAGACTTTACAAGATTACCAAGATAGAGTTAGAGAACTTGAAGCACAATTTTCCTTTAATCAAAAAGTTGAATCTAATTTCCTTGAACAATTGCCCAATGAGATAATCACTTCAAACTATCCAAACCCGTTTAATCCAACTACAACAATAAGCTATAATTTACCGGCAGATGGAAATGTGGAAATATCCATCTTCAATCTAAAAGGTCAAAGAGTAAAGAGGCTTCAAAACGATTTTCGTACAGCAGGTAATCATTCTGTAGTGTGGGATGGCTGTGATGAGAGAGGGAATCAAACTTCATCAAGTGTTTATTTTTATAGAATTAAAACAGCTAAATTATCAACAACTAAGAAAATCCTAATGATGAAATAGAAAAGTACTTGACAAATAACTCTCCTTCTAATTATTTTTGAAGGAGAGTTTTAATTACAAATTAAGAGGAAGAATATGTTTAAAAAAGTATTTTTTATTATCGTAACCATCTTAATTCATTTATCACCAATTTGGGCAGTTGAAGTGGGCGGACACCTTACTGAAAATGCAGTTTGGTCGCCGGAAAACAATCCGTATGTAGTTTCTGAAATACTTTATATTGATTCAGGTGTAACACTTACTATTTTGCCGGGAACAGTCGTAAAGATTAGTGGTGCTCCCTTAACATCATGGGCGGATTTTAGAGAAAGTTTCTGGATGAATGGACCTGGAGTCGGAGTGTCAGTTGCAAAGTGGATCCGGGTACATGGTAATATCATAGCTGAAGGAACTGCTGAAGCACCCATAACCTTTACAAGATTACAAGATGATGATACCTATTATTGGGGAATTATCTACTTTGATGAAGATGCAGAAATGTGTCGTTTTAGACATTGCCAATTTGAGTATTCCAGTGGAATAGGTATTGCAGTTGGTAACATGGCATGGGGCGCGGTATCCTTAGATTCTCAATCAGGTATTTTTACAGATAACTTCTTTATAAATAACTGCAAAAGCATTATTTTTAGATCTGGGTATACTAATAATGTGTTGATAAAAAACAATACCTTTACCTTTGATTCTAATATGCAAGCTCAGTTCCAAGTTACTTTTCCAATGGAATATATAAGAGTTACACCTAATTATAGAGCTTCTCCTCTTCATGTTCCTGCCTTAATTGCTAACAACTATTTTTATGGTAGTGGCTTTGGATCTTTTGCAAGAGGAGCATACTATGTTAATAACATCAACAGGGGAAATTGGATAGATAATTCATCTACTGAAAATATAAGTTTTAAAATCTATTTCTATAACAACGATTTTGGGACATACCGGTCTTGGTCAGGTATCTCTTGTGGTAGTAATGTGGACTCCTTATTTATTAAATCAAACCGGTTCATGGGTGGTGGTCAGGGAATTGACACATTTGGATCACATGGTGCATATTTGGATATAAATAATAATTATTTTAGATCGTGTAGAATAAATGTAAATGCAGGTAGCAACAATAGAGGTAAAATTTATAATAACATAATGGATGATGTAGAATTACTTACTGGTAAACATTTTTTGTATTATCAGAACATTTTAAAAAACTATCGCTCTGTTAATACTGCATTTTTTGATTATAAAGCTCACAATGAAAATAATATATTCTATAATAACTCGAAACTATTTTCAATGAAGCGAGATACACTATTTACTAATTGTATATTTATAGGTAATGATCCCTTATATGCTTGGACAAAGTCTAGCAGAACCGATACTTTTCGCAATTGCATAGTCGATTTTCCTTTAGAGTACCCTTTAATAGATGGTGGGGGTAATATTGTTGTAGATTCCTTGCAAGCAGAGCAGATATTTGTTGATCTTGCTAATGGAGATTTTCATCTTGCCGACAATAGTATAGCCATTGATGCAGGTTTTAATACATCAGATCATTATAATCCTTTTGATCTGGATTTTGGCGTTAGAGAGTGGGATGGTACCGGAGATGGTAATAGTGTTATCGATATTGGTGTTTATGAATATGGTGCTCCTCAATTAGGAAAAATATCAGGTTATATTACAGAAAACGAGAGTAATCTACCGGTTGATTATGTTTTTATCAAAATTAATAACAAGTCAGATATATTCACTTTTGCTGATAGTTTGGGCTATTATGAGATTCAACTTCCGGAAGGTAATTATACTCTCCACGCTGATAGGGTATTTTACGATGATGTTGTGGTCCATAATATAGATGTTACCAATGAAACAAATACTGAAGTTAACTTTAGTATGACAGATATCTTACAACCAGTGGCAAATGAAAAAGATACTATTCCTGCCCTACCTAATGAGATAGTCACTTCAAACTATCCAAACCCCTTCAATCCGGAAACTTTCATTAATTTTAGTATCAAAAATGCAGGGAAAATTAATTTAGATATTTATAATATTAGAGGACAGAAAGTTAGATCTCTTCTTAATGAAAACAAGGATGCAGGAACTCATAGTGTTGTGTGGAACGGAACTGATGAAAATAAGAGAAATGTAGCTTCCGGTGTTTACCTTTATAAAATAAGAAATGGCAAATTTAGTTTAACTAAGAAAATGATACTCATGAAATAGTAGCTGTGGGGTTGATTTTATTGAACCCTTCTGAGATTCTGTAGAGACAATATTTTGTGTCTCCTTAATTTAAAACCACACCCCACCGAAAGTTCAGAATCCCTCTTGAGTCTTCGCTAAAGCTATGCCTTCACACGCCAGAGACCTTGCTTTGCAAGGGAAGTAAGGAGTTTAAGGGGCGTCTGTCTTCATCCGTGAAACAGAATAACTTCGTGAATAAATATCTTTCTTAAGAGTGCGTATGCTATACGCCCCTATTTTCTTAATTATTTAGGCTTCTCTCTTCCAAAACATCCATCTGTTTCTTGAGTAATTCAGAATCATAATCCTGAGGAGCAAAAATTATTAGCAGTACTGATTTTGTCTTAGCTGTAACTGCTGTTTTAACAGAATCAGTAAGTGGAGAACCCAAAGCTCCTACTTCATCACACACAACAAACTTATTCTCAAAGTTCATGACCCTGCCATTATGAGCCAAATAGCTATCTTGTGAGCTTCCTATCTTAACAGAGACCTTTCCCTTGATATTAGCGTAATCATAGACACAGATGGGCAGGAGGAACTCTAACGAACACCAGTTCCCCACATCAACTATATTATTAATCTGATACAGCTCTTTGCCGTTAACAGCTCGTCTTAGAAGTGCTTCAGAAGAGGGTCTGCGTTTGGTAGGGTCAATTCCAATAGCTCTAAAAAAAGTCCGGGCATTTTGTATTCTCGGCACTTCACTAATAGGGATAGCTTCATACTTATCTCTATATTCTTGAGCAACTTGCACCATTGCTTGATAAGCAGTTAATTCTTCGGTAACAGTTACCTGATTAACAA
>JBAYZI010000180.1:0-4634 GCA_041672585.1 Cloacimonadales bacterium (SeqCode) | reverse complement strand
GAACATGCCTTCTGCTGAACAAGAATTCAGAATTGTGGATAGTGCTAAAGATATTGCTGCAAGATTTGATTTAGATTATACGCTTTGTTCATTACCGCATAATGATGCCGGAATTAGCAGAGAGGTTTTGCATAACGCAAGTAAAGAGGTTGATTATATCTTTGGTGGCTATGGCTTTAGGCAAGATTTAGAAAATAATTATTATCAAAGAGTTTCTAATGAACATAGCACAATGCGGATTGATAAATTTATTAAAATGTGGAAAATATTCCACAAATCGACAAATAGAATTAGAATTATAAAAAATGTCTTGAAGAGAAATCAGAGATAATTAAACTGTCTCAAATCATAAATTATGGGAGTAAGAAATGCTCGATTTATTAGCAGGAAAAAGAAGAAGTCATTTTGCAACAAACTTAAATTTAAAGAATAACGGAGAAATTGTAACCTTAATGGGTTGGGTACACCGGAGAAGAGACTTGGGTGGATTAATCTTTGTAGATTTAAGAGACCATTCAGGGGTAATCCAAATTGTATTTAATCCCGAAAACGAAAAAGTAATTGATAAAGCACATAAATTAAGAAATGAATATGTAATCAGCGTGAAAGGTGTTGTCGGTAAAAGAGATAGTGCCAATGCTAATTTAGCCACAGGAGAAATAGAGGTAATTGCTGAAGAGTTAGATCTTCTTAATGTCTCGGAACCGCTTCCTGTGCAGGTTAATGAGAACCAAGTCGCTGAAGAAGATTTACGTCTTGAATATAGATTCTTAGATTTAAGAAGAAAAGTTTTGAATAGAAATATTATACTGAGACACAAGATTGTGTGGAAAATAAGAGAATTTCTCTGTGAGCGTGGTTTCTTTGAAATAGAGACTCCGATTCTCATGAAAAGTACCCCAGAAGGTGCCAGAGATTACCTTGTGCCAAGCAGAATTCACCCGGGTACATTCTTTGCTTTACCACAATCTCCACAAATCTATAAACAACTCTTGATGATCTCCGGTTTTGACAGGTATTTCCAAATTGCTCGCTGCTTCCGTGATGAAGATTTAAGAGCAGACAGACAGCCTGAATTTACGCAACTGGATATGGAAATGAGCTTTGTTACTCAAGATGAGATCTTTGAGCTTAATGAAGAGTTGTTTAAATATGTCTTTAAAGAGTCTATTGATGTTGATATTGAAATACCCTTTAAAAGAATCCCTTACCAAGAATCAATGGCAAGATATGGCTGTGATAAGCCTGATTTAAGATTTGGTGTGGAAATAACAGATCTGTCTGAGATTTTAGCCAACTCTGAATTTAAAGTTTTCCAATCTGCTTTTGCTATCAAAGGCTCTGTAAGATGTATTGTAGCACCTGATTGTGCTTCCTACTCGCGTAAAATGATTGATGGCTTGACTGATATTGCCAAACATCTGGGTGCGCAAGGATTACCATTCTGTAAAGTAACAGAAACTGGACTTGATGCAGGTATTACTAAATTCTTAACAGACATAGAGATTAGCGATATTATTCAAAAGACACAGGCTAAAGCCGGTGATTTAATTCTCTTTGGTGCAGATAAAGATAGTGTTGTGTTTAAAGCACTTGCCGGATTGAGAAATCACTTTGGTAAAGAGTTGAAACTCTATAATGAAAAAGAGTTTAACTTCTGCTGGATTACCGACTTCCCTATGTTTGAATATAACGAAGATGCCCAGAAGTGGGAAACTATGCATCACATGTTCACTATGCCAAAAGAAGAGCATTTGAGCTACTTTGATGACCCTGCTAAAATCGGTGATATTCAAGGTCAACTCTATGATTTAGTCTGTAATGGCATGGAGCTTTCATCAGGTTCTATCCGTTGCCACTTAGCTGATATTCAACAGAAAATCTTCCACATTGCCGGCTTCAATGATGAAGAGATTGAAAAGAGATTCGGTTTCTTTGTTAAAGCTCTCAAATACGGTACTCCGCCTCATGGTGGAATCGCTCCCGGCATTGATAGATTAATCATGATTATGACTGGTGCTGAATCCATCAGAGATGTTATTGCCTTCCCTAAAACATTGAAAGCTGTGGACTTAATGAGTCAGGCTCCTTCTCAGGTTGATCCAAAGCAGTTAGAAGAGTTAAGTATCAAAATAGAAATAAAAGAAAAGAAATAAATATTAACTAATAATGAATAATTGAAGATCGTAGGGGCGTATTGCTATACGCCCTCCTTTCAATAATCTATTTTCTATAGGAGGAGTTTTATGATGAGAAGATTCAAAATAATAATCTTAACCTCAGGCAAGAGTAGAGGTTCTAACTTTGTGGCAATTGCTAATCACATTGAAAAGAAGAATTTGCCTATTGATATCGTGAAAGTAATTGTAACCAGCAAAACAGCTCCGGTTATTGAAAGGTGTCAGAAGTTAGCCATACAGCACCAATTTATCTCCTGCTTAGATATCACTTCTTATCAAGATAAACTAAAAGAGCTAATCATTACTAACTCCATTGATTTAATCGTCTTAGCCGGATTTATGAAGCTTCTCACTGCTGATTTTATCGATTCTATAAATATCCCTATTCTTAATATCCATCCTGCTCTGCTTCCTAAACATGGTGGCAAAGGGATGTATGGCATGAATGTGCATAACGCAGTGTTTCAAGCAAGAGATAAGTTTTCCGGCATTACAATTCATCAAGTAAATAGTGATTATGATAGGGGAGAAGTGGTTTTTCGGAAAAAGATCAGAGTTCATCGCTCTAAATCTTCAGAGATAATTGCTAAGAAGGTTCTCAAACAAGAGCATAAGAATTACGGCAGAGTGATTTACAAATTCTTACAGGAGTATTATGGGTAAAATAGCAGTCGAAACTTTTGGGTGCAAGATAAATCAGTATGAATCGGCAGGCATCATTGCTCAGTTTGAAGAGCATGGCTTTCAACATGTTACCTTTACTGAAGATGCTGATGTCTATGTGGTAAACTCTTGTACTGTAACGAATAGAACAGACCATAAAAGTCGGAATGCCATGCGTAAAATCTTGAAGAAGAAAGAGATTAATCCGGAGATAGTACTAATTGTTACCGGTTGTTATGTGCAACGCAACATAGACGAAATTAAGGCTCTTGGTGATGTCGATATAATCGTTGATAATCAACATAAGAATATGATCTATGACCTCTATTGTTCTAAGCAAAGCAGCTTCCATGACATTATGCAGTATAAAGAGTTTAGTGAGATGAAAGCTACTGAAATGTATGATAGATCCAGGGCATTTGTGAAGATTCAAGATGGCTGCAACTTCTTTTGTACCTATTGTGCAATTCCTTATGCCAGAGGAACTTCCCGTAGTAGAAAGAGGGAAGATGTGATTGAGCAGCTTAAAATATTAGTTGCTAATGGCTACCATGAAGTAGTGTTGGGTGGGATTAATATGGGCTTGTACGGCAGAGATCTGTATGAAGATTATCGGTTCGCTGACCTCTTAGCTGATATCGAACAGGTGGCAGGCTTAGAGAATGTCCGACTTAGCTCCCTCGAACCACAGCTTTTTACCCCTGATGTGTTGGAAGTTCTCCGTAAAAGCAAGAAGATTACCCCGCATTTCCATATTCCTATTCAAAGCGGTTCTGACACTATCTTAAAAGCGATGAAAAGGCATTATGATACTGCTGAATTCAAGCAAACAATTGCTAATATCAGAGATATTTTCCCTGATGCAGCCTTCGGGATTGATGTAATTGTCGGCTTTCCCGGTGAGACAGATGAGCTATTTCAAGAGACTTATGACCTGCTTGCTTCCTTGCCTATAACCTATTTGCATGTCTTTACCTATTCACGCAGAAAAGGGACTCCTGCCTTCACTATGAAGAACCAAATTAATGGAATAATCAAGAAAGAGAGGACAAATAGGCTGATAGATTTATCAAATAGCTTGACTGATAAATATATTACTAAGATTATTGATAAAAGAATGGAACTGACAGCAATTGTGGAAGAAAAAGTGGATGATTATTGGACTTCTCTGTCTGACCATTTTATTCGTATCTATTACCAAGGTGAAAACTTACAGAAGAAGCAGAGAATAAAAGTAACACCCGTTTGTCGCTTTAAAGAGGGAATAAAGGTAACATTAATTGATTAAATTAGAAGACTTTAGTATTAGTTTTGAAGCAAATCAGGTTCTCCGGGATATCAATATTGAGATTCCAGAAGGCAAGCTTACTGTCATTTTAGGACATAGCGGGAGCGGTAAAAGTGTTCTGATAAAATCAATAATCGGTTTATTTCGGCACTTTAACGGTACTATAAGTATAGACAATAAACCAATAAATTACAAAGATAATGATGAAGTCTATAGACTGAGAAAAAGAGTGGGCATGCTGTTTCAATCAGGTGCTTTATTTGATTCTATGGATGTTTATCAGAATATTGCCTTTCCTTTATTTGAACATTCTAAGCTTCCGGAATCAGAAATTGAAGCGAAAGTTGCTAATCTTTTAGAGAAGGTTAATCTTCCTAATATTGGGAGCAAATATCCTTCAGAATTGTCTGGTGGAATGAAGCGAAGAGTAGCTTTAGCCCGTGCCATTAGCATGGAACCGGAATATCTTATTTATGATGAACCGACAACCGGTCTTGACCCTG
>JBAYZI010000179.1:0-4727 GCA_041672585.1 Cloacimonadales bacterium (SeqCode) | reverse complement strand
CTTGTTATCATCATCAGTACCGTTCCAAACGATATTATGAGCTCCTGCTTCTCTATGATCATTAAGCAGTGTTTTCACTTTCTGACCTTTAATATTATAGATATCTAAGCTAACTTTTCCTGCATCTTGCATGCTAAAACTAATTAAAGTTTCAGGATTGAAAGGATTAGGATAGTTTTGACTAAGAGCATCAATTTGTGGAACAATTACTACATCATCATTATCCACACCATCAGCAGTAGAGTCAATTCTGAAGTTATCTATCATCAAGATAAAGGCATTAGAGCTAATGCACTGAATAGCGAATCTAGCTGTAGTTCCAGATAATTGGCTTACATTGAAATGGAAAGGAGTCCATTCGACAGGAGCTTCTAAGTGGGTTTGACCTTGGTGTAAGGTATAAGTGAAGTTTTCAACTTGATCTCCACCAAGAGACATCTTAACTTTAAACTTCTCTAAACCATAATCACTGGTATAACTTCTGGCATAGAAAGAAACCACTGTAGTTGCTCCGATAGTAATGCGCGGAGTAATAATCCAGTCATTGTTCTCTCCTTCTGAAGAAGCAAAAGAGGCTAAGAATTTATCTCCACTCTGTGGAATCATATCCATAATTGGAGGAGTTGTAGAAGCAGGGTTAAACACTATATAAGACATAGGTTCGCCTTGATTTTCAAACTCAACATTACTGATACCATAAGTATCACCACCATCAACATCATATTGGATCCAGTTTGGTAAGTCTAAAGTGAAATCACGATGAGTTTCAAAATCATCACCCCAAAGAGGTTCACCTGAATTAAAATAGGTAATTGTTACACTATTTGAAGGTAAGGAGAATCCATCAGGATCTTCATACATACCAACAGCATAGTAGGTGTATTCTACACCGACAACTACTTCTGCATCGTTATAAGTATTAGTTCCTATCGGAATCATAGTTGGTGTTATTACAGAACCATTTCTATAAACATTGTAGCCGATGAGGTATCTTTCATAATCAGGTTCAACCCAAGTTAACTCTACAAAACCAGATTGATTTGATGCTTCAAAGTTAACAGGTGCATTATAATCATAATTATAGTTTGCACTGACAAAGAGGTTATAAAGACCAGTATCGTCTCTAAGGTCTCTTTCTGTTCCACCGTTAAAGTTCTTTCTGGTGTGAGGATTTGATCTACTTGGGTTAACATAAGTTTCAGCCACTCTTAAATAGTAGTTTCCACTTGCCGGTAAGACATGATTAATATTAGTACCGCTAGTAACAAAAGCGGAACC
The DNA here is from genome assembly GCA_041672585.1 of Cloacimonadales bacterium (SeqCode). Taxonomy (GTDB): domain Bacteria; phylum Cloacimonadota; class Cloacimonadia; order Cloacimonadales; family JAFGVF01; genus JAEKNW01. Next base: position 3,449 of record JBAYZI010000179.1, on the reverse strand, counting down.
TACAATATTGGCAGGGTCGGTTACAGGACCATAAAGCCAGAGCTTAGTGTTGATATTAGAACCACCAGCCATACTAGTGTGAGCCATTAAGGTATCACCAATACCCATAGCCGGGATTTTGTACCAATCGACATCACCTGCTGGCATAATAGCGTATGTATCACCTTCCACAGGAAGTGTTAGTACGGTTGCACCGGTTGGTTGGTCATTACCATCATCAGCATAAGCATATCCATTTAGGTTAACAGTATAAGTTTCACGACGATCTCCCCCACCGGTTACTATTAAAGTAGCACTTTTTGTACCTTCAAAGGTTGGAGAGAAAGTTACTCCGATTGTTGCCAATTCACCTAAAGGTAGCACTATCGGATAAGTGTTGTTATCTGTAGTAATTGAGAATTGATCAGCATTAGTTCCTCCAAAAGTAGGAGCAGACGGAATTGTTATATCTTGTAAACCTATTGATCTCATGGTGAAAGTCTTCTCCATAGAAGAACCATTAACAGGAACCATTTCATAGGTTGTATTATGTGGATAAACTGTTAAATCCGGAGCATCAGGAACTTCACCAAATTGCAAGCGTACATTAGGATATGAACTTCTCATGTAGTTAGCTGTAGGTGGAGCTTCATGACTAGGAACTGTTGAGTCTGCATAATAAAGAATACTTCTTGTACCTGTAGTTTGTGTGCAGTAGAATTCATCACTTGATGCGTGATATGGATCAGCAGTGTGGAAAACACCAACTACCAGATTCTGTGAAGCACTATAGTTAAACGGAATATCAAGTATAATCTCGACAAGTCCATCTGTATTTGGCACACTGATAGTACCATCATAAACTTCCATCATATCATCTGCACTTACCCAGCTTGTATTAGTAGTAAAATTTGTCAGAGATGTTAAGCCCATATAGACCTTAAACACGTCCGGACCCCAGGCTGAGTTGCCGTTATAGTGCCAACTAATCTTTTCAACTCGTTGATCAGAAAGACCAATTTCGCCCGCAGTATAGATACTTTGTGAATATGAATGTTTATACCATGGTTCAAATGGTAAACCTTGATTTATTTCAGTTCCATCACCTATTATAACAAGTCCCTCCGGTAGAGCAGGAAGAATATTGGCAGTTGTAGTAACTGTTGTTGTAATGTGAAGAGGATCATTAGAAGTAATTGTAAAGCTACCACTATAAGCACCTTCAGCTAGGGGATTTAAGGAAACTGAAACTTGTTCGAAATTGAAAGGTTCAATTGTAAAAGCTGCCATTGAAAAACTTAGTTCAGTTCCGGTTGCAGACAAAGTACCTGTTAAGTTTTCTGTACCTATATTTCTAATAGATATAGGAACAACACCAGTTCTGTTCAAATAAACATCACCAAAGTTCAACGCTACAGGATTAATGCGAATAGCCGGACCTACAGGAACTTCACCAAATTGTAAGCGTACATTAGGATAGTTATTCCTCATGTATCCGGCAGTAGGTGGAGAAGCAGGGTCAGGTATTGTTGAATCACCATAATAGAGAATACTTCTTGTTTCAGTTGTTGGTGTGCAATAGAATTCATCACCTGAAGAGTGATATGATGCTGCAGAATGGAAAACTCCAACTACAAGATTCTGCGTATTTGTATAGTTAAATGGGGTATCAAGCATAATCTCGACTAAGCCGTCTGTACTCGGTACAGTAATAGTGCCTGTAAAGACCTCCATCATATCATCACCAACAATCCAGCTTGTGTTAGAAGCGAAACTAGTTTCAGTTGTTAGTCCCATATAGATTTTTAGCTCATCCGGTCCCCAAGCTGTGTTACCATTATAGTGCCAACTAATTGTTTCAATTTGCTGATTGGAAAGACCAATTTCACCTGAAGTATAAATACTTTGTGAGTAGGAGTGTCGATAATATGGTTCAAGAGGTAAACCTTGATTTGTTAAGGTTCCATCGCCTATTACAACTAGTCCTTCAGGCAAAGCAGGAAGGATATTAGCAGTTGCAGTAACTGTTATTGTCGGGGCGTCTGAATCATTAGAGTTCACTACAAAACTTCCATTGTAAGCACCTATGGCTTCAGGGGTTAAAGAAACCACAACCTCAGCCATTTCTAAAGATTCGATTGTAAGTTCAACAGGTGTAATACTTAGTGTAGTTCCTGTTAAAGTGAAATCAACTTCTAAGTCTTCAGAACCAATATTTCTGATATTTAGCTGAGCAACACCGGTTCTGTTTAAATAAACATCACCGAAGTTTAAAGCAGCCGGAGAAATACGAATAGCAGGTCCGTCAGGGACTGCGCCAAATTCGAACATTACATTTGGATAAGAACTTCTCATAAAGGTAGCAGTAGGCGGAGCTTCATGATTAGGGATTGTTGAATCGTTATTATAGACAAGACTTCTTGTTTCAGTAGCTCCTGTACAATAGAATTCATCAGATGAACCATGCCACGAAGGAGCAGTATGGAAAACAGCCACTACCAGGTTTTGTGAGTTATCATAGCCAAATGGAGTATCAAGCATAATCTCGACAAATCCATCATTAGCAGGAACAGTAATAGTGCCGTCATAAACTTCCATCATGTCATCAGCACTTATCCAGCTTGTGTTACTGGCAAAAGACGTCTCAGTTGTCATTCCCAGATAGATTTTGATATCATCAGGACCCCAAGCTGTATTACCGTTATAATGCCAACTAATTTTTTCAAGTTGTTGACCGGTAATGCCAATTTCGCCAGCATAATAGATAGTTTGAGAATAAGAGTGTCTATAGAATGGTTCAAGAGGCAAACCTTGGTTTGTCAGGGTTCCTGAACCAATCACAACAATACCTTCCGGCAAAGCAGGTAAAATATTAGCAGTTGTATTTATTGTTACTGTAGGCAGGTTAGGGTCATTAGTATTAACTGTGAAGCTTCCTGTGTAAACACCTTCGGCTATTGGAGTTAGTTGAACCATAAGTTGACCGGCATTAGAAGGTGTAATTGTTAATTCTTCAGGTGCGAAACTTAGTTCAGTTCCTGTTTGAGAAAAATCAACTTCTAAATCTTCGATACCCCAGTTCTCAATGTTAAGAGTAGCTACACCTGTTCTGTTTAAGTAAACATCACCAAAATCTAAATCAGTTTGGGTAATGACTACGGCAGGTCCTGCAGGGATAGATTCAATAGAAATATTATCAACATAAAGGGTTATAGAGCTATTGTTGCTCGGATCAAACTTTAGTGCGATAAACTGAGTATCATCATCCACATCAGTAAATCCTTGTTGAAATTGTTGATAAGTAGTAGTGAGAGCGACTGTTTGAAGAGGTTCAAATTCGATGTCACCTACATTATTCACAGTTGTTCCTATCATTAAGGAACCACTTGTTGCTGATGAAGATCTAGCCATAAATCTAATTCTACGAGTTGATAAATTATTAACCGGTGGGGTTATAGCTATCAAGGTAG
>JBAYZI010000178.1:0-4746 GCA_041672585.1 Cloacimonadales bacterium (SeqCode) | reverse complement strand
AAGAATTGAGAGTGAAGAGTTGGGGATTGAGGGAAAATACATAATCAACCAACATTTAAAATAATTCGTGTTAAAGGCATTTCTTCTTTTCAGTGCTTTCTGTGTTTTCAGTGGCTGATGAATAAGACATAAAATATTTTGTCTTTACTTTGTAAAATTGGTGAATAGTTAGTATTTTAAAAAAGAATTGGCTGGGATGCAGGGAATCGAACCCCGACGCACAGAACCAGAACCTGCTGTCCTACCATTAGACTACATCCCAGTAATACGCGAAAAAATTTATAAAATAGTGATGGCTGGGCTGCCAGGATTCGAACCCGGGAATGCATGGACCAAAACCATGTGTCTTACCACTTGACGACAGCCCAACACTATTTTATAAATTCTTAAGTACTCATGGCGGAGAAGGAGGGATTTGAACCCTCGGTAGGGTATAAGCCTACATACGCTTAGCAGGCGCACGCCTTCAGCCGCTCGGCCACCTCTCCGTTTATAGAAACTGGCGGAGAATGAGGGATTCGAACCCCCATGAGCAGAGCTCGGCGGTTTTCAAGACCGCTGCCTTACCAATTAGGACTAATTCTCCGTTTCTAATTAAGTATTAGCACTATCTCTAAACCCTGATTTTGTGTCAACACATTTCTTTGTTTATTTTTCAAATTAAGCTATGTAGTAGCCCTTTTTGATTAATTAATAAGCAGTTAGGCAATTAGCAATTAGTAATTAGCAATGAGCAATTAAGAGAAATTCCCCCTAAATCCCCTAAAGGAACTTTGAGAAGAAGAGTTTTAGCCACGGATAACACGGAAGAACACGGATAAGAAAGAAGAAAAGTGAAAAGTTAAGGTATTGCTTCCCCCTCCGCTTCAAAAGCTTCGGAGGATGTATCGCAATGATGATTAAAATGTAGGGGCGAATTACCATACGCCCTGAATTTAAGATTCTCATTGCTTACCGCACTGATGCACTCAAGGATGAGTGCGTTCCCAGTGGAAGAAGCTCCGTATTCATCTTAATTCGTGCAAATTCGTTTTAATCTGTGAAAACCAGTGGCTAAATATTCTCTTATTCTTCCTCTTAAAACTCTGTGCAACTCTTCTTAACTCCTTTTAACTCTGTGTTAAGGGTCTTTTTCTTCAATTGCTCATTGCTCATTGCTAATTGCTATTCATACTCCTCCTCATCGTCCGGTATTTCCGCTATAATATATTTTTCAACAATAAAGCCATTCTTGCCATTCTTACCTGTGAATATATATCTTTTGCCTATTTCTATCTTCTCAATTTCCGGTTCCATATTTTCAGGAATGACTAAATTGAATACTACATTTGTGGAGTCTTGAACAAGTACAAGCTGGTTCTCTGCAATTTGAACTATGCCAATAATCTTTTCGTTAAGTGCTTCTTGTTCAATCTGAGATAAGTGTTTTCCCCACGGTTGATCGTAGTCTTTAGCCATTAAGAATGATATAGTACCTATGAGAATTAAGAGAATTAATATTACTTTTTTCTTATGTTTCATCTGCTCCTCCAATCTTTTTCTTATAATGCCTTAGTGGAGTTTATTTGTCAATAAATAAGATTTATAGTTAATAATGAAGAATAGAACACAGGGGTCTTCGTTCACTTCGCCCTCCCAGAGATGATGCAGATTAGGCAGATTAAAACAGATTAAGAAAGATTTGTCCAGTCCTAAATAATTTGACTGTTTTTTCTATTGATCCCCTTCAGAGATAGGTCTTTTTTTTGTGCCTGTACCTGTGGTTAATTCTTGGGTACAAGAATACAACACACAGGCTAAACTATTGATCCCTGAAGGGATTTAAGAGGTCTCACAACCGATATCAACAGATTAAACAATTAAACTAATCAACAATTCAACATGCATTTAACTTCGTAAAATTCGTTTTAAATCGTGCAAATTCGTGTGAAAGGTCTTTCTTACTGGGATTGCGGACGCCCACGTCCGTATTAAATCTTTCTCCATCAAGGAGATAGAAATAAGATATACTTCGGAAGGATAAGATTCCCCTTCGCTGAAGGGAAATGAATACGAATGGGGGCATCCGCAATCCCAGTAAAGAGCCTCCGAAGCTATTCCCGTTACCGATTAAACAATTAAACTAATCAACAATTCAACCTGCAATTAATTATTAATTATTAATTATTTAAGAGATTTCCTTCTCAGCATATTAGAATTTGTAACCACTGTAATAGAGCTTGTCGCCATAGCAATTTCAGCAATAACCGGGTGTAGCATTCCTAAGAAAGCTAAGGGAATAGCAATTAGGTTATAGCCAAAAGCCCAAAAGAGGTTTTGTTTAATCTTCTTAAAGGTCTCTTGCGAGAGTTTAACAGCTTGTACTACTGACATTAAGCTTCCCTTAACAAGGGTAATATCAGAAGATTCGATAGCAATATCAGTACCGGTGCCAATAGCAATTCCCACATCAGCTTGCTTAAGAGCCGGAGCATCATTGATACCATCTCCGACCATCGCCACCAAGCCATATTTAGCTTGCAACTTCTTAATCTGCTCAACTTTCTCACCTGGCAACACTTCCGCGACTACTAAATCAATCCCGACTTTAGCAGCAATTGCTTTAGCTGTCTTTTCGTTATCGCCACTAATCATAGCAGTAAGGAATCCTAAATTATGAAGTTCTTTTATGGCTTGCTGAGAATCATCTTTCAATGCATCAGAAACGGCGACTAGTCCATGGTATTTGTTGTTCTTAGCTATGAGAATAACTGTCTTTGCTTCGCCTTCTAATTTATCTATAATGTCCGCATGTTGAGTAAAATCAATAGAATTTTCATTTAAAAGCTGTCTATTTCCCAGCATAACTAAATCTTTATCTACCTTAGCTTGTAAACCTCTACCGGCAATAGTTTGAAACTCTTCAGCACTGTACTGATTAAGTTTATTCTCTTTAGTATAGTTGAGAATGGCAATCCCGAGTGGGTGATCAGATTTAGCTTCTAATGCTCCGGCTAAAGAAATCAACTCATTTTTATCATTGTTAATAGCTATGATATCAGTAACTTCCGGCTTGCCCTTAGTAATAGTCCCAGTTTTATCAAAGACAATTATTGCCACATCTTTCATTGTTTGAATAGCAGCCCCGGTTCTGATGAGAATGCCGTTTTCGGCTCCCATTCCACTTCCTACCATTAAGGCTGTGGGAGTAGCTAAACCTAAAGCACACGGACAGGCAATCAGCAACACAGAGACCATAGAGAAGATAGCCTGAGTGAGTATGCTGACATCGGTATTTACCCACGGTAAGAACTTAGCAGCCCAAACTGTGATAGATTGCAGTGTATCAGGAAAAATAAACCATACGGCAAAGGCTGCTAGAGCGATTACAATAACCACCGGGACAAAATAGGCTGTTACCTTGTCGGCAAATTCTTGAATTGGCACTTTGGAACCCTGAGCTTCTTCTACCATTTTGATGATTTGTGAAAGGAAAGTCTCTTTGCCTATCTTCTCAACCTTCACCTTGATAAAGCCATTCTGATTAATCGTGGCTCCGAGAACCTTATCTCCCGCACTTTTTTTCACCGGTAATGATTCTCCGGTCGCCATAGATTCATCAATCGTGCTGTTTCCTGAAATCACTTCTCCATCAGTAGGAATCTTTGCTCCCGCCTTAACCAGCATAACATCACCTATCTTAAGTGCTTCAATAGGAACCTTCTCTTCCCCATCGGCTGTTTCAATAATAGCTGTTTTTGCTCCCAGTTCCAAGAGCTTTTTAATAGCTTGCGAGGCTTTTCCCTTAGCTTTGGTTTCAATATATCTGCCTGTAAGATGAAACGCCATAATCATAGCTGAAACTCCGGCAAAACTGGCAATATCCATAAAGAAGTGGAGAATACCTGTTACAAAAGCAGCCCCAACGCCTAAAGTGATCAAAACATCCATATTTGCAGAACCATGAATAGCAGACTTAAAAGCGGAGACAAAGGTCTTTTTACCAACAGTAGCTAATCCGACTGCTGCCATTGTTAGGGCCAAGATATTATAGGTATTATGAGAAATCCACTCTACGCCAAAAAGCATCATAGGAATCATCATTAGCATGATCGGAATAGTAATAGCCCAAATTATAATCATGTTTGTTTTAGCTTCGCGTAATTGCTTCTCATCTCTATCAATAGGTGCCTTTTCTTGCACTCCGTAACCGCTATTTATAATCACCTGTTTAAGCTTTTCAGAATCTGTAGCTTCGCCTTCAAATTCTATAGTTGCGACTTCAGAAGCAAGATTGACATTAACGCTCTTCACCCCTGCTGTCTTATTGAGAGCTCTCTCAACAGCAGAAGAACAACTGGCACATGTCATTCCGGTTACATTTAATTTTATTATATTTAAGTTAAGCTTTGGTTCATCAGGATTAACCGACTCCACCACTTCAAACCCTATATTCGTAATAATCTTTTCCATTTCAGAGACTGTTATAATCTTCTCATCAAATTCAATATAAGCTTTTCCCATAGGAAGGTTAACATTAACATCTTTTACACCGTCAACTTTGGTTAACGCCCTTGCTACTCCTGCAGAACAGCTGGCACAAGACATTCCGTCTATCTGAATAACTATTTTACTCATTTCTACTCCTACATATTCATTTTTATTATTAATAATAAGTTAATCCTTTCTAACATTTTTGCTAATAAAATTTATGCATTTCCAATTATCAACAAAATCCAATACATAACTTGACAAATATTCTACTTC
>JBAYZI010000177.1:0-4746 GCA_041672585.1 Cloacimonadales bacterium (SeqCode) | reverse complement strand
TTTTCAGTGTTTTCAGTGGCTAAAAAGAGGGCGTATATTGATACGCCCCTACATCTCAGTGTTTCCGGTAATTGTCAGTTCAACTTTTCATTTTTCATTTTTATCTTTTCTTTTTTCTTCTTTGTGCCCTTTGTGCCTTTGTGGTAAAATATTCTTCCTTCTGTGTTTTCAGTGTTTTCAGTGGCTAAAAAGAGGGCGTATATTGATACGCCCCTACATCTCTGTGTTTCCGGTAATTGTCAGTTCAACTTTTCATTTTTCATTTTTATCTTTTCTTTTTTAATTCTTCTTTTTTCTGTGAAATCTGTGTAATCAGTGGATAAAATTCTTTCTTTTTCTTCAATTGCTAATTACTCATTGCTAATTTCTAATTGATCTTCTTGCTAATTGAAATAAAAGCCCCGCTTTTCAGCGGGGCATGCAATTGTAGGGATAGCCCTATATTGCTATAGGACTATATGAAACGAACTATTTTATTGCATTTTAATTATTTTGAAGTTCTTAGCAGTTGTAGGAGAAGTCATTCTTACAAAGTAGATACCATTAGCAACTTTCTTGCCATTGGAATCGCGACCGCTAAACACAAAGTTATGTTCGCCGGCATTGAATGTTTCTCTTGTAACAACTTGTCCTAAGAGGTTATAAATAGTAATAGAAGCAGTTTCGCCTTCTTTTACTCTAAGAGATGTAGAAGTTGTTTCTGAGAAAGGTGAAGGACCGAAGTTACGGAATTCAGTAGCAGTTACGCCAGGAATTACAGGTTCGTCTTCAACAGTTACAACGATAGGACCGTGGAAAGTGTTTTCGTTACTAAGTTCGGAAACTTCTAACCAGTAGTAGTATGTTGCAGCTTCAACTTCATTATCTGTATAAGTATAAGTAGAAGTGATTGCTTGGTTGTTAGCAACAACAACTGAAGGATTAATTCTCATTGCTGTATTGAAAGTAGCATTTTCTGCTCTATAAACATTATAACCATGGAGATTACTTTCTGATTCTGTTACCCATTTTAAAGTAACGAACTGAGAAGCATGAGCCACAGCTGTAAATGAAGATAGTTCTACAGGAAGTGTACCTGGGTTATATACAACTAAGTCGCCTGGAGCTTTTGCACCTTGTACATAAGTAACGACTAGAACACCAGCGTCATAAGTGTATAATGTGTAAGGTGAGTTATCCATAAATACAACAACTGCACCCCAACCTAAGTTGAATGTAAATGTATAAGTTCCAGGATTAGTTTGAGTTAAGTTTATACCAAAGTACACCAAACTACCAGGAATAGTTGGAACATCAGGAATTACTATTTCAGTTAAAACTTCAGGTGCAATAGGAGTAAATCCATCAGGACCACCAACAGTAACAACTAAGCCATTATCACCGAAAGGGAATTCATTAGGGTTAGCCATTGTTGTAAATGTCCAAACAGGCATGTCTTCTACTGGAGTAGGATAAGTTCTTACAACTTCTCTTGTTCCTCTTGAACTTTTACTTGCTCTCATTGCCTTACGAATTTCAAATTCTCTATAAGGCTTAACACTCCATGTGTATTCAGTAGCATATTCTAAAATATCTAATTGTAAAACCATAGATGCAACAACATCAACTGGTTCTTCGTTATTAAAAGTAACTTCGAAACCGGTAACATCAATTGCCGGATATTCCCATTCGAGAGTTATTTCTATAGGTTGATCTACAGCAGCATCTGCTGGGTTTGGATCTGTTGCCCAAACTAAATCAGCAGGAGTTGGGTCATCCATAGTTGTGAATGTCCATTCTGGCATTTCACCTGCTGGAGGTACATGAGCATCTTCTGCACCAAGAACAAATGGTATTACTGACCATGTGTATTCCATAGTATAAACTAAATCACCAGGATTGTATGTGAATACATCACTTGCAACGGTTACAGCTTCTGCACCATTGAAGATAACATCGAAACCAGCAACAGCTACTGTACCTGAATAAGTCCAGTTTAACTGTGCATCGATAGCTACGCCCATTGCTCCAGTGGCTGGAGTTGGGTTTATTGCCCAATCTGGAAGAGCAGGAGCTACGGGTCCACCCCAGGCGATTACGTCAGGGTAAGTAGTACTCGCACTTTGACCAGAAAGATCTTTTGCTAAATTAATAGGTCCAATTTGATTACCAAGATTATCTATAAACCAAAATCTGGCATGGACAGGTCCGCCCCAATTAGACAATGTAGCCATTTGAATAGCAATGCGACCAGGATTCGCAGTTGTAGCAGGCGGACCATACACTGTATTGCCAGTATTTTGATCTGCATGATCTGGCCAATTCCAATAGAGTTGATTTCTAACTCCATACAAAGCTTCAAACATAGGATCAAAATCAGGGTTTGGATGAAACTCTTCAGCCATAAAGCCGAATGTTCCAACTTCATGATAACCGCCATCTGCGGTGCGTAAAGGGAATACAGCAGAATGCGGTACACCTGGACCTGAACCTGAAGCAAATAATCCTACTAAGCTAATTAAAAACAGGGATATAATTAATATTTTTTTCATTTTCTTTCTCCTCTCTTATTTGCGTACAGTAGTACGGTTCATTGTTCTATCAGCTGGTGCATTCCAACCATCATAAGATTCGTTGGAATAGATTAAGAATCCATCACCAATATTAATATCAAATACACCTTCAGGCATAGATGATAAATACTGTTTCCAGCCATGGGTTTCATTATCCCAAGTTAAAATATCAGTTACACCTTCACCAATAGCTGCAGCAAATTCTGCTGTAGTAGTAATTTCACTCTGGTTAAGAGGCAACATTATTGAGTGATAATCATTAGCAATTAAATCGTAATTTGCTTGCTCAGGTAGAGTACCTGCACAATAGAAGTCAACATTAGTGGTTCCACCTAAATAGATAAGCAAGGCATCACCAGTCTCAATATTAAATATACCTTCAGGCATAGATGATAAATATTGTTTCCAACCATGGGTTTCATTATCCCAAACCAAAATATCAGTTACTGCAGGGCTAATAGCTGCTGCTAATTCGGCAGTAGTCGTAATCCCTGTATCCATGGGCAAGGCGATCATATTATAATCGTTTGCGACTAATTCATATTTCACATATCCGACGACATCGCTAAAGTTTGATTCAGTAGCGAATACAAAAGTTACGGACGCAATCAAAAGCGCTAATATAAGCAACTTTTTCATATACGAACCTCCATAAGTTCTTAGTTTTTGTTTTGGTCACCACACCACTACAATACCAATATACAAAGGTTGAGATATGTTGTCAAATGATATTTCAACTATTTTGAATTTATTTTTATATCGAGGTTTATTTGGTGGTAAGGGGGACTCTCTTGCGTGGGTCGTTTGGGATTCGAAAACGGAACGGAGAAGGAGTAAGAAAGCCCCCTAACACAGAGTTACACAGAGGTTAAGAGGAATTACACAGAGTTTTAAGAGAAAGAAGGAAGACTTTTATCCAGTGGGTTCATGCATTTTATTCTTTCCTTATCTGTCTTAATTATCCGTGAAAATCCGTGTTATCCGTGGCTAAAACTCTTTATTTCTTTTTCCCATCATTCCCTCTCTCCATCTCCCCCTCATTTTATCTCTTATTCGTGTTTATTTGTGTTCATTCGTGGAAAAAAGAGCAAACCGGGACAAATCAGAACAAAACTGTCCCTATAGTAAGTAGAAACATCTGACTAAAGGTGCAAATAACAAATAGAAAGGTAAAAATGATGAAAACATTACAAAGAAACACAATTAGGAGAGAAAAATGGTAAAAGTAAAACTTCAACTGCCTCACGGTTTTAGAACCAAGTTGCGGAGAGATGGGAAAGTTGTAGTCGATAATCCGAATCTTGACTGTTATACAATAAGAGAGAAGCCAAAATTTCAAATAGTGGAAAATAATCTACAGTTTGGAAATAATTCGAGTCTGTTATCACTCAAGTATCAAGCTCTTAGTGATTCAGAGAAAAAATCATTAATAGATGAGATGGAGAAGGAAGGGGTTTATAAGAATCTGTGGAATTACTTTTTGAAGAAAGAGTTTTCTATCATAAAAAGCACCAAAAAGAAAAAGAAAGAGTTTAGCCACGAATGAACACAAATGAACACGAATGAAAAGAAATAGAGAGTTTTAGCCACTGAAAACACTGACAACACGGATAAGATAAAAATGGAACACGTAGGGGCGAATCAATATTCGCCCTTTTTGCTCACCACAGATACACAGAGAAGAAGAAGAAGAAGAAGAAGAAGAAGAAAAAGAAAGAAGATTTAGCCACGGATTAACACGGATAAGAAGAAATAAAGAATTTTAGCCACTGATAACACTGACAACACGGATAAGATAAAAATGGAACACGTAGGGGCGAATCAATATTCGCCCTTCTTTTTTTACCAGGAGACTTCATGAAATACAACATTACACAGCCTGCACATGCGGGTTCTTCCACTGGGATGGCGGGTAATTTTAACTGGAATTGCGGGCTCTTCCACTGGGATTGCGGACGCCCACGTCCGTATTAACTCTATTCCTTGCAAAGGGATAGAGAAAGATCTTGCTTCCTCCTTCGCTACAATAGCTTCGGAGGATGTATCGCAAGGGAGAGATTCTTCTTTCACTGGGATTGCGGACGCCCACGTCCGTATTAACTCTATTCCTTGCAAAGGGATAGAGAAAGATCTTGCTTCCTCCTTCGCTACAATAGCTTCGGAGGATGTATCGCAAGGGAGAGATTCTTCTTTC
>JBAYZI010000176.1:0-4801 GCA_041672585.1 Cloacimonadales bacterium (SeqCode) | reverse complement strand
CTCTATGAAGAACTGGCTTAAGAACGGAGGGACGCATCACCAGTGCTTCAACATCGGAGATATTGTTAGGAGGTGGGAGCTGTTTGCAGAGATGGTGGGTATTGAGTGTGTAAGGGTGTGAGAAACAGATTAATTATATGGAGGTGGGCGAAATGAAGAGAAGATTTGCTTTAACTTTAAGCTTGATTGTTTTTTTTGTTATTTTAGGATTTTCACAATTGGCTGGAATTCCAAGAGAAGAAACATTGATTGTTAATTCATTAACTGGAAGAGTAGGATCACCTGCTAATTTTAATGTTTTTGTGAGTGTGTGGAGAAATCCAGACAGAGGGATTCAACAATTAATGTTAGAGCCCCTGTGGATGATAGAACCTTCAAGAGGTGAAGTTATTAATTCCTTAGCAGCTGAAGGACCTATCTACAATGACGATTTTACAAGAATGACTATTAAACTTAGAAAAGGATGTTATTGGAGTGATGGTATTGAAATTACTGCAGATGATATTGTGTTTGGTATTGAAATGTCAATGAAATATTCACAAATGTCTTATAATCCTGTGTTTAATCTTTATATTAATCAGGTTTATAAAACAGATGATTACACAGTTGTTATTGAACTTAAAGAGCCAAATGCCAGATTTCATACAAATTTTGTTGATAGATGGGGCGCATGGAGACCATTTCCAAAACATATATTTGAAAAGGTAGAAGATCCCATAACTTTTGATTTTAATCCTCCAATAAGCAGTGGGCCATATGTCTTAAAAGATTATGATCCTTCTGGTTATTGGACTTTGTGGGAAAAAAGGAAAGATTGGGCTAGAACGCCAACCGGGATTATGTTTGGAGAACCTGCACCAACTTATGTTCTTTTTTATTACTACGGAGAAGCGACAAGTCAGGTAATCGCTCAAGCTAATCATAATTTAGATGTATCAGATTTAACTTTGGAAGCATTTAGGGCTCTTCTACAAAGGGATCCTTACTCTAGAGGTTATAGAAAGGAATATCCATGGATTCTAGTAGAACCAACTATAACGGGCTTAGTATTCAATCATGATGTATACCCATACAACATTAAAGATGTAAGATGGGCTCTAACGTTAGCAATTGATATAGTCGATTATATTGGTATTGCATTTGATGGTACTGCTGTAATGAGTCCTATTCATCTTCCACCTACTCCATTTTATTCAAAAGTTTATCACGAACCCATGGAAGAATGGCTCAAAAATTTCACGTTAGATATAGAAGTTAACGGAGAACCTTTCAAGCCATATGACCCTTCTGCAACTCTTAGATCTGCTCAATATGCAAAAGAAAGAGGATATGAAGTACCAGATGATATAAACGAACTCAAAGAAATGTTTGGACCAGGATGGTGGAAATATGCGCCAGATGTAGCAGAACAATTACTACTCAGAAATGGTTTTAAGCGAGATAAAAATGGTAAATGGTTGTTACCAGATGGTACTCCTTGGAAAATAATTATAACTGCCAGTCCGACTCCCTCACATCCTCAGTATAGAAATTCTTTAGCTGCAGCTCAACAATGGAGAAATTTTGGTATTGATGTAAACGTAATGGCTACTGAAGCTCATAGTGATTTAATCTCAGTAGGAGATTTTGTGGTAAGTGATGATTGGCCTGTACTTGAGCCATGGGGTGGTCACGCTGATCTACACCGTATGTTTAATGATATCCACTCTAAATACTACAGACCCAAGGGTGAAAGAGCTGCTGTTGGCCAGGGACCTTTACTTGGAAGATGGACTGATTCAAGGATAGATAAGATAGTAGATGAAATGGAAAAATTAAATTGGGATGACCCTAAAAATATTGAATTAGGTATAGAAGGTTTGAAGATACTTGTTGAAGAGATGCCAACAATACCAACTTTTGCTTATCCAAGTGTAATAGGATGGGATGAATACTATTGGACCAATTGGCCAGGCGCTGAAAATCCATATATGTGGGCTGGTCATCCATGGCCGAACTTTAAGTATTTACTCCCCTTTCTTGAGCCAACAGGTAGGAAGTAACAAAATTTTTCACACCTCTCGGCCCCTTCGGGGGCTTTGGTGTGAAATTAAAATTATTCATTAATACCATTTAGAATTTATTCTTGGAAGTTTGATCAATTGAAGAAAAAATCTCATATAATTTATAGCTCAAAAGGGTTTATAGAACAAAATGTTTCGTATAGATAACTGTTAGAACAAAGTCATGCATTAACTTTCAACGGTGATATAGTAACAATATTTTTCCAAATGATAGATGTAAAAGTGAAATTTGATAAAGAATCATTTTTCAAAAAAATGACTGGTACATCCGAACAAACAAGAGCCAAATTTCATGGTTTTATGACCAAAAATAATTGAAGCATGTTCTAAAAGAATATGTTAACTAAAGTAGATACTGAATGGATAAAAGATTAGAATTTTATAGAAAACATTTATTAGAGGTGTATGGGATGAAAAAAAAGTTTATAATTTTTTCTTTGATAGTTTTGTTTGTTGTTCTTGAATTTTCGCAATTAGTAGAACTTCCAAGAGAAAAAACTGTAATTGTGTCTGGGCCTAGAGCTTCTTCACCGAGTAATTTCAATGTTTTTGTAACAACTTGGAGAGATCCAAACAGAGGGATTCAACAAGTGATGTTAGAGCCTCTCTGGACAATGGAGCCAGCAAGGGGAGAAGTTGTTAATTCATTGGCTGCGGAAAAGCCTATTTACAATGAAGATTTTACCGAAATGATAATAAAACTCAGAAAAGGGTGTTACTGGAGTGATGGAGTTGAAATTACAGCTGATGACATAGTATATGGAATAGATATAACAATGAAAAATTCTGGAATGGCTTATCATGATCAATTTAACCTTTATGTAAGCAAGGTTTATAAAACAGATGATTATACAGTAGTTATTGAACTAAAAGAATCAAATGCAAGATTTCATGCTAATTTTGTTGATAGGTGGGGAGCATGGAGACCTTTTCCAAAACATATATTTGAAACTGTAGAAGATCCACTTTCTTTTGACTTTAATCCTCCAATAAGTAGTGGACCATATATTTTAAAAGATTATGATCCAGCAGGATATTGGACAATATGGGAAAAAAGAGAAGATTGGGAAAGAACCCCAACAGGGATATTGTTCGGAGAGCCGAAGCCATCTTACGTTTTATTTTATTCTCATATAGAAGAAACAAACGCTATAATAGCTCAAATTAATCATAACTTAGATTTAGCTGAACCTAATATAGAAGGATTCACAGTTCTCTTAAACAAAAATCCTTATTCTCGGGGATATAGGGAAGAATATCCATGGATTGTTGATGTAGACCCCTGTATAACAGGGCTAGCTTTAAATAATGATAAATATCCTTATAATCTAAAAGATGTCAGGTGGGCATTAACATTGGCAATCGATATAGTTGATTATATTGCTATAGCATATGATGGAACTGCTAAGATGGGAGCATTGCATATACCTCCTATTCCTTTTTATCAAGAAATGTATTATGAACCTATGGAAGAATGGTTGAAAAATTTTACATTAGACATAGAAGTAAATGGAGAAGTGTTTAAACCATATGATCCAAACGCTGCTATTAGATTAGCAGAGTATGCTAAAAGTAGGGGGTATGAAGTTCCAGAAAATCCAGAAGATATAAAAGATTTATTTGGGACTGGGTGGTGGAAATATGCGCCAGACGTAGCTGAACAACTACTAATCAGAAATGGTTTCAAGAGAGACAAACACGGTAAATGGTTGTTACCAGATGGACAACAGTGGAAAATTACTATACTAAGCGATACCAGTTCTACGGGACCTCGACACAACAATGCCATTGCTACTTCACAGCAGTGGAGAAATTTTGGTATTAACGTGGAAATTAGAGCAAGTGAAGGATTAGTAACAGAAAGTTTATTAGGGAATTTTGATGTTTCTGTCTCGTGGCCTGCCATGGAAGCATGGGGAGGGCACGCTGATTTACATAGAGTTTTTAATGTTTGGCATTCTAAATATTATAAACCAATTGGGGAATATGCGGTTGCTAATGATGGAGCACCAGCCAGATGGTCTAATCAAAAAATGGACGAAATTATAGATGAGATGGAAAAACTCGATTGGGATGATCCGATGAATCTTGAACTTGGAATGGAAGGGTTAAAAATATTAGTAGAGGAAATGCCAACTATTCCCACATTTGGTTATCCAGGGGTTATAGCGTGGGATGAATACTTCTGGACCAATTGGCCTGGGGCAGAAAAACCCTATATGATCCCATATGAACATTGGCCAAACTTTAAATATGTGCTTCCCTTTCTTGAACCGACTGGAAGAAAGTAATAAAACTATTCACACCTCCCGCCCCTTCGGGGGCTTTGATGTGAAACAATCTTATTAAAACAATTTTTAAATTAACTTCAAAGTTAAGTAACAGTCAATAAAAACGGGGAGATTTACAAAAACACAAATATGAACGGAGGTTAAAAATGTACAAAAATTATAACAAACCAATTGATGAAAGAGTAGAAGACTTATTGAATAAAATGACTCTGGAAGAGAAAATATCACAAATGATTTATAGCTCTAAGGCTATTGAAAGATTAGACGTTCCTGCATACAACTGGTGGAATGAAGCCCTTCATGGAGTTGCCAACGCTGGTATTGCAACTGTTTTTCCACAAGCCATAGGGATAGGGGCATCTTTTGATCAAGAAATGGTGTTTCAAGTAGCCTCAGTTATATCAGATGAAGCAAGAGCAAAGTATCATGAGTTTATTAGAAAGAACG
>JBAYZI010000175.1:0-4852 GCA_041672585.1 Cloacimonadales bacterium (SeqCode) | reverse complement strand
TGATTAACCATTCATCTTGATGAGCATAATCCCACATTAAACCGGCTTGGAAAGCTCCTTCTGTAGGAACAACATCACCGGTTGAAAAGGCAACAGTTCCGTATTGAGCGAAACTTTGAGTTGTGTTATTAACTGTAGTTGTCCAGCCTGTAGGAGGGAAGGATTCTTCAAAGCCTTCAGTAATTTCGTCAGGAAGAACAGTACCCGGAGCTAACCAGTTTAAAGTAACATCTTGACCTGAAACTGTAGCTGTAAGGGCTGTTGGAGCTATTATTTCAACAGGATCAGTTGAAGCTGCTTGCCAGATAAAAGAAGGATAAGATTCATTAACTTGGGCATCGATTTGCCAAGTGTCTGTGAAATCCCAACCTGCATCTGTAAAAGTTGCAGCGGTTTTTAATTGGGCTGTTGTTTTACCAACACTGTTTATAATATCGTTTTCATCATCATCACCTAGTCCTGGATAAGTACCGGCGAGGTCAGAGTTCCAGAATGAGTTGTGAATAATAGATCCGTTAGCCATTCCTGCTAACATGCCTATATAGTCACCTTCTTCTATAGTAGCTACAACATAAGAATTTGTTATAGTTGCAGCGTCATTTATGCCAGCGATTCCACCAACACCTTCTTCACCTTCGAGTGTTCCGATAAAGTAGCAATTATTAATTTCTGATTCAAAGTTATAAGCAGAAATCCCGCCTACAAACACTTCACCAAGAATACTACCTGTTACGAAACAGTTATTTACTATTGATTCAGTATCCATTTCACCGTTGATACCGGCAACACCCCATCCACCAATGATATCTACATCAACTAGTCCGAGGTTTTTAATAGTACCTGTGATGACTAAGCCAAATAGGGCTACGCTATCATCATCAGGACGATTTATATGGAGGTTAGAGATTGTATGACCTTGTCCGTCATAGTTACCTGCGAAAGCAAAAGTTTCTGCAAGTGAACCCCAGCCAATAGGCAAGAAGCCTTGACCGTCATCCCAGGTTGTAATATCTGCTGGGAATGTGATATCTGCTGTTTGAATATAGTAAGCGCCTAATCTAGTCAAAAAAGGAACTGCCGGATTAGCATCTCTTGATGTAAGCCAGTTTAAGTTTTCCCAGCTTGCTATTTGATAAGGAGCTGCTTCTGTACCACTACCTTGTGGTGCAATCATAGTTTGTGCAAATAAGCCTAATGTTATTAACAACATTAAAGCAATAGTTAATCTTTTTTTCATTTTTTCCTCTTTGGGTTGTTTTTTTATTCTTCAATAGGATAAGATAATAAACAAGCAGGGAACCGTCAAGTTAATTCGGTTGAAGTGCAGACCTATGTAGCTAAACCGTAAATATTATGTTCTAATTATCAATTGTGAGATAGCCAAGAGGTTGTCTTAACTCATCACTCTTTACTCTCTACTAACTCTAAGTAAAGCAATTGATTCAACATTTTTCTTGACTATATTATGTCTTTATATAAATTTACGAAAAACTAATATTATATTGGAGGATGTGTGCTCAAATTAAATATCGCTCCTGAGAAAATAGCGAAAGCGCGAGGCTATGCCAAGCAGATAACCGGTTCATTTGATTGGTTATTTAACGGCTATAGCTCAGTCTCTATTGAAAGAACAATTCTTAGATTAATGGGAATGGATGGTGCAATTGAGGGTGGAGAACCAATACCTAACATAGTGGTGGATCATCTTAAGAGTAAGAATATCTTAAATCGTGGCGTTGCTTATTGGGTAGTTAATGCTATGCTTGCTAGCAATATGAGTGTGCAAGAAGTAGGTGATGCTGTTGCTCAAGGAGATTTAGATTTATCACAAGTTAAGAAGGCTGATGATAGCAAAGTGTTGGCTAAGTTGGATGAAGTAGTTACCAACTCTTTAAGAAACATTAAAAAGCAAAGTCAATATAGAGAAGATTGCTATAAGAACTTTGGACCACGTCGCCGCCCTGCTCTTTATGTAATTGTGGCTACCGGTAATATCTATGAAGATGTTACTCAAGCTGTTGCTGCTGCTCATCAAGGTGCAGATATTATTGCCGTGATTAGATCAACAGCTCAATCTCTTTTAGATTATGTTCCTTATGGTGCAACAACTGTTGGCTTTGGCGGAACATTTGCCACTCAAGAGAACTTCAAGATTATGAGAAAAGCTCTTGATGAGGTAGGCGAAGAGTTGAAAAGATACATCTCGCTGACTAACTATGCTTCAGGATTATGTATGCCGGAAATCGCTGCTATGGGTGCCATAGAAAGACTTGATGTCATGCTCAACGATGCGATGTATGGAATTCTTTTCAGGGATATTAATCCTAAAAGAACAATCTTAGACCAATACTTCTCAAGAATGATTAATGCCTATGCCGGAATTGAAATTCAAACAGGTGAAGACAACTATCTTACAACTTCTGATGCGATTGAGAAAGCATACACTGTTACTGCTTCTCAGCTGATTAATGAGCAGTTTGCTTTTGTTTCAGGCTTGCCTTCAGAAAAGATGGGATTGGGACACGCTTATGAAATTGACCCGGCTATCGAAAATAGCTTATCTTACGAACTTTCTCATGCCTTATTAACCAGTACGCTCTTCCCTAATGCTCCTACTAAATATATGCCTCCGACCAAGTTCGCTTCCGGTAATATTTTCAAAACTCATTTAATGAATGCGATGTTTAATCTTGTAGGGCAAATGACAAATCAGGGTGTCCAGCTTTTAGGAATGCTAACTGAAGCTATTCATACTCCTCACTTGGCAGATAGAGCTATGGCGATTGAAAACGCTAATTATCTCTTTACTGCTGCTAAAGATTTTTCTCAAGAAATCACACTTGAGCCTGACGGTTTTATTAATAGAAGAGCAGATATTGTCTTAGAAGAAGCTACTCAATTCTTAAAGAAAGTAGCAGAACAAGGTCTCTTCAAAGCCATGGAGAATGGTGAATTTGCAGACATTAAGCGTCCGGAAACTAGAGGTAAGGGATTAGATGGTGTTTTCCAAAGAGATGAGAATTACCTCAATCCTTTTATGGAAAAGATGAAACAAGAACTTGGTTTAACTAAATAAGGAGAGAAGAAATGAGTGCAAAAATAGATCCAACCCAAATTCGCCCCTATGGCGATACCTTAAATGATGGTAGAGTACAGTTCTCATTTTCTCTTCCTGTTCCCTGTAATGAACAAGGAAAAGAGGCAGCTCGTCAAATTCTCATTAAAATGGGAGTTGATAATATAGATGTCTGTTACATGAATGATTTACATGAAGGATTCACTCACTTTATCGCTTACGGTACAAGTAGTGCTTCAGTTGATTTGACTCAAATTCATGTCAAAGTAGTGGAAACTAATGTTATGGATATGTATGAGAATGAAGATTATATTGATGAACATATTGGTAGAGAAATCACCGTGATTGGTGCTTGCATTGAGAGTGATGCTCACACTGTAGGTATTGATGCTATCATGAATATGAAGGGATATAATCACCGTTTCGGCTTAGAGCGTTACAGAAATATCAATGCTATTAACATGGGTGCTCAAGTGCCGTGCGAGGAGTTATTGAAGAAAGCTCGCGAAGAGAATGCAGACGCTATCTTAGTTTCTCAAATAGTTACTCAGAAAGATATTCATATTAAGAATTTAACCAAATTAATGGAAATGGCAGAAGCAGAAGGATTAAGAGATAAGATGATTTTTGTGTGTGGTGGACCAAGAATTAACCATGAACTTGCAGTCGAGTTAGGCTATGATGCAGGTTTTGGCACAGGTAGTTACTCTACAGATGTCGCATCTTTTATCTCTGTAACTTTAGCAGAAAAACTTAAAAAATAACATATTTCGTGAGGGGACACTGTCTAATAAGGCATTGTGTCTCCTCTTTTCTTTAATATTTAGCAAATAGTTGGTGCTAAATCGATTTTCTTCACTATTATAAAGTAAAATAAGCAGGTCTTAATTAATATAATTAATAAATTTGACAATATAATAAAATATATCTATACAAATAAATCAAATTGTTTATATTTGCTGTTGGAGTAAAAATATGGCAAAATTGTTTAGAAAAGAGTATAATGTTCATGCGAATTCCTGGTATTTTCGGGACAATGTTATCAAGACTGATAAAGATGATTTGTTATTTTGGAAAAGTGTTGATCAGAACGGTAATTATAACCTTGTCTTTTTTGCTCAGAATTATTTAAAGAAGTACTTTACCGGTATAATTAGAATCAAGTATGATGCTGCCAATGCAACAATTCTCGAACACTTTTGTTCTGTGGATTTAGAGCAATCTTGCGTTCATTATTTGACAGTTTTAGACTATGCTTATAAATACCTTACAGATGAATTATTGAAAGATGATGTTGTAGAGGTCTATAGTCGTACAGATCTGAAATTCAATGAGAATTTTCAATCGCATTATGCTAAGAGTTATATTACAATATCTGAATTATTCAATACCGAATCTGATAAGATTAGACTGAATTTCCAGGGGTATGATGAATTTGATTTACGCATTATTTCAACCCATAGAGCTGGTAAACAAGTAAAGAGAGCAACTCCTAAGGATGTTGCAATAGCCGAAAGACAGATGAGTGTTTTCCGAGAAGAAGAGCTGGTTTTGTTAGCGACTTTAAGCGACTATAAATGTTCTTACAGTAGCAAAAATAGTTTCTTTAGCTTCTACAAAAGAGACTTAAATGCAATCTTACCTCACTTGAGATTACTTCAGGATAAAGTTTTCATTCACGAAACAGGGGATAAGATTGTTTGGCGGGAAGAAAACTTGCCAATTCACTTTATGATTAAGAAGTTAGATGAAGATAAAGCTCTCTTGAAAGCAGAG
>JBAYZI010000174.1:0-4900 GCA_041672585.1 Cloacimonadales bacterium (SeqCode) | reverse complement strand
ATTCATTTGTTTGTCCTCACATAAAATTTAATTAAGCGAGGCTGTCAGCAAAAACCGGCAGCCTCTATATTTAGCTATTTATTCAAAAATAGTTTGTTCAGTTATTTCAGTTTGGAGGGCTTTAAGGGCTTTCTCAACAAGAGCATAACGAAGGATATACTCTTTGTCCATAGGTAAGTTTGGATTACCTAGAGGGTGAGGAATCGCAATTGTAGGAACGATTCTGTTAGCACCAACAGTTAAGGAAATAGGTGTAATTGTACACATATGAACAACTGGTAATAATCTTTCGATCTCTTTAACTAACGTTGCACCGCAACGAGTACAAGTTCCTCAAGTAGAGGTTAGGATTACAGCAGTAACGCCATCAGCTACTAATTCTTGAGCTATTTCAGCTCCCCATTTTTTAGCATTGGCAACAGCTGTTCCGTTTCCTGTGGTTGTGTAGAAGTAGTTATGAAGAGAACCAATTTTGCCCTCTTTAACCATGTTTCTAAGCACATCTACCGGGATAACTCTATCGCTATCAAAGTTAGCGTATGTAGGGTCGTAACCACCATGAGCGGTTTCGTGTGTTTCACTTGTAAGGTCATCAAACCCTGTAAGATCATATTTTCCGTACTTGGAAGCACTTGAAGATTCTATATGGTCCGGATTACCTTTTGGAACAATTCCGCCAGAGGTAACGATAGCAATTTTTGCATTTTTCATATCTACAACCGGAGCATGAGGCTCAACATGATCAAAAATAGGCATTGGATATTCAGTTTCGAATTCTTCGCCGCGTAGTTTCTTTACTAATAAATCAACTGCACGAGTAGATCCTCTCACTTCATTAAAGTAGTTAACTCTAATTCCGCGTGGGATATATCCATCTTCTGCAGGTGAGCCAATTTCTTCTTTATTGATAAGTTTAGTGATAAACTTACCTAATGCAGGAAGAGCTTTTCTCATGTCAGCAGCACTATTTTTTGTTTGGATCATGTAAACATCTTTTACATACATTTCAGCACCCGGATTTTCAGGATACATAGCTGTAACTACTGGGATGTTTAACTCATTTTTCACAGCTTGACAGATTGCTCCACAAGCTACCCCATATCTACCAGCGTTAAAAGCTGGACCTGCAACAAAAATATCAGGATTATATTTCTTAACCATAGCAATAACTGCTGCTTTAGCTTCTTCAACATTTTCGTTGAAATAAGTATCACCACACACTACTGTTGCTACGATCTCTGCTTTACCTTTAAGTTGGGTGCTAAGTCCTAATCCAGGACCTACAACGCCTTCTCTAATTTCAGGTTTGTGACCGGCAAATTCTTCTCCACCAATTCCACCATAGAACTGGTTTATATAATGTACTATCTTAATCAATTCAAACTCCTTGATTAATTATTATGATGTTAATACTTAAGCAGCGCAGCTACTTCTAATTTCATCCATTTCGTTACAGATTGCTTCAACGTCTAAAACCATTTCCATCATTCCGATTTGGTCTTCATAGACTGTTGCATCGCAGTTGTCTTTGATTATAGGTTCAACCACATGGTAAACTGGTAAGTTTAAAGCAACGCCAGCCAAAGGACCGGCAAATGTAGGGTCTCCTGATAGAACTGTTTCAGCAGCTAATCCAGCAGCTTCAGCTTCAGCTCCACCAAGAATGACAATTAAATCTTCTTTATTTAATGTTTCTGCAAATTCTTTAACTCTTTTTTGGATCTCCAGATCCATGGCTCCTGCCGCTGTTCAGACAAAACATTCGGTGGAAGCAAAAATTACTTCAGCACCCATTGTTTTGATAACTTCAGCAATTGCTGGTCCTGGTATTCCGTCGCGGTCGCCGATAATAATGGCTTTTTTTCCTGTAAACATTTTCATTCTCCTTTATTAATAACCTTTGGCACTTAATGTATGAAATCCTACTTCAGAAGTAGAACCTGTGATTAATTGAATTTCAGCTTCAATAGAACCATCTTCTCTTAAAGAACCTTGATGACCACCTGCTATTTTGTGAGCAGCTTCTGGATGTCCTATTACTTTTTTCATTGCTTTTAAGATAACAACTTCATTAGCATTACCTGCTGTAACTACTGCATCACCGTGAGGTGTTGAGTCTGCGATGGATTGTGAAGCACCATCTTGACCGGCATATTCGTCTGTCATTAAAACAGTTTTGATACCTTTAGCAGTGATTTTGTTACAGTTCATTACTAAGTCAGCATCTGGATTACCAAAGCCTTCTTCAGAAATGATAACTGCATCTGCACCCATAAATTCAACTAATTTAGCTGTCATATCTGATGATCTTTTCTTATCAGCAAGATAGACGTTTTCATTAGTAATCACAACACCGATGAAGTTATATTCTTTTCCGTGGAGAGCGTATAAATCTTCAATGATTGGGTGATTTTGGTGAACATAAGTTGGGTTTTTATCACAAGCAGAAACACAGTTTCCACTAAGAATTGCACCGTCAAATACTTCTGTAGGGTAGATAATTGTAGGAATAACTTTCTTAACATCAACACCATAAACATAAGTATCATGAAGTAAGCCTTGGCTCTGAAGCATATAAACATAAACAACTTTTGGTAAGTTAGGGAATTCATTAACTTGATCAAGAAGTGGTTTTGTTTCATAAGTTTTAACTTCGTCAGGAGTCATATCTTTGGCAAGATTTCCTAACCAAGCTGCAGCTTTAAGACCAACAAGACGAATTGCTTCTTCGTGTTCGTGTCCTTCTAATTTATCGATTGGCTCACAAGTAACAACGAGGTTGTTTAAACCTGAGAATGGTGTATATTTAGCACCTAAGCCACACATGTCAATAATACCTTCTTGGAATCCTACGATTCTTCCGGTTGTTACTACTGCCATACCTTTTAAGACATGAGTTCTACCACTACCGACTGTGTCAACTGCACCAAGTACTCCAGGGAAAACATTACCGCCACCACTAACTTTTACGCGTGGTTCGATAACATCTTTTACAGGAATAATTCTTACATCTTCGCCTGGTCTTGCAATATCTAAATCAATTGATTTCAAGCGATTATCAGTGGATAACTCAGCAATCATCTCTGCTTTGTTTACATAAAGAATACCTTTCTCGACTTTTGTTTTGTCTGAGAATTGGATATCTTTAATTTGAATATTTCCAATTTCTAATTTCATTTTTCTCTCTCTTTATAGATTTTTATAGAATGACGCAATAAAGCCATCTATATTATCAATATTTTCATCGATTTCATCAGGAGAAATTCTCCCAACTTCTTGACCCTTTGAATAGATAATCATAGCAGGTAATCCCATCACTTTCTGCCCTATGGCTAAGCGACGCGCTCCTTTAATGTTTAGACTGGCAAACTTGATTTTATCAGCATATTTTGCTTCTAACTTATGCACATCAGGCATGAGTTCAACACAAACATCGCAACCATCACTCCAATAATCAACTAACACATGTTTGTCAGTATAATTGGTAACTTCAGCTTCGAAATTGTCTTTGTTTAATTCAATCATAGCTTCTCCTTTATATTATTTTTTCTAATTCTTTCATATTTTCAGCAGTGATTCTGTTTTTCACTTGACCATCTTCAATTCTTAAAATGGTAGGAATATCTGACACGCCATATCTGTTAGCGATTCTTTGGAATTTGTAAGCATCAATCTTAACTAATTTAGTATCAGTGCTGCCTGCATGTAATTTCTCTAAGTTTGTTATTGCGTCTAAACTTGCAGAATTAATAGGACTCCAGAAAGCAACTAAAGCAGGCTTGCCACATTTGAGAACATTCTTCTCCCAGTTTTCTTCTTCTTCAATATATTTTTCTGCAACAACGGCAGCTATAGCACCATCACTGGCTGCTGTAACAACCTGGCGAAGCATTTTGTTGGTAACATCACCGCAAGCAAAGATGCCGGGTACATTAGTTTCCATTCTTTCGTTGATTTTAATATATTTTTGAGGGTTCAAATCTACTAAACCTTCTAAGAAGTCTGTGCGTGGAACTGTTCCAACGAACATAAAGACACCATCACAATCAAGTTTTGTAACTTCGTTAGTCTTAATATTCTTAATCATAACATGATCAACCATCTCGTCGCCATTAATTGCGGCAACTGTTGAGTTCCAAATATATTCTATTTTACAGTTTTCTTTAATTTGTTCTTGAGCAGCTTTATCAGCATCCATAGTGCCTTCATCGTGAATCACAATCATTGTTATTTTATTAACAAATTTAGTGAGATACATAGACTCTTCAACTGCTGTGTTACCATTACCTACGACAACGATATCAAGATCTTCATAGAAGTCTCCATCACATGTTGCACAGTAGCTAACGCCTTTGCCTCTGAATGTGTTTTCGCCGGGAATGCCTAAAACACGAGGTTCAGCACCGGTACCTACGATAATAGTTTTAGTGGTGAATTCGTCATCTTTAGTGATAACTTTTTTTAAGAAGCCATCTTCTAACTGTTCGATTCTTTCCACTTTGCCACGGGCAAATTCAACACCGAATTTATCACAATGTTCTCTAAATTTATCCATAATTTCCGGTCCGGAGGCACTTGGAAAACCGGGGTAGTTTTCCATTTCATAAGTAGTAGCTGCCTGTCCGCCGGTCTTTCTTTTTTGTTCTATTACCAAAGTCTTCATCTTTGAGCGAGCTGCATAAATAGCAGCTGATAGACCACCCGGTCCACCACCAATAATTATTGTATCATAAATCTTTTCCATCGGTTCTCCCTTTATTCCATTGCTTTTATTATTAAATCGTAATCAATTATTTGAAAATCTTGCAAAATTATATCATCACGAATTTCCAGCGGAACATCTTTTAGAAATCTATCATAACTGGAAATGGCGTTTTCGATATGTTGAACTGACTCCATA
>JBAYZI010000173.1:0-4954 GCA_041672585.1 Cloacimonadales bacterium (SeqCode) | reverse complement strand
CAGGCATTAGGTAGGCTATTTCTCTTTGATTTTCAGTCAGAATAATAGAGCCGTGTTGTAACAGAACATTATTCTTTCTAACTTGAGCACTTCCTACAATCTTTTTGCCTTGAACAACCAACTCATATTTAGAAGATGAGTTGAAACAGGGGTTAACTGCTTCTCTTTGAGAGAAAGAACTGAGTTCTTTTTGTTCAAACTCAACTTCAATCCCGAGAAGTCTTAATCCTTCAGCAAGAGCTAAACTAATATTACCATAGCTTTTAAGAACGTTTCCGGCAAGATGTTCATCATTAGGGGAGATTACTGCATAAGTAATTTCATCTTTGTGAAGAACTAATCTTCCTCCGGTAGGTCTTCTGACAAAACCATATTGGTATTTTTTTAAGAGTTCAAAATCCACCTCTTTCTCAGCATTCTGGTGATAACCAAGTGAGAGCGTTGGTGGATTCCAGTCGTAAAATCTAATCAGTGGTTGAGATTTACCTTCTTGAATAAGCTCAAAGATAGCATCGTCAGTTGCCATGTTTTCAGCAGGACTAAGCTTCCCTTGAGTCAATATTCTCCACTTCATTAATAGTTCATCCTAACTTTCAGGTCTTCTATCTTTTCACTGATAAACCCAATTTTAATTGCATTAGTTTTTGCCATAATTTCATTAGCAATAGTTTCTGAAGTTGCAACAATCATCCCGATTCCCATATTAAAAGCTCTGTATCCCTCTGCTTCAGCAATGTTTCCATGGCTAAGCATAGTTTGATAAATCTGAGGAGTTTCCCAGCTGGAGCAATTCACTACAGCAGTTAGATTATCAGGGATTACTCTTGCCAAGTTTCCGGGAATTCCGCCACCTGTGATATGTGCCATACCATGAATTAGATCAGGTTTAGCCCACTCTCTTAAGATAGGGAAATATGATTTATGAATCTTCAGCATTACTTCTGCTACAGTTTGATTTACATCAGGAACAAGAGAATCTACTTTTAGCTTCATCTTCTCAAAAAGAATCTTTCTTGCTAAAGAGTAGCCGTTTGTGTGCAACCCGGTGGAAGGGAACCCCAACAGAACATCGCCTGCAACTATCTTATCACCGGTAATGATATCTTTCTTTTCTATCATCCCAATAATTGTTCCTGCTAAATCAAAATCATCTTCTGCATAAATACCAGGCATCTCAGCCATCTCTCCGCCTATCAATGCCATTTCGTTCTCTTTACAAGCTTTAGCAAAGCCCCTAATGATCTCTTCCATGATTTGGGGATTGAGTTTGCCAACTCCCACATAATCTAAGAAAAACTGGGGAATCGCGCCTTGCACAAAAATATCATTAACGCAGTGATTAACCAGATCTTGACCTACAGTATCATAGATACCTGCCATACGGGCAATTATGAGCTTTGTTCCAACTCCATCTGCACTTGAAACTAAGACAGGTTCCTTCCAGGTTGTTAAATCAACTTGGTAAAGTCCACCAAAACCGCCAATTTGAGAGAGAACATTTTTATTAAAAGTCTCTTTTACTAATGGTTTGATTCTGTTAACAGACTCTTCACCGGCTTTAATATCAACACCAGCACTTTTATAATCCATTTTTTCCCTCTTATTTATTTTCATTGTTTAAATTTTAATCCATTGTCTTAATTCATCACCCATAGTTTCAATCTCAATTCTTGAAAGATGTTGAAGATTTTCCACACTGAAAGACTGAATATTATTAGCTGCAGTAATAGTACCATAGAGAGTAGCTAATTTCATTGCTTCAAAATCATACTTTTTAATGCTAGCCAGAAATCCGGTAAATCCTCCGGCAAAACTATCACCTGCTCCCGTTGGGTCAACAACTTTTCTCACAGGATAGACCGGCATAAAGAATAGCTCTTCTGCACTTGCTACAACAGAACCGTATTCGCCTCTTTTGACAACTACGAATTTAACTCCAAGTGCCAGAACATCATCTATTGCTTCAAAAACATTACTTTTATCAGCATACATCTTGATTTCATCTTCATTAATAAAGACAAGATCAACTCTTTTCATCACCTTAGTTAATTCATCTTTAGTAATATCAATCCACAGATTCATTGTGTCCATAGCAACAAAATCACTACATTCAATTTGCTCTAATACTTGAAGTTGCAAAGCCGGATGAATATTCCCTAAAAAGGTAACATTATTAGATTTGCAATCTTTGGTTAGAATCGGTTGAAATTCAGCAAACACATTTAACTGTGTATCTAAGGTTGTAGCCTGATTAAAATTATGGTACTCACCTTTCCAGCGAAAAGTTTTACCCGGAACCTTGATAAGTCCCTCTACATTTATATCTCTGTCTTTTAAAAGATCAATATGACATTGAGGAAAATCTTCTCCAACAACTCCAACAATTGAAACATCAGTAAAATTCTTTCCGGCAATAGAAGCATAGATAGCAGAACCACCTAAAACATCTTCTACCTCACCTAATGGTGTTTTAATTGTATCTAAAGCTATTGAACCTACAATTACTAAACTCATTATTACTCCTGCACTTCTTCAGTTTGATTAGGTTGAAAAACATCCCAAAATACATTAAACTTACTACCGCTCGCTTTGTAAAGAAGTAATAATATTAATAATAAAAGAATTAACATATAGACGAGTCTTGACCACCCTTTGGCAGCGTTTTCTCTTCTTTTTTCTCTTGCTTCTAATATTTTATCTTTAAGTTGGTTCATTTTTCACTCATCCTATTCAATATTTATATCTATTTAAAAAAGGAAAATCAGGTTACACGTGTAACCTGATTTATTGTTATTTTATAATAAAGACTTTAAACCTTCGGCAAATCTTTTCACGCCTTCACGCAGGTTATCCATGCTATTAGCATAGGAGAATCTTACTAGTTTTCCATTTCCAAACGCACTACCTGGAACGATAGCTATTCTAGCTTCATCTAACAAGAAGGTACATAATTCAACATCAGTTTTGATACCTTTTGTGTTATTTTGGAGATAATAATCTACATTAGCCATAATATAGAAAGCACCTTGAGGTGAAGTTGTGGTTACATGATCAACTTTATTAAGTTCATCAAAGATAAACTTTTTTCTCTTTTCAAATTCAACTCTCATCTTTTCAATTGAGCCATCATCTTGGAGCAGAGCTGCAATAGTAGCTTTTTGAGTAATTGAGTTGGTATTTGAAGTAATATGACCTTGTAAACGACCGGCTGCTGCAATAATATATTCAGGACCAACACTGTAGCCAAGTCTCCAACCTGTCATAGCATAAGCTTTAGAAACACCATTGATAATAACAACAATATCTTTGAACTCAGGTTTAAGAGCTGCTATAGCATAATGTTTGGCACCATCATAAACTAACTTTTCGTATATCTCATCTGAAACGATTAAGATGTTGTTAGCTACACAAATATCGCCAATTTGGATTAATTCTTCTTTAGAATAAATTGCACCGGTTGGGTTATTGGGATTATTCAACATTAAAGCTTTCACATTAGGATTGTCAGCAATCATTTTCTTTAATTCTGCAGGATCAATTTTATAGTTTTTTTCTTCTGTAGTTTCTAAAAGAAGAGTGATACCACCAGCGATATCAACTTGATCAGGGTAACTTACCCAATATGGTGAAGGCACAATTACCTGATCGCCGGCATCTAAAATAGCCATTAAAATGAAGACTATTGATGCTTTAGCGCCAGGAGAAACTAATACTTGAGCCGGGGTATATTCTAAATTATTATCATCTCTGAATTTCTTACAGATAGCTTCTCTCAAGGGAACAATACCTGGAGTTGGGGTATAACGAGTGAAGTTATCATTAATAGCTTTAATACCAGCATCTTTAATATATTCCGGTGTATTGAAGTCAGGTTCGCCAACTCCAAAGTTAATCACATCTATTCCTTTAGCGATATAAGCTTTAGCTTTTCCCATCACTGCCAATGTTGGAGATGGTTTAATTCCTCTTGCTTTGTTTGATAATTTAATCATGATACTCTTCCTTATTTTATTTAGACATTAGTAGAACTAATGCAGTTGTATTTATTATATCTTCAGCTGTACAGCCACGAGATAAATCACAGATAGGAGCTGCCAAACCTTGAATAACAGGTCCAATAGCTTCTGCTTTTGCAAATCTTTGCACTAATTTATAACCAATATTACCGGACTGTAAGTCAGGGAATATTAACACATTAGCGTTGCCAGCTACACCACTGCCGGGAGCTTTTTTCTTTCCGATAGCAGGGATAATAGCGGCATCTAATTGAAGTTCACCATCAATTTCGAAATCAACATTTCTCTCTTTAACTATTTGTAGAGCAGCAGTAACCTTGTCAACAAAATCATGCTTAGCACTACCTTTTGTAGAGAATGAGAGCAGGGCAACTTTAGGTTTATCACCAAGCAAAGCAGCGCGTGTTTCTGCAGTTGAGATAGCGATATCAGCTAATTGTTCAGCAGTTGGGTCAGGAACTACCGCACAATCGCCAAATAAGAAGACTCTATCTTCTCCGAGGAAATCGGGAGTTACCATAATGAAACTTGAAGAAACAGTAGCTAATCCAGGTTTTACGCCTACCACTTGTAAGGCAGCCCGTAAAACATCACCGGTTGTGTATTCAGCACCGGCAACCATTCCGTTAACTTTGCCGAACTTTACTAATAAGGCTCCGAAGAAAAGTGGATGCCTAACTGTTTTAGCAGCTTCTTCCTTAGTAATGCCTTTCTTCTTTCTCTTTTCATAAAAGAACTCCGTAAACTCATCAATCTGAGGATAATCAGCAGGCTCCCAAATGGTAGCACCTGTGATATCGAAGCCTTTCTGCTTGGCAAGCTTATTAACTTCATCAGCTTTGCCCACCAAAACCACTTTAGCCATCTTCTCTTTAAGAATGGTGGCTGCAGCTTGCAGGGTTCGATCATCCCCGGCTTCAGGTAACACAATAGTACCG
>JBAYZI010000172.1:0-4958 GCA_041672585.1 Cloacimonadales bacterium (SeqCode) | reverse complement strand
GAGGTTGAAGCCATATATAGTCCTCTTTAATTTTTATTGCATCAATCATGACATAAATATTAAATCAGCAATTATGGCAAGAAAAAAATATAAATACATCTATATCATTGTTTAATAAGGCACAAGAGAGCTCCCTGAGTCATTATGTTTTACAGGTATATTCACAGATAAGCTCTTTTAAAAAAAGTTATAACAATTTAAGTTAATAGAGTAGGTTATGACAATTAGTTAAGCAAATATTTATCAGCCTAACCTATGATTGCTAGTAAAATAATTTTTCTATTGACAGAATTCATCAAGTACTGTCTTATTGTTATTATGTTAAGATTGATATATTGTGTAAATATTAGATACTAAGGAAACATCATGACTAGCCCA
Source organism: Cloacimonadales bacterium (SeqCode) (assembly GCA_041672585.1). Lineage (GTDB taxonomy): Bacteria > Cloacimonadota > Cloacimonadia > Cloacimonadales > JAFGVF01 > JAEKNW01. Next base: position 4,580 of record JBAYZI010000172.1, on the reverse strand, counting down.
CAGAAAGAGAGTTTATTAAAGAGGATTAGTAAAGCAAAGGATAGCATAAATAGCAATCCGGAAATCGGATTAAAGATGGTTTTGCAACTTTATGATGAGATGAAGGAAACTATTAATTATGATGCCATAGGAAGACTATGTAAGTTATTAGGTACTTTTTATCTGCGAAAAGGTAATCCCCAACTTGGAATAGAATATTATCAGCAAGCCCTTGCTAATTTTGAATTAGAAGATAATTATCTAGAAATTGGTAATATTTATAATAATTTAATAGTTGCATCTCATAAAATTAAAAAGCAGGACGAATTAGAAGAATTCAGTAGATTAGCACTTTTAAATTATGAGAAATGTGGTAATGTTAAAAACATTACTTCAGTTATTAATAATATGGCAAAATCCTATACAATTAATGGACTTTATCAAAAATCCTACCTTCTTTTAAAAGATGCCAAAGATAAATATGCCAAGGTGATGTCCTGGAAAGATAGAATTATACTGTCAACAAATTATGCTAATGTCTGTTTAAAGCTTGATAAAGTACAAGAAGGGTTAGATCTTCTCGAAACACTAAGTGCGGAAGCTAAAAAAGAGGAGGCTTACGATAGTTTAGCTACCATAAGCTTATATTTGTCAGAATATTATGAGTCGATTGGGGATTTCAAAACAGCTCTGGCTTATCAAAAAAACAGAACAAATTATCTGGTAAAAGTGAATCATAAAGATATTAGTGAAGACATAGGGCATTATCTTAATACTTTAAACATTGATGTTAATGAACTTAGCTACCAGAGAATTACAAAACAGAATGATGTTTTAGTTGAGGCTCATAAGCAAGCAAAGCAGAAAAACGGTTTCTTAGAAACGCTTATAAACACGATTCCTTTTCCTCTCTATTATAGCGATATGAATGATAGATATCTTGGTTGTAATGATTCTTATTGTAACTTCTACAAACTTGATAAAAATGAAATTATTGGCAAACAAGTCGGACTTTCCCTTTCAGAATCTGCAGAAGTAGAGCTTTTTGCTAAGAAACGGACAGAACTAAAAGAGAAGAGAAAGCCTCATAGGTTCATTACCAAGGTTACTCCCACTGAGAGTGATTTAAGAACAATAGAGCTTTTTCAGAATGTCTTTTACAATGAAGCAGGTGAACTTGCAGGGATCTTGGGTTTAGTCAGAGATATAACTGATGATATTAAAAAAGACAAAGAATTGATTCAGTTTCAGGAGACCCTAGAAGCTATATTCAACAATGCTCAAGTGGGCATTTTATTAGTTACTAAAGATTTAGAGTTTAAACTGTTTAATCCTTACTTTTCAGAGCTGATGAATTATTCTTTTGAAGAAATAGAAGAGAAAGGGTTTGAACTCTTTATTGACAACTGTGCTGATACTAGAGCAATAATCAAAGCTAAAGCTAGTCAAGGAGTTAATAATTTCACAGCCATCAAAAGTTTCCAAACTAAAAATAATAAGGATATTACTATTCAATTAGAAGTTACGTTCCTGAGAGACAGTTCTAACAATGTGGAAAATTATTTAGTTATTCTTAAAGATATAACAGAGTCTTTAGAGCAGCAAAATATTAATAAAAAGATAAATGCTCACCTCTACTCAGTTTTAGAAAGCTCTCCCAGTGCTTATATTTGTTCAATTGATAGAAATTATCGCTATACATATTTTAATAAAAACTATGCCGACGGTGTTGAAAGAAATTGGAAAGTTAAAATTAACATAGGTGATCATTATTTCCGCAGATACGAAACTGAAGAGGAAAAGAGAGAAAAAACAGAGTTGATTGAATGGGTTTTACAGGGACATACAGAATGTGGAATTAGAGATTTTACTGATATTGGGAGAGATGAAATCTTTCAATGGCATTACTCTCCAATTGTAAGTGAAGATGGCGAGATTATCGGAGTAACCGCATTCTCTTATGATATTACAGACAGAATTTTAGCTCAACGCGAATTAGCTTTAGCAAATATAACAAAAGATAAATTTTTCTCTATTATTGCCCACGATTTACGCTCACCTATTGGTAATATAAAGGCTGCTCTTGAATTCATTACAGAAGATAAAGGATTATCCAATTCTGAAGTAAAAGAGATGTTAAAACAGTTAGCTGATTCTGCTGTTAATACTTTTGACTTGTTAGAGAATTTACTACAGTGGTCTCTAAACCAAAGAGGACGCTTAGATTACGAATCAGAATCTTTCCAATTACTGGAATTAATAGAAAAGACAGTTAAACTCTCCAAGAATATTTCCCATTCTAAACAGATAACTATTGAAGTAGATTGTGCACCTGATCTTTCTGTCTATGCTGATAAAAATATGTTTTTCACTATTTTAAGAAACTTGATAAATAATGCCATAAAATATTCTCATGAAAAAGGTAAAATAATCGTAGCTGCGCAGAGAGATAAAGATTATGCTTTAATCCGAGTAATAGATCATGGAGTGGGAATCAAAGCAGAAATTATTCCTCATTTGAATCAATTAGATAAGACAATATCAACCTATGGAACCAATGGCGAACGTGGTTCCGGGTTGGGTTTAGTGCTTTGTCATGAATTAATTGCTAAGCTACATGGACAATTATGGATTGAGAGTGAGGAAGGTAAGGGATCGGTGTTTAGTTTTACAATCCCGGTTAATGATAGGACTGAATAATTAACAATGAAGAGAATACTCACTAATTTCACTAACCACGTAGATTACCCGAAACATTATACCCACATATCAAGAACCTTATGACCAGGATCAATGGTTAACTCCAACAGAACTATCCTTAGTCTTTCAGGAAATATAAAATAGTACTTGACAAACTTAGGGGGTACTAAATTTTTGAAAGATATTGATATAAATTCTAACTACTGGAGTTGATAAATAAGATGATTTATTTAGATAATGCAGCTACTTCTTTCCCTAAGGCACCCGGTGTAGCAGAAGGTGTGGCATGGCAGATTAATAATGTTGCTGGGAATCCTGGTCGTGCTTCTTACAAGAGTTCACTGAAGATTGATTCTGTTATTTGTGATGTGAGGGAGAAGATTGTTGAACTTCTAAAGCTTGAAGACAGTTCTCAGGTTATCATCACTCATAATGCTACTCATGCTCTTAATATGGTTATTCTTGGAAGTATAAAGCCTAACGAAACAATTCTTATCTCTCCCTTAGAGCATAATTCTGTGATGAGACCTCTCTCTTTTCTTCAACAAAATAGAAATATTAAGCTTGAATACTATAAATTAGGTAAGGACTTCACTCCCGATTTCGAAGACCTTACAGAGAAGTTACGAAGTGGAAGCATTGATAAAGTAATTACTACTGTTTGTTCTAATGTAACCGGAACTATCCTTCCTCTTCAAGAGATAAGCAAAATATGTAAGGCTAACAAAATACCGCTAATTGTAGATGCTTCTCAATTAGTTGGTTATGAAGAGTTGGATTTTAGTACAATCTCGGTTAGTGCCATCTGTTTTCCAGGTCATAAGGGATTATTAGCTCCGAGCGGTACAGGTATTCTGTGGTTAGCCAAGGATTTTGAGATTGATCCCCTCTATTTTGGAGGAACCGGGAGCAGATCAGGTTCTATTTTACAACCTGACTTCACTCCTGATAAATATGAAAGCGGAACGGTTAATATTAGTGGCATTTATGGACTTAACATAGCTTTAGATTATTTAATGAAAGAGAGTGTTAAGAAAGTAAGAAGCACCAAGAATGAGATTGTTGAATATTTATTAACTAAGATGAATGAACTTGAAGAGATTATTATCTATAGTAATCAAGATTTAGCACGCCAGATTGGGGTTATATCTTTCAACTGTGTGGGAACCACTTGCTCTGATGTTGCTCGTTTTCTTGATAAACAAGACATAGCTGTAAGAATGGGATTGCACTGTTCTCCTCAAGCTCATCAATTTATTAACACACTAAAATTAGGTGGAACAGTTAGGCTTAGTCCCAGCTATTTTACCACTAAAACCGAAATAGACATAACTATAAATAAACTAAAAGAGATGATTTATGGACTTAATAACTAAAGTAAAGAAACTGACCGATTACAGCAAGTACTCAGGCTGAGGAGCTAAATTGAGTCCGGAGTTACTGGACAGAGCTCTTTCAGGGATGGTACAACCTAAATATCCTAACTTATTAATTGATTATTTGCAAGCAGAAGATGCAGGCGTCTTTCTGATAAATGACGATTTGGCATTGGTGCAAACATTGGATTTCTTTCCTCCAATTGTTGATGAACCTTATACTTTTGGACAGATTGCAGCCTGTAATGCCCTATCTGATATCTATGCCATGGGGGCGATTCCTAAAACAGCTATGAGTATAGTTTGTTTCCCGGATGACACTTTGGATATTGCTATCTTAAGAGAGATTATGAATGGTGCTTTAGATAAGCTCATTGAAGCTGAAACTGCCTTGTTAGGCGGACATAGCATTAGTGATTCCGAGATTAAGTTTGGACTCTCCATCAGTGGATTTGTGAACCCTAAAAAGATGATTAAGAATAACACCCCGCGAGATGGAGATATAATAATAGTAACAAAGCCTAT
>JBAYZI010000171.1:0-5104 GCA_041672585.1 Cloacimonadales bacterium (SeqCode) | reverse complement strand
TCTATATTCATACACAAAGGACCATAAAAGACAGTTGGTAAGAGAGTTCCGGAAATTGGTTGAGCAGGTAAAACTTTAAGATTATACCACCAAGTTGTGAAGAGAATATTAACCCCGGCATCGATAATCACAGCTCTTTCGCCTGTTGGTAAGTCTTTCTTGCCAAGCACAGAAGTAATGAGCGTTCCGGCTTCATCAACTAACACTCTGCCTGTTTCCAGAATCAAACGCGGTTCTTCATCTTTAGCAAACTTAGATTCATGAAAAGCCTTGCTAATAGCTGTAGCATATTGGTCAAAACTTGGAGAAGAAAACTCACCCGGAGTGTATTGATTATGCAGTGTATTCTTAGAGGCAAATCCACCACCCAAATCTATATATTCTATTACAACCCCGAAGTTATCTTTCACACGTTGAGCAAGTTCCAGTAACTTAGAAGCGGAGATGTAATAAGGAGTTGCATCTAACATAAATGTCCCAATATGGGCGTGCAAGCCTACCAATTCCAGTTTATCAGCTTGCAATAATCTTTGTAAAGTTCTGTAAGCTTCACCACTTTCATAGTTAAAGCCAAATCTTTGCCATTGAGGGTAAATACCGGTATCCATGTTGGTTCTGATAGCAACTCTTGGCTTGAGATTAAGCTCTGCTGCTACCTCTTCCAGCATTATTAGCTCCTGAAAATGATCTATATGCACAACCACTCCATCTTCCACAACCCTAAGCAAATCTTCTTTTCTTTTGCCTGGACCATTAAAGATGATATCCTCTCCGGCAATGCCCAGATGTTTTGCCATTTCGTATTCCATAATGCTCACTATCTCAGCTTTAGCTCCTTCTTGATGAAGAATAGAACAAATTGCTCCGAGATAATTAGTTTTGTATGACCATGAAACTTCACTGTTAGGATAATATTTCTGCAAAATAGAAGTTAATTCTCTGTAGCTATCCCTAATTTTAGCTTCTGAAAAGACAAAGAGAGGTGAACCATATTTGTTAACTAATTGATCAACAGGCACACCTGAGATTCTGTCTTGAAAGTTTATACTGTTTCTATTATAAGCTATTTTATTGCTAATGCCGGCTTGATTTCTCAAGATCCGCGGCGGATTATATTGTTTTTTCATTACTTTTCTCCTCTTATAAGTTCACCTGTGGCTGAAAGTTGTCCCATTTCGCTAATGTCGGCAATAATATCTTCCGCATGACGAATAAACATTGTGCCTGTCTTGTATTTCGTTAGGGTCTCTACTTCTTCGCCAAGAGCTAATTTAACTACCATGGCAGGAAGATTTTGTCCTGCCCCCTCTGCTAATCTAATCCAAGCAGGAAAGCGGGGATTTATCTCAATCAGAAAGAAGTTGTCATCATTATCTTTAATTAATTCCACTTCACAAGGACCTCTCCAATTCAGGGTTGAGACAACATTTTGGGTGAATTCATTAAGCTTCTTGTTATTAACCACAACTCCGCCAAACCCTTTGCCTTTATCGGTAATAATCAGTTTGCGTTGGGGTATCATCCCCAGAATATTACCTTGACCATCTCCCACCAAGGAGATATTGAATTCATCGCCAAACACCATTTCTTGGGCTAATACAGGTAAACCCCATTTGCTTTTAATTAGGTTAAAATAGCCTATTACTTCATTGATGGTATTGGCGCGATAGGCTTCATAAAGTGCACCCTTGATAAAAAGCGGAAATTTGACCTGACTTTCCAAGTTAAAGGCATCCGTTGCATCAGTTAAGAATACTGTTTTAGGAACCGCAATTCCTTTAGCTTGAAAGGTTTTGAATAGTTTAGATTTATCACGTAACAGCAGTTGTTCTTCATTGGGCAAATAGGTTTTGATCCCTCTTTGTTCCAATTCTTTGGCTAATCTGATATACCCGATTATCTCTGAATCTAAGGTAGGAATCAAAATATCAATCTTTGTTTTAGCAAGTATATAATCTATTCTGGCAAGAATCACATCTCTTCCTTCCGACGGAAATGGCATCTGATAAATCTCGTCAGCCAGTCCGGGATAGTAGATGCCTGACTCCAGATTATCATAGACTAACCCGATAATCTTACCCTGAAAACCTGCGTTTCGGATACTTCGGATTATAGGCACGCCCGGTTGGGGATTATCACCGGTTTTAAGTCCTGAAACCGCAATAACTAAATCTTTATGATCAAGTTTAATAGACATTACTGCGTTCCACTAAATTGTAGTTTTCTAAGACTCTGACGAAATATTCTACATCAGAGATTGCTTCATCAGTGGTAACGTCATACTCTTCAGTCAGTTCAGTAACAATAGCACCGATTTCCTGACCCTCTATAAGTTGTTGAATAATCTTGATTGCCGTATCATTGGCGTTGTAGCTGTAACCTGTAGTTGGATCAAAGATGAATCCACTCTGGTTTATAGCTAAATCTGCGAGTTTTTCTTTTTTCATTTTAAGCCCCTATTGGTCTTTTCTTATTAAGACTCTGTTGTAGTGAATAACCTGCACTTTTTATACCAAAAGATAAATATAATTAATAATTTAAAGAGATTTAGCCACGGATAACACGGATTTTCACGGATTAAGATTACACGAAACCTCTTAAATCCCCTACCCCCTTTGTATTTCAAAGGTTTCCGGGGAGGGGTGCCGAATTTCGGCGGGGTGAGGTCTTAACCTATTAAATACGAACCATATATCATAATATTGAATCTATCAAACCCTCTCAGGGTTATTGTTGATCTTATGTATCTGTACCTGTGGTTAATTCTTGAAATACAAGAATACAACACACAGGCTAAACTACTTATCCCCTTTGGGAATTTAAGATTTTCATTGCCTTGCAATGATGCACTCAGGGATGAGTGCGTTCCCAGTGAAGAGGTTTCGTATTATCTTAATCCGTGAAAATCCGTGTTATCCGTGGCTAAAAATCTCTTCTCAGTGTAATTCGTGGATTCTCAATATGAAAGCTTCTGTCCGGGGTAAATCATAATCACCCCTTTGCTATTCTTTTTAAGATTATTAGAGCTAATCAAGGTCTTCTGACTAACTTTCAATTTATTGCTAATCCCGCTAATCGAATCACCCGCCTGAACAACATAAACCCCACTACCACTATATGTTGTATTACCATACAGTTTGAGTTTCTGACCCGGTCTAATCATATTGGAACTCATTCCATTCAATTGTTTAATCTTATCAACAGAAGTTTTATATTTTCTGGCTATATCATAGAGATTATCGCCTTTTTTCACAACATGATGGGTGAAGTAACCGGCATTCTTATTGAGGAATTGCTTTTCAAGTTCAGCTATTTTCTCTGAATTAGGAATCGATCCTTTAGGGATGAGAATATTATGAGTTCCGGCAGGAAGCACCACATCGTTAATGGCAGAATACTTCTGTCTGCTCTGACGGTAAATCTTAATCCAAGGATTAAGTTCATACACCGAACCGATATTAGTTCCTTGAGCTTTTGCCCATTCATCAAGCTTATAATGACCTTTTAGGGTAACTTGCACAACTTTGTTTTCTACCAACAATTCAGGCTCTCTTTCAAACTTATTATCAAAGATTTTCTCTTCATTTTCAATAATATATTTAATCGCAATGGCTTTCCAGACATACTCATTCGTCTCTTGTGTTTTAAAAATTAGGTCTGAGAACTTTGTCCCACCCTGAGATTGAAGAACTTTATTGACATTGCCCATTCCTGCATTATAAGAGCAGTAGGCTAAGAGCCAATCTTCTGCACCTTTATTAGCAAAATAACGGTAAGTGTCTTTAAGTAGTTGAGCAGCTACTTCTGTGGATTTGAAAATATCTCGCCTTTCATCTATAAAATCATCAATCTGCATTTTGTAATGTTTTCCTGTAACAGGCATTATTTGCCAGATTCCATCAGCACCCATAGGCGAATGTGCAGTATAACTAAGCCTGCTTTCAGCAATTGCCAGATATTTGGTATCAAGAGGAATTTCTGCTTTGGTGAAGATTGAATCCATAATCGCAAAATAACGACCTGTGCGCGGAATAAACCTGGCAGCTGACCTTAATTCACTATTATATGCCTTTTCAAATCTTTCTAAATTTCTTTCAATTGTCAAATCTATTATCTGACCTGCAAACTCCACATGAGTCGGGAAACCTACATCTTTGATTAAAATGTTATCTTTAAATTTGCTTATTTCAAACAGCAAGGAGTCGATAAGCACATCTTTGTCAGATAATTCACGATACAGTGAATCTATAGTTGTTTGATAGTTAAATAGTTCCTGATTTATTTCTGAATCTTGAGCATCTGAATCAGTGCTGTCTATAGAAGTAGATTCATCATGATTAGAAGATGATTCATTGGTAAGTTCATTTTCATAAGAAGAAGTAGTAGTATTATCGGATAGATTGAAGGTATCAGTCAGATTTATAAATGAACTGCACCCGCTTAAGAGAAATATTAATAGTAGTAGTAAATATAGCTTATTTTTCAAGTAAACTCCGTTTATAATTAGCAATGAGCAATTCTTAAGACATCATGCGTTAATTTATCTTAATTCGTGCAAATTCGTCTTAATTTGTGTTAATTCGTGTGAAAAGTCTTTTATTCTCCATTAAAAAAGAATCCTTCGTAATGCCGAAACACTACGAAGGTAATATATCAAGTTTTATTTCTTAGGCAATGCTAATATGGCTCTTGCTTGAGCAGGAGTAGCAATAGGTCTGCCAATCTCTTCAGCAATTCTTCTCATCCGAGCAACTAACTGGGCATTAGAATCAGCGACAACACCTTTATGGTAGTAGATATTATCTTCAAAACCAACTCTGATGTGTCCACCAAGAGTCATGGCTGTAAGTGAAGCCGGGATATGATAACGACCGATACCGGCAACAGCCCAAGAAGCTGTAGGCATAAGCTCTTTCAAATGTTGAGCCATATACAATACATTCTTAGGTGAGCCATTCATACCACCCGGAACGCCAAGCACAAATTGCATGTGCAGCGGTTCTGCAACTATCACGCCTCTTTTCACCAGACGTGCAATATAGTCAATCATACCGGATTCATACACTTCCACTTCAGGAACAACACCATATTGTTTAAAAGCTTC
>JBAYZI010000170.1:0-5212 GCA_041672585.1 Cloacimonadales bacterium (SeqCode) | reverse complement strand
CATCTCTCTTCACATTCCTGCAACTGATAAAACTAAAAACTCTATCAACTCTTCATTATTCAATATTATGAAGCCTGAAGCTGTTCTTGTTAATACTGCTCGTAAAGAAGTTATTAATGAAGAAGACTTAAAGAAAGCTTTTGCAGAAAGACCAAAGTTCAAATATCTTACAGATATCGCTCCTGATTGTGGTGCTGAATTACAAGAAAAGTTTGCTGATAGATATTTCCAAACACCTAAGAAAATGGGTGCTCAAACTAATGAAGCTAACATCAATGCCGGTGTTGCAGCTGCAAACCAAATCGTTGCTTTCATAAAAAATGGCGACAAAACATTCCAAGTTAACAAATAATAAGAATTAGACAATAAAATAAGAGGGAATTTCGCAAGAAGTTCCCTCTTTTATTTTAAATTAAGTTAATTACTATTTATACTCAGGTTTCTCAACTTTTCCCATAAACAGAATATTATTTGTCATCTCTTCTTGAATCACAAAGATAAATGGATGATCAGCCTTGAATTCTCTCTTCTCATATTCTTGTGGCATACTTCGTGTCATGGTAACTGCTGTAACAGCTGCAGCCTCTGTTCCCTCTTCATTTACATCAATTATTGCCTTATGCATTACTTGATCAATAGCAAGTCCACCACTACCAAACGCCTCTCCCATACCAAGCTGAGTTAAGGGTGCATTCAAATTAGTAGCAAATTCAAACTTAAACTTGGGCAAGGAAACTTCCACATCATAAGTAGTAAGATTTTCATTCCACTTAGTCAACATCTCAGAAGTCAGGCTATTCTTAACACTATTAATCTCATTTTCACGAGGAAGAATAATCAGCATGGAGAAGTTACCTTTATAGCGCATTTTCAAAACCTGAACTGCTTCATTTTCAGTATAGGCAAACTTCTCATTAGTCTGCATAAACTTAGCTGTGGCTTCCTTTCCTTGCGAATTATAAAATAACATCTCACTTGTCCGGGACTCTTCAAATTTCTCTCTCCACATTCCTTTAAAATAGATAACATTAGTTAGAATGAACAGAGTATTAGAGTTAATATCACCGGGCGAGAGAATCTGCTTAATCATCCCGTTTGTGTTATTATCACACCATTTATTAACTAAATCTGCTGTAATCTTCGGTTGAGAATTATCAAAAGATAACGCTTTACCTAAGTAGAATTTCTCAATATTTGCTTGGTGTTCAGGAACAATAGACTCTTTCTTCTCTATCCATACAGCATTGGCAATACTAAGTTTGTAATCTTTGTTCTCGGTTCCGTATGCTTTAAGAATAGATTGATACCCCTCTCTAACAGTTGTGATGTTTTCCGGAAGCTTTAAGCCTGTTCTAATAGCTTTAGCAGCACCCTCATTCATCATTTCGCCTGCCATAAGCATAGCATTAGAAACACTAAACGAAGAGAAGACTATGTTTTCATTCTCTTTGTCTATACGCTTAAAGAGGTCTATACAGAAACTATTATTACTTTGGGAAACTTGTTGTCGAGCCGGTAAGTTAAGATCATTTTCAAATGGTTCAATAACCACCTTTTCATTGGTTGCGACTTCATCTTCTACGCATGCTGTAATAAATATTATTGAACTTACAATAAGCATTAATGGCAACAGTATTTTTATAAATCTTGGCATATTTTTCTCCTCTGTTTTGATGATTCAATTTAAAATGAATTGTTAGAAACGGTCAAGAATCTTTTTAATTAGCAGTTAGTAATGAAGAGATTTAGCCACGGAGTTTCACGGATTAAGAAAGATTAAGACTAATACTGAGACTCTCTTCATCAATTAAACAAATCAACAATTCAACCGGAATCAAGACCACACCCCGCTGGAAATACCAGCACCCCTCTCCGGAGACCTTTCTTCGAAAGGGAAGCGGGGAATTAACCCATCTTTACCATTTCTGAAAAATAAAAATATATTTTACCCTTAAAATAGTCCATTTTCGGGTGATTTAGCTCTTTTTAGGGCAAAATATGATGAAAAGGGAGTATTTTGAGTAAATATCTCAATGTAGTGCCCCTAAATCCGAATAAACAGCTTGACAGCTTTTTCACCTATATTTTAAGTGTTTATTATGTATATCAGATCAGTAACCAAAAAATATAAAAATACCGAACGAATAATTTATCGTTTAGTCGAGTCTTATCGTACGATAAATGGACCAAGGCAGAAGACTATCCTAACTTTGAAGGGTTTTTCCCTTCCTGAAGAAAATTGGAAACTTCTTGCCGATACTATTGAAGCGTTTTTGAAAGATCAACCAGTTTTATACCTTGAACCTGAAATTGAGCAATTAGCTCAGCATTATGCAACTCTTATCAGAGAAAAAAGACTCCGTGAAAATGTCAGTGTTGCTATAGTGGTTGAAGAACAGGAGTGTGATTTTCACGAAATTGACATCAAATCAGTTAAAAATCGGGTTGTGCGAACAATCGGAGCAGAAAATGTAGCTTTATCTGCTTTCAAAGAGTTAGGACTCGATAAATTCTTTCAAGGTAAAGGATTTAACAAGCGTCAGGAACATCTTGCAACCCTTTCAATTATAGGGCGATTAGTCTACCCTGCAAGTGAAAACTCCACCAGGAATTGGGCTCAACATATCTCCGGCTTGGACTCACTTCTAAACTGCTCTTTCAAGGATCTTTCTAATAATGCTCTTTATCGCATTGCTGACAAAATATATGAGCATAAGGATGATCTGGAGAAGCATCTTTGGGAAAAAGAACGAGATATTTTCAATCTTCAAGAAAAGTTGGTATTCTACGATTTAACAAACACTTACCTTGAAGGAAGTGGTGCTGAAAATCCTAAAGCAATGTTCGGACGTTCTAAAGAAAAAAGAAGTGATTGCCGGCTATTAACATTAGGTTTGATTATAGACGAGCATGGCTTTCCGAGAGGAAGTAAGCTAATGCCGGGCAACCAATACGAACCACATAGCTTAATCGAAATGATTGCACAATTAGAAGGTGTAGAGGTTTGCGAACTGGTCAAAACAAAAGGCGTTAAAAAGAATCAGACTGTAATAATGGATGCCGGGATTTCAATTGAGGACAATCTTCAAATGTTGGAAGATTATGGCTATGACTACATATGCGTAGCTAGAACCAAATCTATTTCTCAAAGTGAAATAGAAAAAGCAGAGTTAAAAGAAATCCATTCTACCAAGAATAACAGTGTTGAAGTTAAACTTTTTGAGAGTGAAAAGGAAAACATTTTATATTGCCAAAGCTATTTAAAAAATAAAAAAGAGCAAGCAATGTTAGAAAAGTATCGCCAAAAATTTGAAAAAGAGCTTGAACTAGCGAACAGTTCACTATCGAAGAAAAATGGCACAAAAACTTACGATAAAGTGTTAGAGCGAATTGGCCGAATAAAGGAGCGTAACTCCTCAATTTCAAGATATTATGATATTAAAGTTACCAAAATTAAAGACTCCGATAACGTTTCTGCTATCACCTGGAAAGCAATTGATTTGGACAAACAAAACTTCAGGTTTTCAGGTTCTTACTTCTTGAAAACTAGTCGAAAAGATTTGAATGAAATGGAACTGTGGAATCTTTACAACACCTTAACAATGGTTGAAGCTGCATTTAGAAGTTTAAAAAGTGAACTGGCATTTCGACCGGTTTATCATCATAAAGAGCATCGAGCAGACAGTCATCTTTTTATTGCGGTAGTCGCATATCATTTACTGAATACCATCAGAACGAAACTAAAACAAAAGGATTTTCATATCTCTTGGGAGAAAATCCGAGAGATAATGAACACACAGGTAGCGGTAACTTCAGAATTTAGAACTAGAAGTGGCAATATTGTCTTGCTAAGACAATCTACTGAACCAGAGCTATTTCATTCAGAAATATATAGTGCATTAAATATTAACCCAAAACCCTTGAAACCAAACTTATTAAAATAAGTTTGTAGTGACCTAATTTGCATCTAAAGCCCTTGGAGTCGATGTTTTTTCAAAAAAAGTGGTAAAGACGGGTTAAGAGGTCACGTATTCATCTTAATTCGTTAAATTCATTTTAATTCGCGAAAATTCGTGTGAAAGTCTTTCTTTTCTTTCAATTGCTAATTGCTCATTGCTAATTGCTAATTGTTTTTCTAATATAGAAAAATATACTTATTTCCCGGTTGCGGTTGAATAACACCCTTCAATTCTAAATTCATCAAAAGACTCGAAAGCTTAGTAACATGAAACTTAGTACTAATCACAATTTCATCTAAATAAACAGGTCTATTCTCTTGTTTAATATAGTGATAGACTACTTTCTCATCATTAGATAACTCAGGGAAGATAGTTAGTTGTTCCACATAATTGGTATTCATAAAAGAAGAAAGTATATCATCTGTTTCGGTAACCATGTTAGCCCCGTTCTTAATCAGGTAATTAGGACCTTCCGACAAAATATTATTAATCTCACCGGGAATAGCAAACAGCTCTTTATTCTGGTCAATTGCATACTTAGCGGTTAGCATAGCCCCGCTATTCTTCTTACCTTGCACCACTAAAGTCCCCATGGATAAAGCACTGATAATCCTATTTCTTTGAGGAAAGAAGTAACGTTCAGCTTCTACTCCGGGAATATATTCAGAAACAATTGCTCCATTCTCAATAATCTTCTCAGCCAACTTTCTATTCTCCGGAGGATAAATCTGATCACATCCGGTTGCCATCACAGCAATGGTCTTTCCACCTCCTGCCAAACAAGCCTTATGAGCAATAGTATCCACCCCATAAGCTAAACCGCTGACGATAATTACCCCTTTATTAGCCAATTCACGACTAATCTTATTGGTAATATATTTCCCGTAGTTATCTACTCGTCTGGTACCCACAATAGCAAAAGTGTTGTTCCAAGCATCCTGAGGAAGCGTGCCGCGATAAAAAAGAACCAACGGCGGAGAATAGATACTTTTCAAATTCTCCGGATAATCTTCACTACTAATAGTTAAGTATTTAATCTCATACTGTTCAATTAGCTTTATTACATGATCTAAATTAGCTACCGGTCTATTCTCTTTTATTGCTTGCAAGACCTTTTTAGGATATTCTCCGGAAGCAATATCTTCGCCCATAAACTTACTCGGTTCACCATAGTTATCAAGTAACTTCTGACTATATACTCTGCCAATTCCCTCTGTTTGGAGAAACCTTAACCAACTTTCCAGATGCTGATA
>JBAYZI010000169.1:0-5339 GCA_041672585.1 Cloacimonadales bacterium (SeqCode) | reverse complement strand
GGTGTGAAAGACGAAAAGTTTATCAAAGAGATAACTGATAAAGCTACTGATTTATGGGAAAAGACTAACAAATTAGCTCTTAAAGTTGAAGAAGATATACTAAAGAGAATGTAATAAATACAATTAGCAATTGAACAATATGTAAGGGCGGAATATTTTCCGCCCTTACTTTTCAGGCACAAATTTTCACTCTGTGTTAAGGGTTTTTCTCTTCTTTCTTTTTCTTATTAAATAACAATTACTAATTTATTCCTGCTTTCACGTTATAAAAGCCAACCCTCCCCAGAGTTCTATTATGCTGAAAATAAGTGCCACGCACCAAACCTACTTGAACCCAATTAACAAAATCAGGAGAATAGAAAATCTTGTAATAAGTAGCATTAGGTACAGCATCCCACTGTAGCTCTACAGCAACATCATTAGCAATAGTGATATTAAGATTAGCAGGTTGAATAACGTTAATTACTGATATTGGGGTAGTAAGGGTTACTTTATTAAGAGCTGTAATTGTGAGAGTTAACTCTCTTGGCGTAGTAGGAATAGGATTTAAAGTTATGGTAGCGTTACCATTGCTATCAGAATAACTACTGCCAAGAATTTGATTATTATAAGTTATAGCGACTAAAGCATCAGCTACACCTGTGTTTAAACTATAAGCAGTACTTCCGGCTATAAGAGTACCTGGATGATTAACATTCATAGTTTGAGGTATATTGCTTCTAACTTGCAGAGAAGCATCCCCAAAAACAATCCAAGTCTTAAACATGTTGACTCCGTCTGTTCCATAATGATCCATCATTTTGCAGGAACCGCTATAGAAGAGTCCACCGATAGTAGAGAGTGTTTCTTGGGTTAGGAGTATATTTATCTCATCTTGTCCTCGCATAGGGGAAGCCCACGATTGATTAATAGAAGAAGCATAAATCGCCAATGCTCCGGTAGGTGAACCATTATGGGTGGCTCTAAGCCAAGCTTCGGCAAAGCAAGTAGTACTGACAAAATTACCATTCACACAAGCTACAGAAACTATGAAAGGAAGCTTTCCTACATTAGTTAAATTATTCACATGACTATTAGAAAAACCTGTAGTTCCCCAAGAAGTATTAGAACCATGACCGATGTAATTAATCTGACCTCTTCCACTATTGAGAGCATTTCCCACAGCTGAGGCAGAAGCACTCGGGTCATGTATTTGATCAACAGAAGTGTAGTTATAATTTAGTAGATTATTTCTGATAATATTCATGTGTTGAATATCTGTTTCACCATTATCCCCTTGTGAACCACCTTCAGAAGAAGCAATTCCCATCGCTTTGTTTAGATGAGTAGCAGAGGTGTTTAAATCTCTTTCGTACTCTAAAGTTCTTTCAACTTGGGTGAGAAGTTGATCTGTATTCTCTGCTGAAAACCTACCTATGAAAATATCAGGATAGTTATCACTACCTGCAACTAAGGCATACATTGGGTCTGCTCCACCGCCACCTGAATTTAGAGAAGCAACTTGAGCAGCATCACCGGCAATTTGCACAAAGGCAAGCTCCGGATGACTATTGTAATAATTCTGAATATAGTTTTTGATAGAAGTAGAGTTGTTACCAATAGTGGCAACATTAACTATTTCGGTAGGGATACCTTTTTGGATTTTCCAATTAGCATAGATTTGCATGGTTGAAATATAATTCTGAGGAGCAATAACTAAGATGGAACCAAATTCATCTAAAGGTGCATAACGGCTTTCGTCATAATTGAGAAAATGATTCTTATAAAGCTCTGTGAATGATTGGTTATAATTAGCAGTATGAGTCAGTTGGTTAATTCCTTCCTGATTACTATTAGAGATTTCAACTATAATCTGGGTATAAACTCTCAAGGTTTGTGAGCTGGGATTGTATTGAAAAGGAGTGAAAGTTACTGCCACACCTCTATGGTTTCTCAAGATATAAGGAGAGTTTAAAGAGGTGATTGTTTGCGGATAGAATTCTTGAGTTGTATAGACATGACTAAACTCATAGGGAACTGTAGCTGGGTCAATATCACGTGTGATTACTCCTTTAGAAGGAGCGACACGCATGTTAAACTCTTTATATTCAGAATCAATTATCTTCAAAATAGGTTGATTGCTCTTATCAATGATAATACTTCTGGTAAGAGTTGGCAGTTCAGGGGCACCTTTTTCACAGCTCTCTGCTTCCTGAGGAATACTTATTTTAGAGAATATCTCGCCATCAATAGTTACCGGGTTTTGGTAAAAAGAACTAATGTTGAGTTCTAGAATTGTGGCATTATCATCTGAGGAAATGAGCTTGATGTTGTTACTACCATCATCTATTATAATCTGGTTTCCTGTTAGCCAAGTTATACTTATTAAAAGCGTTATAAGCAAAATTAGACTTTTCTTCATTAAATACTCCTGCTTTTTATTTATTCATTCAATCAATGTTACCCTTTCAGGGATTTAAGACCACACCCCGCCGAAATTCGGCACCCCTCTCCAGAGACCTTGCTCCGCAAGGGAAGAGGGGAATTAAAGAGGGCTTTTCTTATTCATCTTAATCTGTGAAAATCCGTGTTATTCGTGGCTAAATATTTCTTCAATTATTAATTTCTCACTGCTTTAATCATATAGAAAGCTGCTTCTCCGCGTGGTTGAGCATGCTGATAAGAAGTGCCATTAACTTGCCCAATCTCAGTCCAACTCTCTAAATCAGGAGAGTAGAAAACTAGATAATAATCAGCATAAGGTACAGCTTGCCAGCTTATGTTTGCCAGACTATTGATAATTTCCACTTCCACATTGTAGGGAGCAATTAGTTCAAGAACTTCGTAGCCAATCGTTAAGGAAATAGGAATGTTTAAGTTACTATTATTAGGAGCATTAGAGTTGATATTAAGCAACGCAGAATAATTACCAAGGGCAAAATCAATAGCTGAGAAGTTAAGAGTAAATTCTTCACTGCTATGACCGGCAACTGTGATATTATTAAACTCACTTGCTAATGTTACCCATTGCGGAAGGGGTATTTCTTCTCCTGAAACTATTAAGTTATCAACAGCCCAATACCAATCATAACGCGCATTGTAATAATGGAATCTAAGCTTCACATCACTATAGCCTTGGTTAGTCAGGGTATGAGAGAAATGAGCAGGGGCAGTCCAACTTCCTGTATCCGTACCTTGCCAACGACCAAGATTAATCCATTGTGAGCCTGTCCAGAAATCTACATCAGCTACTGCAGTTTGATATCTTTTGTAAAAGTGATCAAACTCTATCTTGATTTCTGAATAATTGCTAACATCAAAAGTTGATGTCTCAATAGTATCGTTTAAATCATTAAATCCGGCAACATCACTGTTTATGAACAAGAAAGGAGTTCCATTTATACTTGAACCATTAAGGTTATCCTCAATATGCCAAGTATGATTGGCAGAATAGAGATAATCAATATCCCAATTGGTTAAATCATGATCATTAAAATTAGCACTGAATATTTCGCTCATATCTCTTCTTTCAGGGAACTGTAAATTAAGCGAACAGTTTAGAGCAACATCACCACTATTAGTAATTGAAATAGTTCTTTCTTCTGTTAATTCAGGTTCTAGGTAAACACTGATTTCCTGAACATTAACAGCTATATGAGCAGGTGAAACTACTTCTCCAAGAAGAGGAATCTCAACACTCATATTGTTCGGATCATTAGAGGTTATTGTCATATTATCTGCGAATGAGCCTGTTGAGGTTGTAGTGTAGCTGATAATATAAGTCTCAGAAGCTCCGGCACCAAGGGAGAAATTCTGAGTTGCAATCCGAGTAGGAGAACTTTCTCTCTTGCTATTTCTGGTAGCAAAACTAAAGTTGTCCGGTAATGTTATTGAACCTGAAAGGACCCCAACGCCACTATTCATAATATTGAATGTTTTTGTTGCAGAGTTTCCCACAATTACTTGACCAAAATCAAGAGAAGCTGTGTTTACAGTAAGCACAGGTGTTGTAGCAATTGCAGAAGCAAAGATTCTGAGGTTAGGGTTGTATGACATTAAAGTCCCTGTTGGAGGTGAAGCAGGGTTAGGGTTTGTATTATCATTATAATAATAGATACTTCTATTTGCAACGGAATTGTAACAATAGAATTCATCATTGCTTGCATGATAGCCCTGAGTATTTTCATCAAAGCCAATTACTAAATTACTTGTTCCGTCATACAAGAAAGGAGTAGTTAATTCAATTTCAATCCAACCTGCTGTGGTTGTTGTGGAAAAGTTACCACTATAAACTTCTGTTAAGTTAGGCAATAATATCCAGTTTGTAGTTGAAGTGAAATTACTTTTGGCAGTGTTTCCCATATAGATAACAATTTGATCAGTCCAAGCTGAATTCCCATTATATTGATAAGCAATCTTGTTAATCCGAGATGCTCCAATATTAAGTTCGGAAGCTTGATAGATAGTCTGACTGTAAGAATAGCCATAAAACGGTTCCATAGGGAGATGAGTATTTATTTCTGTGCCTTCACCAATCTGTAAGAGAGCTGCGATGAATCCTTGACTATACTCAATTGTTCCACTAGGATAAGTTGAACTTACTGAGAAAGTTACTAATTCTCCAACAGGAATTGAGTTTGACGCTGTGGCAGTAAAGCTAGTTGTCCCGCTGCTTGTTGCAGGAATCGCAGGTAATATCCTAACATTAGTAGTATAGCTTATGTAGCTCACATTTTGGATAGTTGCGCTACTAGCAGGAGAAGCTGCCGGTCCACTATTTTCAAAAGTTACCACTACTTCAAAAGTTTCACCCATATCAATTACACTATTTCCATTTCCTAGAACAGAGTCATTAATGGAGATGTTGGTAATCTCAACACTGTAACTCTTGCAGACTAAACTAATGTTACCGGTGTATTGGACTCCATCGGCAGAAATTATAAACGCCATAACGGCAGCGTGATCGTTGGGAACATTATTAGCAACTGTGAAGTTTATTACACTATTGATATTCCTTGTGCTGCCTGCATTAATTCTAGTAAATGAGGCTGAAGTAGAAGTCAGGGTTAGATAAGGGTCAGATTCACTAAAAGTGATAGTTCCTGAACCAGAAGTGCTTGTGCCAATATTCTCAATTGTTAGATTCAAGGAACCGGTTTCACCATACTCTAAGAGTCCGTTATTATTTGCATCATTTACCGAATAGTCAGCTAAAGTTAAATAAGGACCGGCTGCAACAGACATAGTTACCGGCTCAACAACTGTAACTCTGTTAAAAGCAGTAACTGTAAGGGTTAATTCTACAGGGGTTGTAGGCAGATTTTGTAAGTTAAGGGTAATATTTCCCGAAATATTTGTAT
>JBAYZI010000168.1:0-5359 GCA_041672585.1 Cloacimonadales bacterium (SeqCode) | reverse complement strand
CTTCTGCTTATTTGGAAGAGGTTATTGGCAAGATTACGGATGATGATCTGCTTAATTCTATCTTTGCTAACTTCTGTATAGGTAAATAATTAGCAGTTAGTAATTAGCAATTAGCAATTGAAGATAAGAACTTTTACACGGATTAGGATGGATACGCGACTTCTTAATTTCCCTCTTCCATTGGCTGTAGAGACGCAACATTTTGCGTCTATCAAAGAGGGCGTTTATCCTCCGAAGCTTTAGCGAAAGTGAGTGCCGAATTTCGGTGGGGTGTGGTCTTTAATCTCTTAAAATAACAACCAAAAAAGAACAAATTAAAATATCATTTGACAACATTACAAAACTTTCCTAATTTTGTATTAACTAGAGAAACTGAAACTTATTTAACAACTAACAAAGGAATGTGAATGTCTAAGAAGCTAATATTTTTGTTAATACTAACTACTATGCTGTTTTTAATTAGCTGTGAAGATAACTCAACAAAATCTTCACAAGGGAATAATAATATTGATTCTAAGCTGGTGTTTGTTCCTGGTGGCACTTTCACCATGGGTAGAACAACAGGTGAAGGAAATCCTCGTGAATTACCAACTCATCAAGTAACACTAAACTCTTTTTATATTAGTAAGCATCAAGTAACCCAAGCTGAATATCTTGCTGTAATGGGTGCAAATCCTGAACAACCTTATAATAATGGTGTCGGGGATAATCATCCTGCTTATTATGTAAGCTGGTACGATGCAGTAGAATATTGTAATGCTAAAAGTGCACAAGACGGATTATCCAAATGCTATAGCTATAATGGTACTAATTGGAAGTGTAATTTCAATGCTAGCGGTTATCGCTTACCTACTGAATCAGAGTGGGAATATGCAGCCAGAGGAGCGACAAATGTTCCGGACTATCTCTACGCCGGTTCTGATATTATAGAAAATGTAGCTTGGTACGATGCAAGCTTTGATGACCCAACCCACCCTGTTGGTTGGAAAGCTCCTAATGGTTTAGGACTTTTTGATATGTCAGGTAATGTTTGGGAGTGGTGTTATGATTTGTATAGCGATTATAGTGAAGGTCCAGAGACTAATCCCATTGGTCCTTTGTTTCTTTTGGGGGTAAATTATGGGCGGGTGAAACGCGGTGGTACTGCCAGTCGTTTTACTACCTCTTACCGAGTCGTTGCTCGTTCATACCAGAAATCCTCATCAGGAAGTTCTAGTACCGGGTTCCGAATTGCTCGGAGTGATAAATAGCGGAATATAATTAATAATTTACAATTAATAATTGAGGTATTGCTTCCCCCTTCGCTTTAAAAGCTTCGGAGGATGTATCGCAATGATAATTAAATAGAGGGGCATATATTGATACGCCCCTACAAAATCTTTTCTTTTACTAATTATTAGCTATCTCGACAATAAAAACATAGCCATGTTAAAATAATAATTGACAACAAAACAAAACACATATATTTTTGCATTATCTAAAGATACTCAACCTTTATTAATGTAACATAATGTTGATATCTGTTATTATTCACTTGTGGTTCTACTTTATAAATACTACCCCACAGTGATAATGCTAAAACTTATAACTTTAGCATTATAATAGTAAAAGTTATTTAATAACTAACAAGGAAATGAAAATGTATAAGAAGCTATTAATTTTGTTATTAGTAAGTTCCATGCTGTTTTTAATTAGTTGTGATAAGGATAAATCAACTAAACCTACACACAGTACGGAAAATCCTACATTTAACCCAGCCTCGGGTGTTTATAATCAGGCTCAAGTTGTAGAGATTATATGTGTAACACCGGATGCTGATGTACGCTATACCTTAGATGAAAGTGATCCAACAGAATTATCACAATTATATGATACGCCAATAAATATCACAGAAACGACAACTTTAAAAGCTAAAGCCTATAAAGCAAATTATCTGCCAAGTGAAATAGTTATTGGAAATTATTCTATTTATTCCGAGATGGACAATCCTACATTTAATCCTGCTCCGGGTATTTATAATCAAGCTCAATCAGTAGAGATTATCTGTACAACACCAAATGCCAATATACGCTATACAATAAATGGCACTAATCCAACAGAGTCATCACAATTATATAATAATCCGATAAATATTAGCACAACAAAAACGTTAAAGGCTCGTGCGTTTAAAACTAACTATCTTTCAAGTGAAATAGTTAGCGGAACATATACTATTGATATCCCCGAAGAAAACATCGTAGCAACTCCTATATTTAATCCTGCTCCGGGTGTTTATAATCAAGCCCAATCAGTAGAGATTATGTGCACAACACCGAATGCCAATATACGCTATACAATAAATGGCAATAATCCAACAGAGTCATCACAATTATATAATAATCCTATTAATATTAGCTCAACAAAAACCTTAAAAGCTCGTGCGTTCAAGACTGACTATCTTCCAAGTGAAATAGTTAGTGGAACATATACTATTGATGAAAATATAAATCCGGAAATGATTCTTGTTCCTGGCGGAAATTTCACAATGGGTAGGGCAACAGGTGATGGACATCTAAATGAATTACCAACTCATCAAGTAACACTTAGTCCCTTCTCTATAGGTAAATATGAAGTTACTCAATCTGAATATCAAACTATAATGGGAACAAATCCTGCTCAGCATCTTAGTTGTGGAATAGGAGATAATTACCCTGTTTATTGGGTTAACTGGTATAACGCAGTTGAATATTGTAACGCCAGAAGTATTCAAGAAGGATTAACACCTTGCTATGACACCTCGGACTGGAGTTGTAATTTCAATGCTAATGGTTATCGTCTTCCAACCGAAGCAGAGTGGGAATATGCTGCCAGAGGTGCAACTAATAATCCTGATTATCTCTACTCCGGATCTGATGATATTGCCAGTGTTGCTTGGTATAATGGTAATAATGAACCTTATGGAACAAAGCCCGTTGGTACCAAAGCTCCTAATAGTCTGGGTGTTTATGATATGTCCGGTAATGTTTGGGAATGGTGTAATGATTGGCACAGCAGTTATAGTAGTGATGCACAAACTGATCCGATAGGTCCTGCTACGGGCTCTGGCCGTGTGTCTCGCGGCGGTAGCTGGAGCAACAGTGCCGCTTATTGCCGGGTCGCGGGTCGCAGTCGCAACAACCCGTCTAGTAGCAACCTCAACCTTGGCTTCCGTGTCGCCCGCAGTTCAGAATAGCTTTTGACATAAACAACAAGAAATTATCGAAGAAATTGGGAGAAGGGCAAATTAAAAAAGCCCTTCGACCAATTGCTGAGGTAATTTCGTAATAAACAGAGAGAAGACAAAACTTTTAATGTCAGATGTTGTGATTTATGTCGCCTCTAAAAAATGAATTAGGGGTAGAATGTTGCGTTTCCATAGAATAAAGAGGGTACAATCCAGTTTAAACCTCAATATAAAAAGGGCGCATACGATACGCCCCTACAAAATTTCATCAATTGCTAATTGCTCATTTCTAATTGCTAATTGTTTGCTACAATCAGCCCCATCGCCATACAAAGCATCTTAGTTTCACCTGAATCTGCTCGTGAAGGAATAAGAATAGGTACTTTAGTACCCATAACAGCGTGAGCTACTCTATAGTTACAATAGTAAGTAAGCAGTTTACCAAAAATATTACCTGCTTCTATATTAGGCACTATAAGAACATCAGCTTTTCCACCAACAGGAGAATCTATGCCCTTGATTTTGCATGCTTCTAAGTCAATAGCATTATCAAAAGCTAAAGGACCATCGACAGTACACCCTTTGATTTGACCGCGTTTATTCATAGCTGAGATAATAGCGGCATCAATAGTTGCCGGCATTTTAGGATTAACTTTTTCCACAGCACAAAGCATGGCAACTTTAGGGTCTTTAACACCAAAAGCACGAGCTACTTGGGCAGCACTATTCACAATAGCTACTTTTTCTGAGAGGTCAGGTAGAAGATTAATCCCGCCATCACCCATAAAGATAATCTTTTCCGGATGTTCATAAGCCAGAATATCACAAATAACTTTGCTGGTTCTGATGCCGTCTTCTTTATCTAATACAGCTTTAAGGAGTTGAGCAGTATCTGCTTTTCCTTTAAGAATAATATGTCCTTTACCCTCTTTGGCAAGTTTGACACTCACTTTGCAAGCAGCCACTAAATCAGTGCCGGTATCGACAATCTCGAAGTTATCAGCAATTTCAGGAGCCATAGATTGCAATAAATGCTTGATTTTAGCTTCGTCACCTACTAAGATACTATCGCACAGACCCTCTGTTTTAGCTAAGATAGCTGCTTCTATAGGCAATTCACCTTGAGCTCCGGCAATAATAGCTTTTTTACCTTCCAGACCTTTAGCATATTCTAACATTTCTGTAAAATTCTTAATCATTCAACGCCTCCAATTTATAATTCATTATTTTTAAAATACTCTTCAAACTTCTCTTTATGATGAGAAATCTTTTCCCTAATTTTCTCTAAGGCAATGATCTGAAGCTGTCTAACACGCTCTCGTGATAATCCCATCTTCTCTGCAATTTGAGCAAAGTTCTCAGATTTATTATCTTGCAAGCCAAAATAAGAGTTGATGATAAACTTCTCACGCGGACTTAAAGAATCAATAGCATTATCTATTTCAGCACTAATCTTTTCGCGATAGTAAATAGCTTGTGGATCTTGGGATTCGACGTTACTGATGAAGTCTCCTAAGGAGAGCCCATCATCTTCACCAAATTTAGAATCCATAGAGAGGGTATCAACAATCTGATGATTCAGTTTTTTGATAAGTTTCTCGGTAATATCGGTGTTTTGGCTAAGTTCTTGATCAGATGCGTGGCGACCGGTTTTGGTATAAATGGATGATCTGGTAGATTTAAGTTTGTAGGCAGTATTTATTTTTCCCAAGGGTACTTTTATCATTGAGCTTCGTTCAGCCACAGCTTGCATGATTCTCTGTTTAATCCACCAAATTGCGTAAGAGATAAGTTTAATGTTTCGATCGGGATCAAACTTTTGAACAGCTCTGATCAAGCCAAGATTACCTTCACTAATTAGTTCGGATAAAGTTAATCCTCTGTTTTGGTATTTTGCTGCAATTTTAACGACAAACTTAAGATTAGCTTGCATTAGTTTATTCATGGCATCTTGATCACCCTGGGCTGCTTTAACAGCCAATGCATTCTCTTCTTCACGAGTGTAAGTGCCGAATTTGGAAATCTGTCCTAAATAACTTTGCAGGGCTTTGTCAGAAAATACATTTTCACTCATATTATCTCCTCAAAATCTTCATTTCAGCTATATCTTTTTCAAAGAATTTATCTCAGATATAATCTTTGCCGGGTCTATTGGTT
>JBAYZI010000167.1:0-5384 GCA_041672585.1 Cloacimonadales bacterium (SeqCode) | reverse complement strand
GGCATCTATGAGTCCGGGCAGAATTATTTTATCAGATTTATCAATTACTATTTTGTTAGCAGAATCAAACTTCTCAAAAGGGCTGATATCGCTGATTGTATCTTCATCTATGGTCATAATTACATTCTTCAATAATTCGGTTTTGTGTGGCGACACCGGATTAAGAATGTTGCACTTAATATATTTCATAATTTACTTCCTTTCGTCATAATATCCATTATTAGAATGTTTCATAATTATGTAAAGCTATTTTTACCGACTTCAGATTATTTTTGGTTGCAACGCCGGCTTCTATCCCTCTGCATCATAGGAGGTAACTCGTTTGAATATCGAAAACCAAACGCGTTAGTAAAGAGAGTCCTGCTAAAGAGCAACAGAACAGAGAGAGAAACAGAGGATTACTGCTCTAACTTACCATCTAAGAATGCTTTTAGGGTTAGTAGAGATCTTTCAGCATAGGCTTCTTTTTTCTTCTTTTTATCTCTTATTTCCAAAGCAGGGAGCAAACCAAAATTAGCATTCATCGGCTGAAAATTCTTCTGTTCTGTATTCAGATGACGCCATAATTGTCCTGCAATAGTCTCTTCCGGAAGTGTTTCTAAGCCATTATTAATAATCTGAAAAACAAGTAGTCCAATAAAAATAGATTCTACATAGCCTTCTACTCCTGAGAGCTGTCCGGCTATAAAAACATTAGGTTTTAATTTAAGTGAGATATTCTTGTTTAACATCTGTGGGGCATTAAGATAAGTATTTCTATGAATAGATCCATAACGCAAGAAGTTCGCCTTCTCCAAGCCAGGTATTAGCCTAAATACTTGCTTCTGTTCACCATATTTAAGCATTGTTTGGCATCCCACTAAGTTGTAGGCATTTTGCCCGGCATTCTCTATTCTTAGTTGCAGAGCGGCAAAAGGGCGTCTGTCAGTTTTGGGGTCTTCCAAGCCAACCGGTCTTAACACACCAAACCTTAAAGTGTCTTTCCCTCTTCTTGCCAACTCTTCGATAGGAGTACAGTTTTCATAAAACTTAAACTTAATATCATCAAAATACTTATTTTCAAACTCCTTAGCTTCATGCTTTTCCGCTTCGTTAAGAGCATCAACAAAGTTGTAATACTCCTCTTTGGTGAAGGGACAATTAATATAATCAGCTTCACCATTATCATATCTGCTTTTGTAATAAGCGACTTCAAAGTTAATGCTCTCTTTCTCGACAATTGGGGCAATGGCATCAAAGAAATAGAGATTAGACTCCGGTAAATATTCATGCAAAGCGTCAACTATATTATCAGATGAAAGCGGACCTGTAGCGATGATAGTTAATTCATCAGTAAGCTTGGTATATTCCTCATTAATTACGCTAATATTAGGATGAGTTGTGATTAAATCTGTAACTTTTAGGCTGAACTGTTCTCTATCTACAGCTAACGCATTTCCGGCAGGGACAGAACACTCTTCTGCTATCGATAAGAGTTTGCCCCCCAATAACTTCATCTCTTCTTTGAGAAGTCCTGAACCTGTAGTAGGCAATTGAGATTTAAAAGAGTTGCTACAGACTAATTCAGCAAAAGAAGAGAGCTTATGAGCTTCTGAATGTTTTTTAGGCTTCATCTCATAGAGTGCAACTTCCCACCCTGCATCAGCAAAGTTAAGAGCTGCTTCACAGCCTGCTAATCCGGCACCAACAATATTTATTTTTTTCATATTTACCTTAAACTTTTTAGATTTATGACAGAATAAAAGTCAAACCTCTTAAGGCAAGGATTATTTTAACTTTAACTTCTAAATAATAGGTTATCAGTTATTTATATTGACAGTTTTTTTCATGGTTTCATAATAAGAAAAGTGAGGTAGAAAATGAAATATAAGTTTTATAAAGTGTATATATTGCTGTTATTGCTTGTTGCCGGCTGTTCTCATAACAACAAAATCATTAATGATTTAGAATACTATTCTCAAAATCCTTATGACTATGTAGATTCTCTTAAAGCAGATACTCCTTTATGTTCAGCAGAAACTCAGAGTCGGCTTGATTCTCTTTCTCTGGTAAGATATTATAGTTGCTGGTCTGATTCTTTATTAACAGACACTACCTCCACGCGAAAACTTCTTGAATATTATCAAGGCAAAGTGTTATCTCTAAAAACTAATCCCGGTTATGGAGAAAATAAGCTACTTCGCGACTCGACATTTTTCTACTATATGCATGATAGAACTAAGTTAGATAATGGCTTTAATACTTTAAACAAGGGGATTATGCTCCAGAAAGCAAATATTAGGGTTCTCCCTTCTAACAAGCCTTTTTTCCTAAATTTTGAGTTAGCAGGCGAAGGTTATCCTTTCGATTATTGGCAAAATTCTACCATTCCCATGGCAACGCCTGTCTTTATCTATCACGAAATAGATAACTGGTATCTTATAAGTTGTCATCTTTGTAGTGGTTGGGTGGAGAAAGATAAAGTTGCTTTTATTAATAATGAAGTGATCACTGAGATTAGAAAAGAACAGCGGATAGCTATTGTAAAAGACAGGACTCCGATTTACTCTAAAACAGGTGAGTACTTTGGTAATGCCGATATAGGCACTTTCTTTGGTTTTCTCTTCACTACCGATACACAGCATAAAGCTATCTTTGTTAAGAGAAATGAGTGGGGTTATGCGGAATCGGTAACTATTAATATTGAACTTAGCAACGCTGAAAGAATGCCACTTCCTTTAACTCAGAGTAATATTGCAATGTTAGCAGAGAGAATGATGAATCAAGCCTATGGTTGGGGTGGAATGTATTACAACCGCGATTGTTCTCAGCTCACTTTGGATCTTTTTACTCCGTTCGGACATATTCTACCACGTAATGGTAATCATCAAGCTTCTAAGGGTGGTGAATTCATCTCTACTCAAAATTTAAAACCTGCTGACTATAAGCAGTTTATCATAGAAAATTGTACTCCCTTCACTTCTCTAATCAGAATACCTGGGCATATCATGCTATATCTCGGAGAAGTTGATGGTAATCCACTCGTGTTACATAATATGTGGGGAATAAGAACAGTTAGTTTTTGGGGTAAAGCAGGACGTGAAGTAGTCGGAAAAACAG
Organism: Cloacimonadales bacterium (SeqCode); assembly: GCA_041672585.1. Taxonomy (GTDB): domain Bacteria; phylum Cloacimonadota; class Cloacimonadia; order Cloacimonadales; family JAFGVF01; genus JAEKNW01. The sequence continues at coordinate 2,285 of JBAYZI010000167.1, read as the reverse complement.
TAATTACATCTTTAGAAGTCGGTCGTGAGATTAAAGGCGTTAACAAGAAGAAACTCATGCTCCAACGACTTAGTGGGGTGGTAAAATTGTTTGAATCACCCAAACCCTAAGTATCTCAGCAAATGGTTGTTGACAGCTTTATGATTTATAATTTATTAGATTCTTGAGAGATAGAGAGTTATCAACAATATTTAAATTATGAAATAAGGAACGCTAATTGCTTAAAATATAAGTATGAAAAAGAATGTTATCTTGTTATTAATCATTATTGCCGTTTTCCAAGCTTTTGCTTGTACTATTGGAGTTGCTTCTTCTGAAGCTACTTTGACTAATAGACCAATGCTGTGGAAATCACGGGATCAAAACCCTAACAGTACCAATACACTTCGCTATGTAGAAAACATGACCTATAAATTTGTAGGCGTGGCTACCCCTAACGAAAATAGAGTGTGGATGGGAGTTAATGAGATGGGCTTTGCCCTTGCCAATTCTTTAGCTAATGATTTGACTGTCGGAATCGGTGAATTTAATAACGGCAACTTAATCTATACTGCTCTTGGTTTATCTGCCAATTTAACGGAATTTGAAAACTATCTTAACTATCTCACTCAAGAAAACACGATTTCCTTAGAACTGCGCGGTAATTTTGTCGCTTTTGATGCAGAAGGCAACACCAAGGTTTACGAAGTTAATAATGATAATTACTGGAGCTATGAACCGACCGCTGCTGAACCATACATGTTAAGAACGAATTTTTCTTTACATGGTGGAAGCGCAAATGGCTTAGAAAGATATATTAGGTCATCTGAGATAATTAGTGGGCTGGTAGAAACTAATGACTTGACAGTTAATAGCTTATTTACCAAACAAATGAGAGATGTTGATGATCCCTTCCCTTCAAATTATGCGCTTCCTTGGGAATACGGCGATCCTACACCATTAATTCAGACAGACTATAGTATTTGCCGAGCTAATACTGTTTCGGCTGTAGTTATTGAAGGAGTTGAACCAGGGCAAGATCCTACTCTCTCAACAATGTGGGTGATTATGGGTAACCCTTTCACTTCCTATGCCTTACCTCTCTTCCCTACAATTAAACCAAATCTTACAAACTTCAATAATATCTCATTGAATTCTCCTGATTTAACTAATTTATTGTGGAGTGGCAATAATTCTTACTTTTTAGATACTTCTTATTTTGTGAAGTCTAATGGTTTTTCTCTTTTAAAACACTTTCAAAACGTTGAAAATGATATTTATGATGAATTTGAAGATATGAAAACATTGCTTAGTAATAATCAAATTTCCACTACTGAAATAAAACAGTTTATCAATGCTAAATCTAGCCAAGCTTATGATTTCTCTTCCAATTTATATCTGACATTCACTCCTAATGAAGATGTTGATTCTGTGCCGGATAATAGAATAACTGCTTATCCTAATCCTTTTCATGAAACATTATTTATAAAGTCAAACTCTTCAAACAGAGAAGCGGCGAAAGTGAGAATTTATAATCTCAAAGGACAATTAGTTAGAAGTATAACAAATGATAATAAAATTAATGGTGAACTATATTGGGATGGGAAAGATGAATTTAGGCGTGAAGTTGCTTCCGGAATATATCTTATTAGCTATGAGGCAGGTAGTTATTGGGCTTCTAAAAAGGTAATAAGGCTGAGTAATTAGCAATGAAGAAGAATTTTATCCACAGATTACACAGATTTCACAAATTAAGAAAGATTAAGAAAAATTAAAAAAGATTAAAACAAATACGATGCTTCTTAAAGTCCCCTATCCCTTGCTGAATAGCAATTTATAGAGAGGGAGTCTATCCTCCGAAGCTTTTAGCGAAGGTGGATGCCGGTATTTCCGGCGGGATGAGGTCTTAAATTAGGAAGACGCAAAATGTTGCGTCTCTACATGATCCTGAATAATCTTCTTTACTTAAACCTAATAGATTCATACATCCTATCCATTTCCTCTTTAATCTTCTCTTTCATTAAAGGAATATCCTCTTTATTTTCAATATAAAACTTCATGCCAAACATCTGTCTAACCCGGCAAAATGGCTTAGGAAACCTAAATTTATCCCACGAATTAAAAGTCCATTCACGACTAACATCAATAGCCACCGGGACAATAGGTCTTTTAGCTAAATAGGCTGTGATGAGCATCCCATCTTTGATACTATAAATAGGACCTTGGGGACCATCCGGACTTATGGCAATAGAATTACTCTTGAGATGTGAAACAAGATCTCTCAAGGCTTTAGAACCTCCGCGCGT
>JBAYZI010000166.1:0-5417 GCA_041672585.1 Cloacimonadales bacterium (SeqCode) | reverse complement strand
TGTCTTCATGTTAGATGACTTCAAAGTTGTTTCACCAGGTGGAACAGACAATGATGACACTTCAGCACCTGCTGTTAAAACAGCTTTACATGCTAACTATCCAAACCCATTCAACCCTGAAACTTCAATTAGTTACTCTGTTGAAAAAGCCGGAAATGTTACCATTGATGTTTATAACATGCTTGGTCAAAAAGTGAAAACACTTGTTAATGACTCACAAACAGTAGGAACTCACACTGTAGTTTGGAACGGTACTGATAATAACGGCAAAAGCGTTTCTTCAGGCGTTTACTTCTACAGAATGAAAAATGGTTCATATTCAAAAACAAACAAAATGATCTTAATGAAGTAAACTTCATCAATTAGCAATTAGCAATTGAAAACAATATGTAAGGGTGGAACATTTTCCGCCCTCTTAAAGAAAGCCTCGGGTTAATCTCGGGGCTTTTTATTGTTATAATGGAATCAATATAATTGTTAACAAGTATGTAATTACAGGTTTGACTAATATTAATTTTATCTAATAAATAGTAAACTACATCTTTTATTAAATACTTCTTGACAATTAAATTATTCGAGTTGATTCTTGACTTGTTTAAAAGTTATAAAATAACACATAAAATAAACGGCTCAAGTCCTATTCTAGCGATTAAGCAATAGTGCCTAACATACTGGATTAGTTAAGAATTAAGAATAAGTAGTTTCACATGATAATAATATTATTAAAGTTATTTATTGTTGGGTGTTTTCAACCTATTCTTCCTTCTATACCATTTAACTTGGTCTTGAGTCAAATAAACAAAGAGAACAAAAGGAGTTAGAAATGAAAAAAGTTCTACTAAAGGAGTTAGAAATGAAAAAAGTTCTACTATCAGCATTATTATTAGTATTTGGTTGTACTGTAATTTTTGCAGACTATGTCGAAATTGGAAGTAATCAAGGATGGGCAAACTACCTGCCTACTTTTGGTGCCAGAAGTAATGGATGGACTAATTTCGTTATTAGATCATCTGACTTGGGACAATCATCAATCTTTAACGAAATCCAATTTAATATCAGCGAAATCGATTCACCAGGCATTTTAACCAATCAATCAATTTACTTCAAGGAAACTAGTTCTAATGAAGCATCAGTTAACTATCCTTATCCGGATTTAGTTGCTAGTGGCTATACTAAAGTATTTGAAGGAAGCTTTGATTTGACTTCAACAGGCTGGACATCAATACTTTTAGACCTTCCCTTTGAGTATAATGGAACATCTAATTTAGATGTCTTTGTGAAAAATCAAGACTCTAACTATGTGGCCGTAAGCTTCGCTATATCAAGCTACTATACCAATAGTTGTGCTTTTAATCAGATGTATGGCTTCACTTTTGGCGATGGAGAATTTACTGATTATATCCCTCACCTCAAGTTAGGAAAAGCTTCTACAGTGAACATAATAGGGAGAGTCATTAACAATAGCAACTCACCATTAAGTGCAACCCTAACACTCGATGGACCGGTTCAAAGAACTGCAAATACAAATAGTAACGGTATGTTCTCAGTAACAAATGTCGTACCTAATTTTAGCTATAATTTAAATATCTCTTCTACAGGCTATCAATCTGCAGATTTATTAATTAATGTTGGGGCAAATAATCATAGCACTGGAAATATTGTTTTAATCGAGCCTTTTAATATTGTTACTAATTTAGTAGATGATAACATGGAAATTGATTGGAGCAATATCCCTGTGATTCAAAATCTATCTTCCTATAATCTGTTTAGAATAGACTACGAAAATTTAACAAACCATGATAACTGGCAATTAATCGGTGAGAATGTAAACAGTTCAACCTTCACTGATTCACTTTGGAATACACTAGAGAGCGGTTTCTACAAATATGCTATAGAATGTTTGTTTAGCAATGGTCTAACATCTCATCCAACTTTTTCAGAATGGGTAAATAAAGAAGACTTAATTGAAGTCTCTTTATACACAACTGATGCTGTCAGTAATTCTCTATCAGGAACAACAATTACCTTAGTCAGTTCTGAAGTGAACCAATTGGGAGAGTTTACAGAATATGAAAGTATTACAAACGAAAATGGAATATCTATTTTAACTATTGTGCCTAACAATTACCAATTAACCATTTCTCGTTCAGGTTATAGTATATTTACTCAATATATAGACTTATTCAGCTCAAGCAACTACACTTTTGATTTGCAAGAAATAGCATATCCACCGATTGCTGTCGTGGCTCAAGATGAAGGATCTTTTTGTAGTATTACTTGGAACTCTGTTGATTCAATAAACAACACCTGGATTTCAAAAGGTAGCAATAACAACTATGGTTCAATCGGGACCGGAGCAGCTGTCTCATTTGATGTCAGTCACAGGTTTGATGAATCAGAATTAGTAGATTACCAAAATATGTATATAAGTACGATGAAGATTTTTCCTAGAGAACTTTTAGCTGAATATACATTAAAGATTTGGACAGGAAGTAATGGAAACATAGAAATTTTCAGCCAACCAATCGAAACATTCATTAATGATGCATGGAACGAATACACATTAAATCAATTAGTTGAAATACCAAGTTCAGGTGCTATTTACATCGGTTACACTGTAAATACTACAACTGGCTACCCTGCCGGATATGATTTTGGTCCACATGTGAACGGCGGAAACCTCATGAGAATGTACAATAGTAATCAATGGGAATCTCTCTATTCTATAAATAGTTCTCTAGATGGTAATTGGAATATAAAAGCTCTACTTACAACTGATATTACTCGAGAAATTGCTCAAGAAAATTATCCAATCACTATGAAAAAAAACAATCCAAACACTACCTTAGAACAATTTAGTGCTAGTAATTACCTTCCTATTTTATTCAATGAACCTATAATTAATAGAGATTTTATTGGTTATAATGTGTGGAGATTGAATAATTATGAACAAGAAAATGAAGCGACATGGGATTTATTAACAACTACTCCTACCACAGAGCTATCCTACGAAGACTACATGTGGAGTAGCCAAGAGCCAGGAGTTTACCTTTATGCAGTAAAATCAGTATATAGTAATGAAAACTTTTCTATCCCTAAATTCTCTAACACCGTTTTAAACAATGTCTTTGGTTCTATAGAAGGATTTGTGTTAGCAGAAGATGGGTTCCCTGTTGGTGGAGCTTTAATTACAATCGGAAGCAATTCCCAGACAACAGATGACTTTGGTTCCTACTCTTTTTCTAATTTAGATATTGGTACCTACACCGTTGTAGCTTCTGCTTCGGGATACAACACAGAACAACAAGAAATTGAGGTTTTTGCAGAACAAACAACAATAGCAAATTTCACTTTAGGCGAGATTGTTTATGAGTTTTACGATAACTTTGAAAGTTACACAAATTTCAGCCTTAGTGCAAATCCTTGGATCTTCACAGATGTTGATCAATCTTCAACCTATACAATTAATGGCGTTTCATTTCCGAACTCAGGATCTTCAATGGCATATATTGTTTTCAATCCTGATCAAACCACTCCACCGGTAGCCGGAGGAGAAGCTCATAGTGGTAATAAATATCTCGCCAGCTTTGCTGCTTCGAATCCACCTAACAACGACTGGTTAATTTCTCCATTATTAGAAGTTGGTTCTTTCGGAAATGTCAGTTTCTGGGCAAAATCTTACACTACTAGCTATGGTATGGAAAGATTTAAAGTACATATTTCTACCGGCTCAACCTCGGTAAACAGTTTCACTCAAATATCAACAGGTAGCTATACCGAAGCTGGTGATCAGTGGACACAATTCTCTTATAATTTAGACAATTATGCCGGACAAAATATTAGGATTGCCATTCAATGTACATCTAATGATGCTTTTATATTCATGGTAGATGATTTCAAATTTACTACTTCAGGTGATATTACAGACTATACTACTCTTACCGGGCAGTTAGTTTCTCAAGATAATAATGCCGGAATTGAGGGACAAGTATCTATTCAAGGTTTCGCTAATTTTGCAGTAAACACAGATGCTAATGGTAATTTTATTATTGGAAATATACCTAAAAATCACTCATATACACTTACAGCTAACGCTGTAGGATATGAAACCCATACTACTCAATTTGTTTCTAGTAGTTCAAATTTAGACCTCGGTTTTATTAGTCTAATTGAAGCATTGGTTCCACCAACTCAAGTTGTAGCACAATTAAACGATGACATTGTTAATATTTCGTGGGTTGCTCCCGCCACAATTAGATTAACTAATGACCTTATTTTAAATAATGCACAAGAGAAAACTATGAATAGTTTTAAACGAAACTCATTTATGGATATTGAATTAAACAGAGAGCCAGATAGAGCTTTATTAGGATACAATATTTATAGATTCTTAGCTTCTAATATCTATAACCAAAACTTATGGACTTTGCTTAATCAAGAAATAAATAGCGAAGCTAACTATACTGATCAAAACACCAGTATGTTAAACGGAAACTACAAATATGCGGTGAAAACTGTTTATAGTGGTAACCGATTATCAGAACCAGGAACTTCAAATATTGTAAGTATCATTAATGAAGAGATTGCTCCTCCTCAAAACTTAGTAGCCACAGTAACAGGTCAAAATGTTACCTTGAACTGGTCAGCTCCAAGTCGAGAAGCAGCTCTTGTTGTTTCTGAAAACACCAGAACTCGCGCTTTAACAGGCTATAAGATTTATCGTGAAAATACCCTAATCTCTACAGTTGCTGCAAATATATTAACTTATACTGATGCAGCCTTGGATTTTGGAGATTATGAGTATTATGTAACTGCTACTTATACTGAAGGTGAGTCAGTGCCATCTAACACTGCTAATGTAAGTATCGTTGAGCCGGAAGAATTGATTCCTCCAATGAACCTTATTGCAGCTGTCAATAATCAAGATGTTACTCTAAACTGGTTAGCTCCGGGTACAGTTCTTCCTGACGAAATCACAGAAGGTTTTGAAGGTTCATGGCCTCCAACAGGTTGGACAACCACAGTTAATAACACAACTCAAAGTTTCGCTCAATACGGAACTGTTGCCTTTACAACCGGTGATGTTGTTCCTACAGAAGGAGCTTTCCAAGCCGGTTTAATGTGGGATTATGCTCATCAAGATGAATGGTTAATCACACCAGAAATCTCTAATGTTTCTAATCTTACTTTTGACTACTATGGTAGCACCGGTTCTACACATGGTGATAACTACTTTGTAAAAGTATCTACCGATAATGGTTCAACTTGGACTCCTGTCTGGAATGCATCTACACTTCCTGAAGGTGAGAACCACTATGCTACACCTATAAGTATTAATCTTTCAGCTTATGCTACACAGACAATTAAAGTAGCTTGGAACTTTGTTGATGGTGATGGACAAGGCTTATTGTTTGCTT
>JBAYZI010000165.1:0-5469 GCA_041672585.1 Cloacimonadales bacterium (SeqCode) | reverse complement strand
TCCATCTTTTTTACGTGTAATACTAACAAAGCAGATATCAAAGATTGCATAACTGATTAAGATTACAGGTAGCAAGTAGAACCATTTACTTTGGAAGGTCAGGGAGGCGAAATTCGCCATTAAAATGCCCATGGAAGAGATAAAATACCCTATAAACATGGAGCCTGCGTCGCCTAAGAAGATCTTAGCAGGATTAAAGTTGTAGGGCAGGAATCCCAGTACAGCACCTGTATAAGAGAGGGAAAGAAGTCCCATCAGACTTAACCACATAGCCGAGCTAGTGTTATCGGAATTTACGATAAGACTAAAAGCGAAGAACCCCACGCCAATAATAGCTGAAATACCGGTTATCATACCATCCATATTATCTAAGAAGTTAGTGGCATTCATCAAGCCAATCATCCATAAATACAAAAGGGGGATTGAAATAAAGTTATTAAACATAATATTGTTATTAAGAATAATTAGGGGGATAGATAAGTCATTCAAAAAAGCAATATCCAACCAAATAACAGTTCCGAAGTTGGTAAAAATAAAGAGTGAACAGGCTAAGAATTGACCTAATAACTTAACAATAGGGTTCATTCCTTTCTTATCATCAATCATTCCGACCATGACAATTACAAATGCACCCAGCAAATAACCTACTAATCTGATGTTAAATACTCTGTTAGAAGCAATTATTACATCATAAACTACTAAGAGAACAAAACCTATAAAGACGCTTATTCCGCCCATTAGAGGGACTGCTGTCTTATGGATCTTCCTAGCATCCGGGTTATCCACGAAGTTAATCTTGTGTGCCAGTTTAATAACCCAAGGAGTTAAACTATACACCAAAATAAAAGCCAAGACAAAGACTGATATATATTCTGTAACAATATTATGACTTATCATATTGATCCTTTTTATACTTTTGGTAAAAGATTATTTTACAACATGATTCTGTCAAAGAATAAATTACATTTCTCATATTCTACCAAAAAAGAACACCGTTTTGCTGTCATGTTTGCGGTATTTATTTGTAGAGACCAACTCCATATAGTTAATCTTGAAATAAGTAAATAAAAACCATTCGACCTGATTAAAATTAAACAAAAAGAGACAAAACCTTCTCATCATCACTACTTTTCAACGCTACTTTCAAAATATAATAAGGAATCTCAAAAGCAGGTAATTGCTGAAGCTTCACATAGTCTTTCTCCGTAATAATCAAACTGTTTAATTTATTATCTTTAATTGATTTAGCAATTCTTGTCCGAAAATCACCACTTTGATAATCATAATGATCAGAGAGGCGAAAATGCTTCTCAAATTGAATCCCATAATCGGTAGCACTCTTTTCAAAACCTTCCGGATAACCTATTCCCGACATAAGAGCATTAACGCCTTTATTAAGTTCGCCTAAATCAACAAGCCTATCTTGAGCATCAAACAGTCCCACAGATTCATAAGAGAAACTAACTATGGGTTTACGAGAATTTAATAATTCAGCAGGAACATGACTTGTATCTAATTGATTCCAGATGATTGCTGTACATCTCTTTAAGGAGCCCATGAACTCTCTGAGTAAGCCTGCCGGAAGAACAAATCCATTACCAATGCCAAATCCGGAGTTGAACACCACAAAATCATAATCATGCTGTACTTGCAAATGCTGAAAAGAGTCATCAAGAATAATATACTCCATATCAGGATAACTCTCCTCAACCAATTTAACTGCAGAAGTTCTATCTCTGCCCACAACTATGGGGATATTTGGTAAATTCTTGGCTAATAACAGAGGTTCATCACCCGCTTTATAAGCTAATTCAAACACCTCTTTCCGATCAGAAATAAAAAGCACTTCCTGCTCATATTCTCCTTTGTATCCGCGATGAGAAATAGCAACCTTCTTACCCTGTTTAGTAAGCAAATTACATAAATAGATGGTGAAGGGAGTTTTACCGGACCCCCCACTTACAATATTTCCCACACTAATGATTTTTATCTTAGATTGATACGATTTGAATACTCCTTTTTGATAAAGAAAACGTCTAAACCACTGAACTACGCCATATAAGATGCCAAAAGGAGCTAACGTATATGATAAGAAAGACCTCTTGCGCAGATGCTTATCTATTAAATTCTGAATATCCATCGATTCTCCTCTTTAAATCCATTCATTAGGCAATTAATCTTGAACCTCTTTATTCTGTCAATTAATGGATTTAAAACAGAGCTTAAAATTATGTAAGGACAAATCATTTTCCGCCCTCTTTTTCTAGTCGCGAGTTTTTAACGGACAAGAAATAGTAAAATAGAATGCAGGTCTAGAAGTTTCAAACCTCGCGAAACCGCTTTCAACAATTAAACAAATCAACAAGCTCAACAAACAAACAACCTGCATCATCAATGCAATTTCACTGGGTTAAGGCAAGGATAAATAAAGACGTTTTCTTTTTCAGCTAAATTGACAATCAATAGTTTTACAGAATAATAATTCCCTAAAATAAGATAGTAACTACAACTGTTAGTAAATTTTACTTGACAATTATATTACAAATCTCAAGAATAGACCTTATAAAAAGTTTTAGGCTAAAATTTAGAATTATGCTAAGAAAACAAAACACTTAATCAAAGGAGATATTGTTATGAAAAAGAACATGCTGATCTTATTGGCACTTCTTATTACTCTTACTTCCATTTTCGCTATGGATATCGAAATTGGAGATGGAACCACTACTACTTCCTATATACCTGCTTACGGTTTATATGATAATGGTTGGTCAACTTTTATTATCAACTCAAACCTAATTGGTATGGCTGCAGAATTTAATGAAATTAAAATTAGCGTCAGCTCAAATACTACCGGTTATGTTTTTGAAAATCAAAAAATATACTTCAAAGAAACAACTGAAGCTACAGTTACAAATGATTACCCGGCTCCCTTAACAAACGGATTCACCTTAGTTTATGATGGTGATGTTACTTTTAATGGACCTGGTTACCAAGGTGTTATGCTAGATACCCCATTTGCTTATAATGGAACATCTAACTTACAAATTGTTTGGGAAAACCATGATGGTGCTTGGACAAGTGGATACCCTACTTATTATACTACTAATGTAGGTAGTAATGTTGGTGCTTACAAATATGCTGATACCAATTTCCCTGAAGTTTCAGGTTCATATGCTCAATTTTTTCCAAACATTATCTTAAGTTTTGCTGCAGAAAATGAACCAACATTAGCTACTCTTGTTGCTCCTGCACATGAAGCTATGAATGTTTCAACAAATGTAGCACTTCAATGGATAATGGGCGACAACGTAACAGATGTTGATGTCTATTTTTCATCAACAAGAAGTGATGTTGCTAATATGGAAGCAAGTGCTTTGGTAGTTAATGGACAAAATGTTACTTCTTACCAAGCAAATAATTTATCCATACTTACCGATTACTTCTGGTTAGTTAAATCTCGCAATACTGCTAATGGTTTAGTAGCTACCGGACCAGTCTGGAAGTTCTCTACAGAAGCCGGTGAAGGCATTGTTGCAGTTGGTATAGGAAATGGAACTGCCACTACCTATAGTCATCCTTTAAATTTCTGGTATAAAACCTCAGTTGCTGAAACTATCTATTTAGCAGAAGAGATTAATATAGCAGGAGACTTAACTACTATTTCATTCTTTAATAACTTCTCAACTAATTTAACCGACAAACAGGTTAATATTTGGATGGGAGAAACTACTGAATCTAGCTTAACTAATTATATTCCACCTTCACAGTTAACAGCAGTGTTCAACGGCTTGGTTGATTTTCCATCCGGACAAAACACAATTAATATCACACTTGATACTCCATACAGTTATGGCGGTGGAAATTTAGTTGTTCTTACAGAAAGACCTTTAGATTCAACAGCTTTTTCATCAAGTGATAAGTTCTTCTACACTGCAACAGGTTTAGCTAACAGAACTCTTAGTTGGCAAAGTGACTCAGTTGATTTCGACCTTGAGGCAATGACTGCTAACCCAACCAGAACCGTAAATATGACAAACGCCATACTTTACTTTTCGTCAGCAGTAAATTTACCGGAAGTAGCTACTCTTGTTGCTCCAGAAAATGATGCAATGAATGTACCATTAAGCACAACTCTTGAATGGGTAATAGGCGAAGATACAACAGAAATTGATGTTTATTTTTCAGCTACAAGAAGCGATGTTGATGCTTTAAATCCTGCAGCTTTAGTAGTTGATGCGGCAAATGTTACTTCTTACCAAGCTAATGACTTATCAACAAATACTAGTTATTATTGGAGAGTTGTGTCACGCAACACTGTTAATGATTTGTCTATAAACGGACCAATCTGGAAATTCTCTACTATAGTCGGAGAAGGCATTACTGCTGTTGCTATCGGAGATGGAACTTCTAGTATCTATAATTATCCTGTTAATTTCTATTATAAGAACTCAGTTTCTGAAACAATTTATTTGGCTGAAGAAATTGATCTAGAAGGCTCATTAACCCATATTTCATACTTTAATAACTTCTTGACTGATTTACCGGTTGGAGATATTAATATTTGGGTGGGTGAAACTACACAAACTACTTTAACAGATTATGTTCCAGCATCACAACTGACAGCTGTCTTTAGTGGTTCAGTTGATTTCCCTTCAGGAGAAAACACAATTACTATCGAATTAGATACTCCATACGAATATGCAGGTGGAAATTTAGTTGTTCTTGTTGAAAAACCTCTGACTACTGAATATTACTCATCCAGTGATAAGTTCTACTACACCGTAACAGACTTACCTAGAAGAACTCTTTATTGGCAAAGTGATACAGCTGGCTACGATCCTGATAATATGACAGCTACACCAACTGCAACTGTTAATATGCCAAATATAGCTCTCTACTTTGCTGAAGGTGGCGAAGCTCCAGACCCACTAGCACCTGTTACAGATTTGGCTGCTACAGTTAATGGTAGCAGTGCTACTTTAACTTGGACTGCTCCAAATGCCGGAACCAATACCTTAATTGGCTATATTCTTAGCAGAAATGGTGTAGAATTAAATCCTGTAACAAACTTAACATACACAGATAACAACTTAGCTGATGGTGTTTATGAATATAACCTTATTGTTGCTTATATTCAAGGCATGTCTGCTGTTTCTAACACAGTAACAGTTACTATTAGTAATAATCCTGTTGAAGTTGATCCTCCAACAGCCCTTACAGCTACAGTTTCAGGTCAAGATGTTACTTTAAACTGGTTAGCTCCAGGTACAGTTCTTCCTGACGAAATTACTGAAGGCTTTGAAGAATCCTTCCCTCCTACAGGCTGGACAACCACAGTTAACAACACAACTCAAAGTTTCGCTCAATACGGAACTGTTGCCTTTTCAACCGGTGATGTTGTTCCTACAGAAGGAGCTTTCCAAGCCGGTTTAATGTGGGATTATGCTCATCAAGATGAATGGTTAATCA
>JBAYZI010000164.1:0-5498 GCA_041672585.1 Cloacimonadales bacterium (SeqCode) | reverse complement strand
CGCCGATTCTTTTTCATGAATATCACTTATAATGACAACATAGCCATCTTCCATAAAAATGTCAATCTTCATTTTATGTTCAGCATCAACAGTGTTGTGTTTGAAGATATTTTCCACCATGGTTTGCAATGACAATGGAGGCAAAAACCAGTCATAATATTCGTAGGGAATCTCAATATTGAGAGTATAGTTGTGATTATACTTCATGCGAATTAGATAATTATAGGAATCGAGCAATTCTAGTTCAGACTCCAAATCGATTAGTTCTTTACTGTCAGTTTGTAGGACATAGCGATACATTGTTGATAGTTCTTCCACATAGCTAACTGCTTTCTCCTGATTCGTGGTAATTATTCCTGTAAGCGTTGACAAACTATTAAATAAGAAATGCGGATTTAGCTGACCTTTCAAGTGCGAAACGCTATTCTTTAGTCTATCTTTTTCCAAGCGAAGAATCTCATTTTCCTTCTCTTGTAAATCCAGCTTTGTATTAGTTAGGGTAGTTTCATTCTTCCTGAAGCGAGCAAAGAAATTATAGACGAAGATATAGAGAATAAGAACTGTTACAAGTACATAAACGCTTGAAAGATATGGCACATAGCGAAGGTTGCGCGTGGCAAACATAAAGAGCGGAGCAAGGATAAAGATGATGGCGATGAACATATTGAGCTTCGCATGGATGATTTTGAAGTTTCGCGCGAGATAGATAATTAAATAGATTATGGTGGTGGCATAGAGGGAAATATTGATATAATCGAAGAACTGATAGAACTGAATAAAGTTGGTAGTCAATAGGTTAACAGCAGTTATTCCAATAATGGTAAACCTTAGATATTTGAGGAATCTTGATTCACCGTAAGTTAGAACATAATCTGCCATGGTGAGAATCATGATTAAAAAGAGCTGGAACATCATTGAATCAAGCCAATAGTAAATCTTCGGAGAAATGCCTGTGTACGCCATGAGAAGTGTGTTTAAACCATGATCCAAAGCGATAATTAGAGAATAGATAAAGACGGCAAAGACATATTTCTTGATAGATTTGGAACTTCTAATTAATAAAAAGAGACTAATTAAAGAGATTAAAAAGAAAAAGATGGAGACTGAATAATTCAGCATTTGCACGAAGATTAATTCGATAATCAGGTAAACAAAAGGCGTATCAGTGTTGTCTTCATTCAAAAAGACTAAAGAAAAGGGGACAGGATAGCCCGGAATCACTTCATCATAAAGGAAATAGAGATACTTGGCGTGCGGCTTATAGGCAAGACTCATAATGTGAATAAATTCGGCTCTCAGGGAATCTGCATAAATCTCTTGAGAATCATAATAAACACGAAATGGGGTGTAATAACCGACAAAAAAGATACGATTATGAGCGTCAAGCGAATCAGGTAACTCTAAACGATACAGCATCTTAGAAATGTTCTTTTTCTCTTTATACGAAAGATAATTAATGGGCTTCCATGCCAGAGAATCAGTGCCCAAGTTAGCAGTTTCCGGCTCGTCATTCTTATCAATAATATGATATGTAAGCTTATTAACTTCCAATAAATAATGAAGCACAGGTTCATTACCAAGCAACTTATTCAAGCCAATTATCGCAACTATGATTAGGATTATTCTATTTAATTTCAAAGCTTTTTCCCATTCTTTATTTAAAATCCATTGATACGAATGCAGATTGTTCTTGGCAAGAGAATATTTTAATTCAGCGAAAGAAGGGGTTTGAAAAGCAGTAAAAGGCAGTTGGAATGCAGATTATACGCTGCATTAGTAAAAAGATGATTCTTCTAAAATATAAAAAAGATAAAATATAACTTGTCAAAATAACAGACCTGACTAAATTTAACCATATAGTTAAGATTAATAAAATGAGGTAAAATGAAACGCTATAATAAAGATACGGAAGATAAGATTTTGACAGTTGCGCAAAAGATATTTAGGGAAAAAGGATTTCATGGAGCTAAGACTCAGGAAATAGCAAATGAAGCCGGAATCAACAAGGCTCTTTTACACTACTATTTTGGGAATAAGCTGCTTCTTTTTGAGAAGGTTTTCCTAATTTCATTAGAGGATATTTTCACCGTTCTGGCGACCAATCTCAATAGTGATGAACCGCTGTTAGATAAGATTCCTCTCATCGTAAGTGCTTATATTGATTTTATTAGTGAGAATGTGAACCTGTTTGTGTTTGTGATTTCCGAGGTGTGGCAGAATAAAGAATTCACTGATGAATTTGTGAAAGTAGCGTTGAGCAAGATTGATTTTCAGAAGTTCTTTACGCAGTTTAGAGAAGATGCTGCCAAGGGGAATATAAACGATATTCATCCGGCTCACTTTCTTATTAATCTGGTCTCCTTGTGCATATTTCCTTATCTGGGTTTACCTATAATTAGAAATATGTTAGGAGCTATAAAAGTTGATAATAGTAACTTCAAAGCTATGCGAAAAGAGCAGGTAATCAAAGCCGCAATTAATATGTTAAAAAGGCAGGAAATATGAGAAATATAGTCATTATAGGGATATTGCTTATGACTATCCCACTGTTTGGGGTTACTTTAGATGAATGCTTAGAACAGTTTTCGAATAATCACCAAATCCCCCAAAAGCTCGAGTTACTTCAGCAAAGTGAAGGCGAAATCAAATTTTTAGCTCTTAAAGAGTGGTTCCCCAAGCTTGCATTTAGTGCCAATTATTTATGGAGTGCTAACACAATGAAGGTTGGTCCGCAAGAAGTGGAGCATGATAAAACCTTGTTAGAGCTAACTTTGACACAGCCAATCTATACAGGTAATGGTATCGCTCTGCAGAAAGAAATTGAGATTCTAAATAACCACATTCAACAAAACAGATTGGAAGATGCTGTTTTCCAAACTAAGAAGATTATTTATAGTCTCTATTTTAATGTCTTATTTATAGAGAAGAAGAAAGCTATTACCGAGCTGTCATTAGCTAATTATCAAGAGACTCAAAGCTATATCCAGATTAGATTAGACGGAGGTAAGGCAACAAATTTAGATTCTCTGATAATGGCAAATATGATACTTAGTCAGCAAGAAACATTGCTTAAATTAGAGAGGAGTAAGCAGGAGATAATCGCTCAGCTGAATGAGATTTTGCAGAGTAATATCTCCAATGAAGAGACTTTCGTTTTGCCTGATGAACTTACATTACAGGAGAATCAGATTAGTCGGCAAGAATTAGCGAGATTTTCCTTGTTTGATAATCTGTATGAACAACAGAAGAAGCTTAATTATTCTCAACTTCTTCCCAAGCTAAATGCCTTTGCTAAGGGTAATTACGGTAATCCTAACTATAATATGTATCAGAATGAGTGGGAAGAGAATGTGGAAGTGGGGCTTGTGTTTAATTGGAGCTTCTGGAATTGGGGAAAAGAGAGAGGGCGGAACAGGATTTTGGCTAAGCAGAAAGACATTAATCAGCTGGATAAAGAGCTGTTTCTCTCCCAAGTAAATAATGAATTAACAGGCATTAAAAGTGTTATTTCCCAAATAGAGTCTTCTTTATCAATTAAAGAGCAGCAAATAGAAATAACCCAAGAGATTACCAACATCTTTGAACAGAGCTATAAACTGGGTAAAAGCGACATCTTAGCTTACAGCGACAAACTAACAGAATACCGGCAATTACAGGAGAATCTTACCCTTCTTCACATAGAACTGCTATTCAACAAATACATGTACAACTTTACTTTAGGAGAATTCTAATGAAAAGAATCTTAATTTTAATAATCCCGTTACTACTCATTTTAGGCTGTGAAAAGTATGATAAACTTAGCGATGCTTATGGCAATTTTGAGAGTGAAGAGGTGATAATAAGCTCTGAATCTCACGGTGTTTTAACAAACTTTGACTTAAAAGAAGGCGATAAAGTAGAGCTAAATCAGCTCATAGCGGTGGTGGATACGACTGATAAAGCTCTGATGAAGATGGAAATCACTGAGCAGTTGACTATGATTAATCTAAAGCGTAAGAAAGCTCAAGCTGATTTAGCCATTATGCAAGCCGAGTTGGACAAAGCTACACGCGATGTAGAAAACTACCAAAGTCTTTACAATAGTAAAGTGGTCGCTTTGGAAATAGTGGAAACTTTTCAACACAAACGACTTATTCTCTCTAAGCAATTAAGCAGTGCAAACATAAGTCTGGCATTAATTAAGCAAGAAGCGGAACAACTTAAAATAAAGCTTCAAATAGCAGACCGCGAACTTCAGAAGTGCCAAATTAAATCCCCGATTTCCGGTACTATTCTTACTAAATATGTGCAAGAGGGAGAACTTCTGACCATGGGTAAGCCACTTCTCAAGCTAACAAACCTCAATGAAGTCTATCTCAAAGCCTATGTTACGCAAACTCAACTTAGCACTATTAAACTTAATCAGTCGGTAACCATCTTGATTGATGATTCTCAAGGATTGAAAGAGCTTTCCGGCGAAATATCTTATATTAATTCTAAGGCTGAATTCACCCCCAAAACCATTCAGACCCGCAATGAACGAGCCAACTTAGTCTATGCCATCAAAGTCAGGGTTCCTTATGAATCTGCGATTAAAATAGGCATGCCGGCAGAAGTAATCTTTGTGAGTCAGTAATGTCGAATCTTATCAAGCTGGAGAATCTGCTCTACTCTTATGGTGCTAAAACAGCCGTAGATATTCCTTATTTGGAGATTAAACAAGGCGATCTCTTTGGTCTCATCGGTGCTGACGGAGCGGGTAAAACCACTCTTTTCAGGCTTCTTGCCACGCTCTATAAACCCAAGCAAGGTAAGATTACTGTGTTTGGTCAGGACACGATTCATGATTTCTATCAGATTCGCAATTTCACAGGCTATATGCCGGGTAAATTCTCACTTTATGAAGATCTGACCATTAAGGAGAATATTAACTTCTTTGCTTCTATTTTTGAAACAACTTTGGAGGAAAATTATGAGCTGATTGAGGAAATCTATGTGATGCTGAAGCCGTTTGAGAATAGGCGAGCCGGTAAGCTATCGGGTGGAATGAAGCAGAAACTTTCTCTTTGCTGTGCCTTAATTCACAAACCTAAGCTACTTCTTTTAGATGAACCGACGACCGGTGTTGACCCTGCTTCCCGTCAGGAGTTCTGGGAAATGTTGCTAAAGTTGCAGAAAAAGGGCATTACTATCATCGTTTCTACTCCTTATTTGGATGAAGCAGTCATGTGTAATAAGCTGGCGTTGCTGCATAAATCCAAGATTCTGGTGCAGGGTGAAACAGAGCAGATTCTTCATGATTTTGGCAAAACTCTCTATCATATTAAGAGTTCTGATAACCGGTTGTTGGTGAATCAATTACGCGATTATAAAGAGTGCCACAGTGCTTTTAGTTTTGGCGATACTATTCATTATTTGGATAAAAGGAATATTGATGAAGCAATTCTGAAAGCGGAAATCAGTGCCTATTTACAGGAATTGGGTCAGAAAAACATCATTATTAATGTTGAAAAGCCTTC
>JBAYZI010000163.1:0-5498 GCA_041672585.1 Cloacimonadales bacterium (SeqCode) | reverse complement strand
CCCCAAGTAGGTCCTTCCCAAAGATATTCTCCCACCATGAGAGAAGTTTTGATTGAGCCAACAACAGGTTGTTCAGTAAATTTAAATAGTTTATTTATTATATTATTTAATTCTTGTTGATTATTATAACACATTCTGCCTATTGCTAATTCAGGCATCAAATCAGCATCCATTTGTTCACCAAAAACACCATTGCCATCGATATCAAAATTACGATCTAAATTAGAATAGTAACAATCTGCCGGTATATCATAATCGACTTCTACATCATTATCTGAATAGAAGCCACGATGTGGAATCACATCATCATCACCGGCAAGCAGTACATACTGAATATTATTAACCGGTTGTGAATAGTAGTATTTTATATACTCTCTAATCTTTTCCGGTAAATCTCTAAAAGTAGCACCGCTAGGCACAGGATTACTCTGGATATATCCCATTGATAAAAGTTTCACATTTCTATTTCTAATATTATGATATCTTTCAATCTGTTGAATCTGAGCAAGATACGCTTCCGGATAAATGATCAAGTAATCAATTCCGGTACCCCGATCATTCGTTGGCATCGGTATCATTTCCGGGTTATTAACGCTGTGACTGAGTCTTTCATAGACTGCTTTATTATCTTTTCTTAGTAATTGAGCATCTTGTCCGGCTTGAGAACTCTGAGTTTCCACTTCAACAGTTACTTCGGAGTACCAAACAAGTCTATTCTCTTGAGGATAATAATCAACTAGGGCTATAGCAAAGCTACCCACACTATGACCTGCCATGAAGTCTGTTCTAATGTTTTTAGAAGTTTCTTGGGGGAAAAGTTTGTTAGAGTTGTAAATATCACGATTAGGTTCAGTGAATTCAGCTTTTTCCATTAAAGAAAATGGGTAAGCTTGTTGGGCTGGGTACAGGGGTTTTTCCAGCTTGACTTCCTGGGCTTTGGACCTTGTAACATTAACAGAAGTAATCTCCTCACCGGTAGGAAGATAGAGCATTACGCCTTTATAAGGAATTTCCGGTTGTGCAGCAACACCATTGAGGAAGCTATCATTCATCAATATTTTTGAATAATCTCCGACAACCTTAACAGTTGGTTCGGAAATAGTATAAGATTCAGTAATTACACCAAACATTAATTGGGTAATAATTATTAAAGCAAAAATCAGTAAAACTCTCTTGGTCATTTTTCCTCCACACATAATTAAATACATATTTATCAATGCAATTTGTCAGCCTTTCCCCTACATTTGGAAATTAATTACTATTTATCATTGTCAAACTGCCTATAAACTAATCTTAAATGCCTCCATGAAAACTCAGAAGACAGGGCGAACCCTGTCTTTCTGTTTATTTCATCAAAATCATCTTGTTATTAAATTTCTGTTTGTCAGTTGTTAACCTATAGAGGTAAACACCTGAAGAGACTTTTCGGTTATTATCATCCGTGCCATTCCAGACAGCATTATGTCTTCCCGCACTCTTGTTTTCATCCACAATCGTCTTCACTCTTTGTCCACGTAAATTATAGATGTCTAGTTTGACTTTACTGTTTTCTGCAAGAGAAAAAGAGATTGTTGTTTCCGGATTGAAAGGATTTGGGTAGTTGCCATTTAAACCGGTAGTAACTACTTCCACATTAGAATCTTCATTAGAAACAGCAAATGATGAATCGAAAAAACCTGTGCGGTGATAACCATTTCTGTAATTCAACCAGGCAGGTAATTCCGGATTAATCTGTTGTTTCAAATTAGCACAAGCAACACCTTGGGAGTAGCCTATCACTATGCTGAATTCTCCATCATTGTGAACATCACCCATAGTCGCCGGATTAGCAGTAGCTAAACCTGAATTAAATGGATAATTAGGTAAACTTTCTCCTTGATAATCATAGATATAGATATTATTACTACTATCAATACTGATAATATCCGGGTAACCATCTCCGCTCACATCAGCAGAGAGAGTAGGTGTTTGGCTACTTTTGGCTAATCTCTTCGGGAAACCTGTAAGTATCTGACCATTCTCAGAAACAAGATAAAGATTTCTGGTTGTAGTTACAAAACCATAATCGATATAGCCATCTTTATTAAAGTCATTGGCAGTTGGGGAAATAGGTGATCCACTCACTTCGAAATCATGGATTATATTCCCGGCATAATCTAAAGAGAAGAGATGTCCGGCTGTTCCGACGATAATTCTGTCACTTGTAATCAGAGGCGCTGCTGCATTGACCCCGGGAAGGGTTACAGGATAATTAGCAAGAGAAACCCCTTGGTAATTAAAAGCTTGTAATTGATTATTATTGGTAGCTACTAGAATATCTTTCTTACCATCGCCATCAAGATCAGCAACAGCCATTTCATAAACAGTAAAATCATTGAGCATTAACGGAAAGTTAGGCAAACTAACTCCGTTAAAATCATAAACTAACAGCTTTTTATTTATATTAGCAGCAATAATCTCATTCACCCCATCGTTATTAATATCAGCAATTATAGGTGAAGTAATAATTTGGGCACCGGTATCTACTCTAAAAATAAGATCTCCGCCAATCTCTTTTGCCACGATATTATTGGTTCTGGAAGTATAGACAACTACAGGTCTATCGTTTATTTGAGTTACAGCATAACTGGAATAGATATTCTCTTGGACATCAGTTGGTTGGTCTAAAATTATCTCGCCATCAAGATCAATTAATTTGATATTACCGAAAGTATCAAGATAGACAATTTCATTCACGCCATCATTGTTATAATCAACAAAGACAGGAGAAGATTTGGTTCCAACAGAGAATTCTTGCGGGAAATTACTGCTGATAAGTGTTATATCAAACTCAAAAGTGTACTCTTTAGAGAAGTTCAGCACAGTAGGAGAACCATAGCTTTCGACTAATAGTTTATAGCTAAAAGTAGAGAAAGGAATAGTTTCCGGTACTACAAAAGCGATTCTATCTGAAGAGGTTGTTGTGGTTCCGCCTGAAGGCAGAGCTCCTGCCATTGCAGAGTCATTAATAACTTCTATTCTTTCGTCTAAATCTAAAATAGTAACAGTGATGAAACTAGAAGAGCTCCAATTTGCATTACTGCTAAGCTCAATTTCTAATTCAATAGTCTCGCCAGGATTAACATTACCATCTCCATCACCAATCGTGTCAAGATAGCTAACATTATCAACATTGATATAGGCTAAATCATTGTTAAATTCTTTCACAGCGAGAGAAGGATCGCCAAAGATAACAATTTCTAAATAGCACCACTTCATAACATAACCTTCTAAAGCACTATTTATATTGTCCAATAAAGAGTAGTTATGAGCCTTGCCAATTTCTCTGATATTTTCAATAAACATACCATCAAAGAAAGATCTGTCATAAAACTGAGAAGCACCATCTGTACTGCCCGGATAGTACCAACCGTAGCGGGTATTACCGATAAAAGTGTGTAAGCCATGTTCTGCAATCACAAGATGCTCGGCGACACATTCGCCATCTCCGGAAGTACCGCCACTGGTAGCATTATCAAATGCAGCCGGATAACATCCCTGAGTATAGAGAAAGCCATATTGAGTATTGTTCATCATGCCATGCACAGATGAGGAGTTGAAGCCATTCACGATGCCTTCATTGGCATGACCCATGTGATTCATGATAGTAGGATTCTCATTAACCGCAGCTACAGATTCTGCTGCAGACCAATTCCCATCTCTCTGGTAATTAGTGGTAATGATATAATCACTTGGCATTCTATCTACTATTTCATCTTTATAATCGCCGCCCCAAGTCATCGGATCATTATTAAGATTCTCGCCGAACATGGAAGCTATGTTATCTCCATAATTATTAACATCTACATAAGTTTTAATTTTGTGGAAAACCCGATTAAATTCAGAAACAGTTTCTGCAGGAATACGACCTACAGATATCTCAGGAGCTAAATCTACTGTCTCATAATCGTCAGTATAGACACCATTCCCATTAGGATCCCATGAGCCGTCTAAACAAGCATAATAAAGGTCAGAAGGCATAGAATAATCAATTGTTCCGCCAACATTACCATACACTCCCCGGATCGGGATTATCTCATCATCGCCACCTAACAGAACATATTCCAAAGGTGTAGAAGTGTTAGCCCATGAATTATAGGCATCTCTGATAAAGTTCTTAATCTTGGCAGGATTATCAGTTCCGGTATAACTACTGTAAATATCTTCAGTAGTAACAATCATAGCACTAAAATTATCATTATTACGCCAAGCAACATACGATTCAAAGGTACTGACATGCTGATTGTTAGTTATCACAACCATGTTATGAGGAGTAGATAAGTTTATGAATCTACTGCTGTTATGTGATATTTCTCTATAAGTTGAACTTGCTTCTGAATTAAGAAACTTATGATTGAACTTCTCTGCTACCAACGCAAAATTGGTAATCTGCATAGTTGGTTCTTCTAAGCTTGCTTTAGTTGTTATCTCAATCTCAGCATTCTCATAATAATCCAGACTCTTAGTTACAGGATTGTATTTATAAGCATAAACATTAATCATAGCAAAAGAGTAACCATTCAGCTTTTGAACTCCTAAATAGCGATAGTCTTCATAAGGAAAGGGTTTATTAGTACTATAAATCGCTTCATCTCTTTTAGTCAAAGCTAATAAAGGTTTGCTGATAGGCTGCTGCTGTTGGGTATGTTCTAACACAAAATTACTTCTAAAGTTGTTTAGATTATTTAACCTGACTTCTACCCTTGCTACCTCTTCACCTTGTGGTAAAAGAACTCGTACCGGATAGAAAGGAACTAAAGGAGCACCTACTTCATCTCTTAAGGGCAAATCCTTAGTAAATCTACCTTTGGTAATTTGTGGTTGTGTCATCTCTACAGATAAATTAATATCCGCAAAGATTACCAGAATAAATAACAAACTAAGCGTTGTGGTAAAAAGTTTTTTCATTCTATATCCTTTCCTAAATTAAATTTTATCATTAAGGCAAGTATATACAGATTGTTTTATAAGTAAAGTTTATTGTGTTAAATTAACTTATTATATCTCTCAAATACATTATGCTTGCCCTAAATATATAATATGCAATTGTTATTCCTTTTATGTTTATAAATTTGAAGAATCTGTAACATCGAAGAAAGAAGGAAATTTACCACTAAGACACAAAGGCACGAAGAAGAATAAAGAAATGAAAAGATAAAAATGAAAAATGAAAAGTTGCGGTATTGCTTCGCAATGATGATTGGAATGTAGGGGCGAATCAACATTCACCCTCTTAATTTTACCACTAAGACACAAAGGCACGAAGAAGAATGAAGAAATGAAAAGATAAAAATGAAAAATGAAAAGTTGCGGTATTGCTTCGCAATGATGATTGGAATGTAGGGGCGAATCAACATTCGCCCTCTTAATTTTACCACTAAGACACAAAGGCACGAAGAAGAATGAAGAAATGAAAAGATAAAAATGAAAAATGAAAAGTTGCGGTATTGCTTCGCAAT
>JBAYZI010000162.1:0-5517 GCA_041672585.1 Cloacimonadales bacterium (SeqCode) | reverse complement strand
CGTGCCATTTTCATCATTACATAATTTTGGTAATCGACTTCTTGTCGCACTAATTCCACAAATATATTCATAAAATTCGTTGTATCTTGAAAAAATAAGAGGGGAATCGGGTTTATTGTTTCATAAACTGTATTCGCCTTATTTCTAAATGGGCGATTGCTTCAGCCCATTTTTCTTTTCATTAATTTATGTTGATGGAAACTGAGCGGTTTCTCGGTCGCTTCATGTTCGCTTCAAGGCACGAACAAAAACATCGGATTTTGTGGATTCGGAGTAAAAACGACCTGTGGTTTTTACTTAAAAAATGCAAAATCTTGGGGATAGAAAAATGAAATGACAGAGCGAGGAAGGTGCAGCCTTGGTACGGTCTTGGTGTAGCCTTAATACGGTCTCGTATTAATAATATTTTTTTTCATTTGTGTGAAAAGTCGTATTTTTTGGACTGAATTGATCAATATTCAATTATTGAGTAAAAAATTATCTACCTTTGTAAATTATAATGAAATACAAAATAAATGCAATTTATTTGTAATAAATTTCATAATACGGGTTAAATGTTTTTCCTTTAAGCGATTATATTTTTATACATTCTCTCGTGTGAAATATGTTATCAGGAATTGTTTATCTTGTTTTTGAATAAAATCGATGCACAAATAGCAAATCGAGATGATGAAGTTTTCCGACTTAACCGATATCGAAATATGGCTCTCATTTAAGAAGGGGGACAATTCTGCCGTTTCCTTTATCTACCGGGAATACTTCCCCGTCTTATACCGATATGGATTAAAATTCAGTGCTGACACTTTTTTGATAGAAGATACCATTCAGGATTTATTTGCCGATTTGATTAAAAACCGTGAAACTTTGGGCGATACAGATAATATTCTTTTTTATCTGTTAAAATCTTTTCGACGAAAATTGTTGCGAAAAATGAAAAAGGAAAACAGATACGACTTAACCGGTGAGATGACCGATGATTATCCATTTGAAGTGGTATGGTCTGCCGAACATGAGTTGATTGCCGGAGAAGAATCGGATCTTCGTTCATCTTTTTTGTTAAAAGCACTTAAAGAACTTACACCGCGCCAAAAAGAAGCGGTTTATCTTCGTTTTACAAAAGAACTCGATTATGCGATAATTGCCGAAATTATGAATATTAGTATTGAGGCTTGTCGCAACCTTATTTCCAAAGCCATTTCCAACATAAGAAAGCAGATTAACAAAAAAGATTGAAAAAAAGCGTTTTTTTTGATGATGTTTTCCAATATGTTGCCTTTATATATATAGAAGCATGAATGATGAATGACAGAAAATACATAGCATATACTACCGAGAAGTTCGTTCTCGATGACGATTTTATGCATTGGGTATTGCATCCCGATGAAGAAAGCGATCGGTTTTGGGAAGAATTTCTACTTCGATATCCCGAAAAGAAAAAGGAAATTGAAGAGGCCGTTTATATTATTCGTTCTATTCGCGCGGTTGAACCGGTGGTACCTTCTCGAAAATTGAAATATGATCGTTCCGAAAAACAAACCGTTTTAAAACCAATAAGCAAAATCGGACAGCGATTGATCCGGATTGCCGCGGTTTTTGTTCTGATTGTTACTCTTGGAGGGGTGTTATATTATTTTCAGCATTATCGTGAAAAGTTTTCTGTAGAGTTGGTTCAAGGTGAACAGACTGAAAGAGGTAAAGTTATTCTTCCTGATGGAACTATTAGTGAATTCGAAACCAAAGAGACTCGGATTCAACAAACTGCTTCAGGCGAATTAACCATCAATAATGATACCGTTTTGTTGAAAGAAAAAGAGGTGAAATCGGGTGAGCCTGCTATGGCTCAGGTTATCATTCCTTACGGTAAACGTTCGCAGATCATTCTTGCCGATGGTACCAAAATTTGGCTCAATGCCGGTAGCACTTTATCTTATCCGGTGCGTTTTACCGGTAATTCAAGGGAAGTATATCTTTCGGGTGAAGCTTTTTTTGAGGTATCGACCGATCGTTCCAAACCGTTTTATGTAATCACCGGCGATTTAAGAATCAAGGTTACGGGTACGCGTTTCAATGTAACTTCATACAGCGATGATGTTGTTACGCAAGCTGTGCTTGTTGAGGGGAAAATCGAGGCTGCCAAAAATCGCTTCTTCAGTCGTTCTGTGGAACTATCGCCGGGGGAATGCATTGTTTATGACAGAAAGGAAAATAAAATACAGAAAGATAAAGTGGATGTCGAGTTGTACACCTCATGGGTTAACGGCTACCTCCTTATTGAAAACGAACCTGTAGTTGAGATTTTTAAGAAATTGGAGCGGTATTACGACAAAAAAATCGTTGTAGAAGGGCTTTCCGATCAACCTCGATTTACCGGGAAACTCAATTTGGATGACGATTTGGAAAAAGTTTTGAACAATATCGCTTTTTCTGCCGCTTTCTCAGTAGAAAACAAAAATGGCGTATATATTATTAACCTATAATAATTTCGTAAATGCTTATGAAATAAAATATGAAATTATCCAAAACGAGAAAACCGGGACAAGCTGCCAACGAATCCCGGTTTAATAATGAATTTTAATTATTTATTAAACAACTAAAAGACAAACAAATTTATGAAAGAAAAACAACATGAACAACAAGTTGGAAATATTTCGTCATATTTTCGACAAACAATGCGATTTATGCGGTTAAGCTTGTTTTTTATGGTAGTAAGCACGACGATGGCTTTTAGTGCTGCTACTTATTCTCAAAACACCAAACTTTCGGTAAATCTGGAAGATGCTACGGTAAGAGATGTCATTAAAGCCATTGAGGAGCAGAGCGAGTTTTTGTTCCTGTATCAGGAAGGGCAAGTCGATTTGAATCGGCGTGTTTCCATTCGTGCAGAAGGAAAACAATTGCAGGAGATATTGGACGAGGTGTTTAAAGGCACTGACAATATCTACATCGTGAGCGACCGCCAGGTTGTGATCGGCAAAGCACCCCGAAAAGCCTTGGAGGCACAACTTTCAGTGTTACAGAAAGACTTGAAAACGGTCATCCAACAACCTCAACAAAAGGAAATTACGGGTAACGTAACGGATTCATCGGGTGAACCTCTCCCTGGTGCTACAGTTATGGTAAAAGGCACCACCATTGGCACAATCACCGATGTCGATGGCAACTTTACCCTGCGTATTCCCGCGAATGCACAAACTTTACAGGTTTCTTTCGTGGGAATGAAAACGGTAGAGTTGCCTATTGGCAATCAGACTAATTTTAATGTAGTATTGGAAGAAGAGGCGATTGGCTTACAGGAAGTGGTGGCAGTAGGGTATGGAACAATGAAAAAAGTTAATTTAACTGGTGCAGTGGCTTCAGTAGACAGTAAAATGATTGAAGGGCGTCCAATTACTAATGTATCGGCAGGTCTAGCCGGATTATTACCCGGGGTTTATGTGCGTCAAACTACCGGATTGCCGGGTAGTGACAATGCAACAATCCGTGTAAGAGGTATTGGTACTTTAAATAATGCTGCTCCTATGGTTCTTATTGATGGAATCGAAGCCTCCATGAGTGATGTGGTAGCGAATGACATTGCAAATATATCTGTTTTAAAAGATGCGGCTTCTGCAGCTATTTATGGATCGAAAGCAGCGAACGGTGTTATATTGATTACCACAAAGTCAGGGAAAGAGGGGAAACCTGTGATTAATTATAGTGGAGATGTAGGCTTGCAATCTCCAACACGTTTGCCTGAATATTTAGGTTCAGCGGATTACGCTGTATTGTATAATGAGGCTTTGGCAAATAGTGGGAAACCTGCAAGATTTACTGATGAAGATATTAAATTGTTTCGGGATGGTACCGATCCTTACGGACATCCTGATACCGACTGGTTAGATTTACTTTATTCCGGATCAGGATTCCTTACAACACATAATTTTTCTATATCCGGAGGAAATGAACATGCTCAATATCACTCTGCGGTAAATTATCAGCAACAGGACGGAATAATAAAATATACAGGGAAAAAAGAATATAGTGGAAGGACGAATCTTACGTTTTTACCAAAAAAATGGTTAACAACTAATATTAATTTATCCTACAAACAAATGGATAGAGAAGAGCCCAATAATGCGTATGTCGGTGGAGGATTAGATCAAATTATTCGTCAAGCATATCGCATTGCTCCATGGATTCCGTATAAAAATGAAGATGGGACTTATGGAACCATTTCTGATGGTAATCCAATTGCTTGGATTGACTTAGGACCTCAAATTTTCGAAAAATCGAAGACATTTCTAGGTATAGGTTCAATACAATTGAATGTGTTTGAAGGATTCGATTTAAAAGCTACAGTATCTCATCGTAATGTTGAGACAGATAATAAAGAGATGAATAAAGAAATTCAATATAATGCAACTAAATATCATGGTCCGACTAAATTAACTCAACGGCTTTATAATAACTATCGGAATACACTTGATTTGACAGCTAATTATTTGAATTCGATAAATGGTAGCCATAATATTGGATTACTTGCCGGTTATCATGCCGAATCCTACAATTATAAATATACTATGGCATATCGGGAGAATTTTCCAAGTACAGAACTTGGCGATATCGATGGCGGATCCACAAATGGGATGAAAAATGAAGGGTATACACGTGAGCTAAATATGGTTTCATGGTTTGGAAGAGTAAATTATGATTATCAAGGTAAATATCTTTTGGAAGGAAATGCTCGTTTTGATAAGTCCTCAAGGTTTGCAAAAGATAAAAGATTAGGATTTTTCCCGTCATTTTCTGCAGGTTGGCGTATATCTGAAGAGCCTTTTTTTGGAAACGCACGAGAATATGTGAATAATCTGAAAATCAGAGCTTCGGTAGGCGTTTTGGGGAATCAGGATGCTCTTGATGATTATTACCCAACTGTACCGACTCTTTCATTAGGGAATGATTATCCTTTTAACAGTTTAATTCATTCAGGCGCAGCTGTTGTGAGGGCTAAGAATGCCGGGTTATTGTGGGAGAAAACTACTTCTTACGGACTAGGTTTGGATGCGACAATTTTCAATAAATTAAATTTGACATTAGATTTCTATAAAAAGCAGACAAGTGATATTATTATGGAGGTTCCATCACCTGATGAATTTGCTCTTACCGGCTTTTATGATAATGTTGGTAAAGTGGATAATAAGGGAATTGAAGTAAGTGCCGATTATAACGATCATTTTGGAGAAGTAAATTTTCATTTCGGAACCAATTTTGCGTATAACAAAAACAAATTACTTCAATTGGCAGGGACTAACGAGATTATAGATGGTAGTACAATTAGAAGAGTCGGAGAGCCGATTGATGCATGGTTTGGATATAAAACAGCAGGACTCTATCAAAGTGCAGAAGAGATAGAAAATTGGCCGAAGAATACGATATATTCAACACAGTTAAAGCCGGGTGATCTTAAATATGTTGATGTTACTGGAGATGGCGAAGTCAACTCAGAAGATAGAGTTGTTCTTGGTCAACAAATACCTC
>JBAYZI010000161.1:0-5524 GCA_041672585.1 Cloacimonadales bacterium (SeqCode) | reverse complement strand
TCTTGTGCCTTATTAAACAATGATATAGATGTATTTATATTTTTTTCTTGCCATAATTGCTGATTTAATATTTATGTCATGATTGATGCAATAAAAATTAAAGAGGACTATATATGGCTTCAACCTCAGATATCCGTAATGGAATGATTATCGAGTGGAAAAATGGAATTTATGAATTTGTAGAATTCTTACATGTGAAACCAGGAAAAGGTGCAGCTTTTGTAAGATCAAAACTAAGAAATATTAGAACCGGTCAAGTTGTTGAAAACACTTTTAGAACCAGTGAAGTATTCGAAGAAATTAGAATAGAGAAAAGTAAGAAAGAGTACTTATATAGAGATGGTGAATTTTATGTGCTCATGGATTTAGAAACTTATGAACAGATGAATGTTCACGCCGACGAAATGGAAAAGTATGCTAAATTCTTAAAAGAGAATATGCAAATTGTTATAAAAACAACACCTACTAATGAAGTTATAGAGGTTGAATTACCAACAAGCGTTATTCAAGTAATCGCCGAGTGTGAGCCTAATTTTAAAGGCAATACTGCTTCAGGAAGTGGAAAAGTTGCTATAACTGAAACAGGATTAAGAATTATGGTTCCTTTCTTTGTAGAACAAGGAGAGAAAATAAAGATTGACACCAGAACCGGTGATTATGTAGAACGAGCTTAAAATAATAAAAAAATATCCCCTAGGAGGAATAAATGGCTAAAGGAAAAGCATTTACTGCAAAACTTGCTCATGAACTTTCATCAGAAGGTAAAGTGATTTGTGCAGTTTGCAATACAGAAGTTAAAAAGATTAAATTAGTAAAAGCTAGAAATAGTAAAGGTAATACTTGGGCACCTAAATATCAATTCGTTAGCATGTGTAAATGTAACGAAAAAGATATATTCTCAGGAAAAATCAACGCATAACTTGAACTGATTTTATTATATCCCTGTGTCTTACCTTAAGTACAGGGATTTTTTTTAAAAATTACTATCTTAGACATAAGGAGTATAAATATGAAAACCCAGATTCCTGTTCAAGTTTTTTCAGAAGTCGGCATTTTAGATGGTGTGATTCTTCACAGACCAGGCAAAGAAGTGGAAAACATGACACCCGGGAATGCTGAAAGAGCATTATACAGTGATATCCTCAACCTTAGCGTAGCCAACAACGAGTATTCAGATTTTTGTGATGCTCTTTCTATGATTACCCAAACTTATGAAGTTAAAGACTTGCTCACAGAGGTCTTAGTAAACGACAAAGTTAAGCATAGTCTTATTCTTAAAATTTGTCAAAACGAGAATGTACCCCGTATCTTCAACTCTTTAATGGCATTATCTCCTAAAGAGGTAACCCGCCAATTATTTGAAGGAGTTGTCTTAAAGAAGAACAATTTAACTAATTTTCTTAGTCCGGAAAAGTATATTCTGCAACCTCTTCACAACTTCTTCTTCATGCGTGATGCCTCTATGTCTGTAGGAAATGAAGTTCTTATTGGAAAGATGGCTAATCAGGTTAGAGAAAGAGAATCTATCATTATGGAAGCTATTTTTGATTATCACCCCAGCTTCAAGGTAAAAACAATAAATCCATTAAACTCACTTAAAGTTCCTCCCCATAAAATCACTGTCGAAGGCGGAGATGTGTTAATCGCGAATGCAAACACTCTTGTCATTGGCATGGGTGGAAGAACTACTTCAGAGGGTATTGACTTTCTTATAGAACATTACAAAAATAGTGGAAAAGATATTAATATTATTGTGCAAGAGCTTCCCTTGGCGCCGGAGTCGTTTATTCATTTAGACATGGTTTTCACTTTCTTAGATAATAATCAGTGCATGGTTTATGAACCTGTTATTTTAAAAAATAATCGTTTGGAGACTGTTTCAATTATTATTAACAAGGGTGAGATTAAGATTCGATATGAAGATAATATTATCAGTGCTTTGGCTAAACTTGATCACGAAGTAGAACCTCTTTATTGTGGTGGTCGAACTGATGTTTGGACCCAAGAGAGAGAACAGTGGCACAGTGGAACTAATTTCTTTGCTGTAGCGCCCGGGAAAGTATTTGGGTATGGCAGAAATATCCACACTATGGACGAACTTGCAAACCACGGATATGCTATAATACCGGCAGTTGATGTCGTCTCTAAGAAGATAAATATTAATGATTATAATAAATATTGTATTGCTATTGAAGGTTCTGAATTAGCCCGTGGTGGCGGTGGTTGTCGTTGTATGACAATGCCATTCCGGAGAAGACCGATTATCTAATTACTAATGAATGAGAGAGTTCTTTTACAAGAATCATTTTGTTGAATAACCATACTAACTTACTAAAAGTTGAGGATAATGAAAAAGATAGAAGTCGTAGAATATTTTGATGGTAACGAGATTAACTTTGGTAAGAAAGTTGAAGAAACCGACAATAAGTTTACTATAGAGAAGATATCAAAGCAAAAGCTGAAGTTAAGTGCCAATAGAGTACTTTTCGTCCATTCAACAACTAACAGTGATGATCTTGCCGGTGCTATAGCAGAAGTTGAAAAACTAATTGAACAACATACAGCTGACATAAATGTTGAAGAACTGTGGGAGATGGCTCACGAAGAGATTAGAGATTACCCTTTAGATGAGCTTTGCTCTTTCTTAGTTGATGCCCCTTCTTCTACCATGCAATCTGCTCTCTTTCGGGCAATTAGAGATGAAAAGAATTTCTTTAAAAGAAAAGGATTAATTCTCACTCCCAGAACTGCTGAACAGATTGAAGAGATTGTTATTCAGCAACAAAAAGAAGAAGACAAGCAACGCGTCTATAACTTCTTCTATGATAATGTTGGCTTAGCTATGCGTCAAGATAACACTGTTGACAGCGATATTTTTCCACATCTTCTAAAATGGCTAAAAGAACCGGAACAGCCTGTGCTAACAGAAGTTATTGAAAAGTATGCCAACAGCCAAGATAGTAGGCTTTTCGTTTATCATATTCTCAAGAAGAATGAGCAATTACCTAAGAATGCAGATAAATTCGCGACTATCTTTGGCATTGAACAAGAGTTTCCTCAAGAGGTTAGCTTAGAGGCTGAACAGCTTACTTTAGATCTTAATAACAGAGAAGATTTAACTCATCTGACAACCTTTACCATTGATAGTGAAGAGACAAAAGAGATAGATGATGCCATCTCCTTCGATTATGTTGACACTAATTATGTGGTAGGTATTCACATCTCAGATCTCGGAAGTTTTATTCATGACGATACAAACTTAGACAAAGAAGCATATCGCAGAGTATCAACCATTTACTTGGAGACAGGCGAAATAACCATGTTCCCTCTTGATTTATGTTATGATAAGCTTAGCCTTATTCAAGATCAAGTTCGTCCCACCTTAAGTGCAGTGTTCACTTTTTCTCCCGAATTTGAACTAATCAGTAAAGAGTTAAAAGTTGCCACTATTGCCGTTAAACATAAAATTTCTTATGATGAAGTGGATCGACTTCTCAAGAAGCATAAAGAAGATGAGGGAAAAGATTTTCTTATTTTGAAGAATCTGACCAATGCTTTAAGAGACAAAAGATTTGAGAATGGAGCAATTGAGATTAATCGTCCTGAACTTAACATCAGCGTTGTTGATGATCAAGTAACTTTAACAGTTACCAATCAAAGATCAGATTCACGAAGAATTATTGGTGAATTGATGATTCTAATGAATGAATTTGTGGCTGAATTTGCTGCTTCTAATCAGATTCCCTACATCTATCGAATCCAAGAGATGCCGGATGAAAACTACAAACATTATCTGCAACCAGACTATTATGACCCCATTCTTAATGATAAATTAATCAGACTTATCAGACCTTCTTATTTAGCATCTCATCCGGGCAAACACTACGGGTTAGGTGTGGATTGCTATTCTCAGATAACTTCCCCTTTAAGAAGATATTTCGATTTAGTCATGCAAAGACAAATCGTCTCTTATCTCAACAACTCTTCGTTTCTCTATACCCAAGAAGATATTCTCAGCTTTATCTCTCATATCGAAACAGTCAGTAAAAGTTACAGCCGATTATATTCAGCTTCTTCTACTTACTGGTTCTTGAAATATCTGGAACAAAACTTGTTATATGAACCTCTTCCGGCTGTTGTCGTGGGTGAAACCGATAACAACTACACTTGCGAATTATTGCAATACGGTAAAAGATATAACATCAAAAGCAGAGACCCGCTGGCTGTCGGAGATTCTATTAATTTAATTATTGATAAAATCGATACTGAAAGAGAGTTTATTAAATTCTCACTACTTAATGATTAATGGAAACTTATGTTAGACAAAATTAACAGCTATATTAATCAATTTATTGAATACCCGAATCCGCTCTTAGCAAAGCTGGAAGTGCTGCATCAAGAGAGAATAAATGTTCAGCCCAACATGACCAAACAAGGTGCTAAGCTACTCTATTTTCTGATTCTTTTAAAGAGTGCTACCAGAGTTTTAGAAATCGGCACTTGCTTGGGATATTCAGCTATTTGGGCAGGCGAAGCATTGAAGAAAACTAATGGCAAACTAACCACAATCGAGATTGATGAAAGATTTGTTAAAGAGAATGTAGAGAATATTAAAGAAGCTCAGCTAGCTAAGAATATAGAAGTTGTGCTTGGTGATGCCAAAGAGTTTGTGAATAGCACAACTGAGAAGTATGATATTATCATTATAGATTCTAATAAACCACTTTATAATATAATCATAGACCGCTGCATTGAGCTACTCAACCCCAAAGGGATAATCTTCTCTGATGATACACTTTTCCTGCCCTTAGGCTACAAAGATAGGCTTGCCAAGCCCATGGATGAGTATAACCAATATGTAATGCAACACCCAAGATTGGTTACTACGATATTGCCTATTGGGGACGGGATTACGATTAGTTTATTAAAAGATTAAGTATTAATTTAATTAATAATTAATAAAGACCTTAACACAGAGTTAAAATTGATACGCAACCTCTTAATTCCCCTCTTCACTTTCGAAGAAAGTTTCCGGAGAGGGGTGCCGAATTTCGGCGGGGTGTGGTCTTAATTTTCCAAAGGGATTAATAATAAAACACTCAAATTATTTACGACTGGACATGAATGCATGTTGAATCGTTGATTTGTTTAATTTATAATTGGTTGGTATTGGCTACGAAGCCTCTTTACTGGGATTGCGGATGCCCACATCCGTATTCATTTCCCTTCAGCGAAGGAGAATCTTGTCCTTCCGAAGCATACCTTATTTCTATCTCCATGATGAATAAAGATTTAATACGGACGTGGGCGTCCGCAATCCCAGTAAGAAAGAACTCACACTTAAATTTGTTTAATTGTTTAATCGGTTGATACCATTCGCCAGATCTCTAAAATTCCCCTCTTCATTCTGCTGTAGAGACGCAACATTTTGCGTCTAATTTATTAAAAATAATTTCGCCGGGGTGTGGTTTTAAAATTAACAAGACACAAAATGTTGTGTCTCTACAGAACCTTCAGACTAACC
>JBAYZI010000160.1:0-5690 GCA_041672585.1 Cloacimonadales bacterium (SeqCode) | reverse complement strand
GTTGAATCGTTGATTTGTTTAATTGTTTAATAGGCTGATATCGGTTGTGAGACCTCTTAAATCCCCTTGGGGATCAATAGTTTAGCCTGTGTGTTGAATTCTTGTATTTCAAGAATTAACCACAGGTACAGACACAAGAAAAGACCTATCCCTGAAAGGGATTAATAGGAAAAACAGTCAAACTATTTAGGACTGGACATGAAGAAAAAGAAGAGCTTTCACACGAATTTACGAGAATTTAAACGAATTTCACGAATTAGCAGGCTGGTACTTCTTCACTGGGAACGCACTCATCCCTGAGTGCATCATTGCAAGCAAAGAAAATCTTAAATCCTGTAAGGATGAAAATAGATTAGCCCAGGGTAAATCCTCTTAAAAGGATGTAACCCTGGGTACATGTTCCACATGCGACAATAACCCTGAAAGGGTTTAATAGAAAAACACTCAAACTATCTAGGAATAAACATAAAAAGAAATTATCAAAAAACTCTTTCTTTAAAATAAACAAAATAAAACTTGCGTAAAAGTTCTTTCTAATTAAATTGACTTTGTATCTCAAAGTACAATGTAAAAATAGGAGTTGATATGAAAAACGCAGAAGAGAGTTTGAATTTTATTAAGTCGCTAGTGGAAGATAACCGGAAATTAGCTTTAGGAAGTGGTATGCCTTCAATAATTTGGGGAATTTTAGTAATTATTTCCTTACTTCTTACCTATTGGGGAATCACACATGGAATTTATAGTTTTGTTTATTTTATGGTGGTGTGGTTAACAGCCTCCGCCCTAAGTTGGTTCTTAACAGTATTAATAGAAAGAAAGCGCGAGAAGCTCAAAGTATCGTCATATTCGCAACAAATATTAGGTGTTATCTGGTTATGTCATGGAATCGTAATGATGATTTTAGCCTTTTTAGCTCCCTTATCAGGAGTGGTTGATCCATACACAATTGCACCTATGATGGGAACAATTTTGGGAAGTGCCTACTTTATTAATGGCTTTCTTAATCAGTACAAATGGTTGCAAGCAATTGGTGTAGCTTGGTGGATATCCTCTGTAGGTATATTTCTCTTGATAACAAATCAATCTTTTGGTGGAATGTACACGCTCCTCTATTTTGCCGGATTAATGTTCGTTTTGCAAGTCGTGCCGGGTATAAAATTAGAGCAATTATGGAGAAAGGAGAATAGATAATGTCTGATAACATAGAAGCTACATTTGATTATAATGAGATTGATGATACAATTCATGCTCGAATCAGATTAGCAATCATGACTATTCTCTTAGCTCGTGGAAAGACTGATTTTGCCACCCTGAAACAACAGATCAAAACAACAGATGGCAATCTTAGTACACACTTACGCAAATTAGAAGATGCTGAGTATATTTCTCTGAAGAAGAGTTTTGTAGAGAGAAAGCCGATTACTATCTACTGGGTAAGTGAAAAAGGTAAAATAGCTTATTCTAATTACCTGAAGACTATAGAAAGTTTGATCAACATTAAGGATTAGGTATGAAAAGAATGTTTATTATTGCAATTATCCTCTTGACTTCTCTGCTGGTGCAAGGCAAGACAGTTCATGAATGGCTAAGTTCTGCTTTAGAAGCCGAGACTAATAGTGTTAAAGAAGCTATTACGATTATGGAAAAGGCTGAAGCAGAGTATCCTCAAGATCCAGATATCTTGAGCATGTATGGCTTGATGTTAAGCAAAAGAGCCGGAGAAGTTAACTTTTTGAAGGCAGGCAGTTTTGCTTCACGAGCAGAAAAGGAACATGACAAAGCTCTGAGTTTAGACCCAAACCATAAGAATGCCAGATTATGGCGAGGTATTCTGAAAGTGAATATGCCAAAGTTCTTAGGGAAATTGGAAGGTGGAATTGAAGATTTAACTAACATTAGCAGGCGGGATGATCTGGAAGCCGGCGAGATTATGGTAGTTAATTTCTACTTAGGCATGGGCAATCAGAAAGCTGATAATAAGCAGGCTGCAATTGAAGCTTATCAAGTCATTCTTCGCAGTGGTGCTGATGCTCCCTTCTATAGAGAAAGTTTGGTAGAACTGATGAAGTTAACAGGTCTGACAGAAAGTGAATTGTTAGAGAATAAGGATTAAGGATAATGAAGAGAAATTTAATGTGGATGGCGTTTCTACTCCTCACGCTGTTAGTGTGGGGAGAGACGCCACAAGAGTATATTAACAAAGCTTTTGAGTATGAGTTTGAAGATGTCAATCAGGCAATTGAGATTATGAAAACAGCTAAGAAGGAGTTTCCGGCTAATCCTGATATTCTAAGCGTCTATGGCTATATGGCAGGGAAGGGAGCAGGTGAAACCTATATGCTACGGGCTGCCTTGCTTGCTTCACGCGCTGAATCTGCCTTTGATTCTGCTTTAAAACTAGAGTATAACCATAAGAATGCCAGAATGTGGCGGGGGATTCTCAAGATAAATATGCCCTCTTTTTTAGGGAAAGTGCCGGATGGCGTGGCTGATTTAGAGATTATCCGGCAACGAGATGATCTAACAGACGAAGAATCCATGATGACAGATTTCTTTCTGGGCATGGGATTTGGAAAATTAAAACAGTATGACCTAGCTATTGTTTCTTTTAATAAGGTGGAAGCTCTTAAGAGAGGTGATCTTTATCATGAAGAGAGTATTAGAAGAGCCAAGAATATTCAAGATATCATAAAAGAAGAAGAGTAGGTTTTTCTCTTTTCTCTTTTAATTCTTTCTTCCTTTGTGTCTTTTGCGCGGAAGGGCGAAGTCCACGAAGCCCCCTGGTAGAATAAGAGGGCGTATCCAATATGCACCCTGTTATCGGTGGTTTCATCTTCTTTTTCTTCAATTATTAATTGACACTAAACATTGCTTTGGTAAATTAAGTTCTACTATGAATATTGGAAAAGAGGTACTATGTTAGAAAGAATAACTGATCCCAAAGAAATCGTTGATGAAAAGGATTTTGATAGAGCGTTAAGACCGAAAACATTAGCTGATTTTGTGGGACAAGAACATATAAAAGAGCTGTTGGATATCTCAATTAGAGCAACTAAACTGAGAAATGAACCATTAGATCATATTCTCTTGTATGGTCCTCCGGGATTGGGTAAAACCACATTGTCTAACATTATAGCTAATGAGCTGGGTGTAGAAATACGCGTAACTTCCGGTCCTGTATTAGATAAACCTTCTGATTTGGCTGGAATTCTTACTAATTTACAAAAATACGATGCCCTCTTTATAGATGAAATTCATAGATTGAATCATGTTGTAGAAGAGTATATTTACCCGGCGATGGAAGACTTCCAAATGGAGATTATCCTGGATAGTGGTCCGTCTGCTCGTTCTTTGCAAATAGATTTAGAACCATTCACCATGATTGGGGCAACTACCAGAGCCGGATTATTAACAGCTCCTCTCAGAGATAGATTTGGTTTAGTGCTAAGGCTTAATTATTATGAACAATCTGCTATTGAAAAAATCATCAAACGCTCAGCTTCTCTTATGGGTGTACCTATTGATGAAGAAGGGGTTAAGGAGCTGGCACGCAGATCCAGAGGAACTCCGCGTGTGGCAAATAGACTTCTCAGAAGAGTCAGAGATTATGCCCAAATACGAGCAGATGGCACGATAAGTCAAGAGACTGCTCTTAAAGCTTTGTTGATGCTAAATGTTGATGAAGAGGGACTTGATGAGATGGACAAGAAAATACTTCTCACAATTATAGAAAATTATCGGGGTGGACCGGTAGGGATTAAAACTTTGGCTGTTGCTGTGGGAGAAGATCCAGGCACTATTGAAGAAGTTTTTGAACCATATTTAATTCAGAAAGGGTTTCTCGAAAGAACAATGCAGGGTAGGAAAGCTTCTTTTAAAGCGTATAAACACTTTAAGTTAGATCCTAATGAGGAGCAGACAACGATATTCTAATTAATAATTGGCATAGAACACAGATGACACAGATTAGACAGATTAAGACAGATAAGAAAAAGAATTAATTCGTGAAATTCGTTATAATTCGCGTTAATTCGTGTGAAAGCCTTTTCTTCTTCCTCTTAAAACTCTGTGAAACTTCTCTTAACCTCTGTGCAACTCTGTGTTGGGGGTATTTTCTTCAATTATAAACTATTAATTATTAATTATTAATTCTCCTCCTCCATTGTTTTCTTGACATTATAGCATAATTATTTATTATGAGAAAAAACTAAAAAAATGGGATTTAATTTATGCAGATGGATAAAAAGATAGATCATATATTATTTGACTTTGACGGGACAATTGCTAATACATTACCCTTAGCATTTGAATTGTATAACGAGATAGCTGACCAATATAACTTCATCAGTGCTGATCATTCTGAGTTAGCTCAGCTGATGAATATGTCGATTTCGGAGATTCTTAATTTGAAGAATATTCCTCTTTATATGGTTCCTATTGCTCTCATAAATGTAAAAAAGAAGATGAAACAGAGAATATCTGAAGTAAAGCCCTTTGCCGGGATTAAAGCATTCTTGGGAAATCTTAAACAAGCCGGATTTCATCTGTCGGTTATCTCTTCCAATTCCAAAGAGAATATGATTGAGTTTTTTGAGATGCATGATATCAATGTTTTTAACTATATCTATTCCAGCACTTCTCTCTTTGGCAAAGATAAACTAATCAAGCACTACCTTAAAGCTGTCAAAACATCTGCAGAAAATGTTATTTATGTTGGTGATGAGATTAGAGATATCGAGGCTGCCAGAGCTTCTAATATTAAGATAATAAGCGTAACCTGGGGATATAACGATAAGGATATCTTGTCTAAACATAAACCTGATTATTTGGTGGATACGCTTGATGCTGTGGAGGAGATACTCCAAATTAGCAATTAGCAACTTAAGAGAAAGAGATCTATCCACTGATTACACGAATTACACAAAGAAGAAAAAGAAAGAAAGAAGAGAAAGAATCCTTAACACAGAGTTTAAAAGAGAGTTTAAGAGGAGTTACACAGAGTTTTAAAGCAGATTCGCAACCTCTTAATTCCCCTCTTCCCTTTCGACGAAAGGTTTCTGGCGTGTGAAGGCATAGCTTTAGCGACGACTCAAGAGGGGTGCCGAATTTCGGCGGGGTGTGGTCTTTTCTTTAATTCCCCTCTTTCTTCTGCGGTAGAGACGCAACATTTTGCGTCTAATTAATATAAAAGAGGTGCCGGATTTTGGTGAGGTGTGGTCTTTTCAATTAACAACTAAAAATAAATAGTGAAAACCAAAGCTAAAAACTTTAGTGAAATACTTGACATTTATCTTTACTCTTTCTTTTTCTACATTAATTCAAAATATCTCAAATAAGAATTTGGAAATTAGGAAGAAGTTGTTCGGCTACTCCTCTCTTTAATAAATATAAGGAGTGGTACTACATTTATAAAACAAAGCTTGCCAAAAGTAGGAAGTTAACATATCTTGACTTAGAAGATGAGTTCTACTTTTTATTTGAAAGCGGGGTAATGGAACAAGTGATAAATAACGATGTTCTCTACGCTAATATTGAAGAGAAAATTAAAATAAGTAAGAAGGAAATATGATTAAACGATTATTCGTGTTAATATTAGTTGTCTTTTGTTTAGCCGGTTGTACACCATTTCAGTTTGGTTTTAATAAAAAAGATGACAAGAAAATAGAAGCTCTTGATTCTCAACCAATCAT
>JBAYZI010000159.1:0-5773 GCA_041672585.1 Cloacimonadales bacterium (SeqCode) | reverse complement strand
AAGCTATGCTTAAAGGTAAGCCGTTTGAAAAAGCGATGTTTACCAAGACCTATGAAGATATTGTGTTGAAACCGATCTATCGCCAAGAGGATGTCGCAGATTTAGCTCACATGAATGACTTACCGGGAACACCTGGAAGTGCAAGAACTAACAAAACCAGTGGCTATTTAAAAGATGCCTGGTTAGTAGCTCAAGAACAAACTGATTATCTGCCTGAAGAGGTTAACGCTACTCTTTTAGAAGAGTTAAACAGAGGGTTAACCAAAGTTAATTTGAAATTAGATTATGCTTCTGCTCATGGTAAAAATCCTCAAAAGTTAGTGGGTGATCATCGTTATTACGGTACTTCCATTTCCACTTTAGAAGATTTAAAAGTAGTACTTAAAGATGTCTTAATTGAACATGTTCCTGTCGATATTAATGCTGGCTTAATGGCTCCTGCTTATTTGGCAATGTTTAAAGCAATTGCTGAAGAGAGAGAAATTGAGTTTAGTAAACTATCAGGTTGCATAGGATTAGATCCTATTTCTGTGTTGGTAACTGATGGTAAATTAGATGTCGATATTGAAGAAACTTTAGATTACATGGCTTGTATGACTGATTGGGCAATTAAGAATGCTCCGAAAATGAAAACTATCTTGATAGATACTGCTATTTATGGAGATAACGGGGCAAATATTACTCAAGAGTTAGCACTTGCTTTCAATACTGCAACTTATTATGTTAACGCAATGTTAGATAGAGATCTAGCCTTGAATGATATTTTAAGTCATATTCAATTTAACCTCACAGTCGGATCGCAATTCTTTATGGAAATTGCCAAGTTGCGTGCTTTTAGAATTCTCTGGCAAAACTTCATCACTGCTTATGATGAGAAGTGTGAAGTTCACGCTTATGTTCATGTTAAAACTACTAAGTGGAATAAAACAAAGTATGATGCTTATGTAAATGTTCTTAGAACATCAACAGAGACATTCTCTGCTGTTCTTGGTGGAATTGATTCTTTGCAAGTTACTCACTTAGATAGTCTTAAAGCCAGACCTATTCAGTTTATTCGCAGAATAGCCCGCAATCAACAGATAATTGTCAATGAAGAAGTTAATCTTTATAGAGTTATCGATCCTGCCGGTGGTTCTTGGTATATAGAAGCAATGACTGCTGAAATAGCTCAAAAAGCATGGGAGCAATTCCAAACTTATGAAGCTGAAGGCGGCATTCTTGTTTCACTTGAGAATGATTTGGTTCAGGATGATATTTATGGCGTTGCTGCGGAGAAAATTCGCAATGTTGGCAGTCGTAAAGATGTGGTTATTGGAACCAATATGTTTGCTAATTTAGAAGAGAAAGAGCTTCTCTTTGATGAAGCTGCTTTAGATGCTAAGATAGAAACAAGAATCTCCAAAATCTATGATCTAATTGAGAATAGAGAAGATTGTCAGGCAGATGAATGCAGTTGTTGCTGTGATG
Source organism: Cloacimonadales bacterium (SeqCode) (assembly GCA_041672585.1). Classification (GTDB taxonomy): domain Bacteria; phylum Cloacimonadota; class Cloacimonadia; order Cloacimonadales; family JAFGVF01; genus JAEKNW01. The sequence continues at coordinate 4,306 of JBAYZI010000159.1, read as the reverse complement.
ATTCTGAAGATAATGGGAAGACTATCTTAGACGAGATTAGCCAATTCTTCTTAGAAAACGGAACCATAGCAGAAGTAAATGCTAACATGTGGGAACAAGCTGAACCACTAAAAGTTACTCCAATTACTCAACAAAGAGCTACTACCAAAATAGAAGAACTCAGAACCAAAGTAGAAAGTGCTAAAGTGAGACCTTCTCTCTTTATGGCTAATTATGGTTCTTTAGCTGAGCTAAAACCACGTGCAGACTTTGTTAAAGGCTTCTTTGAAGTTGGTGCTTTTAAAGTATTATGCGACAACTTCTTCACCGATGTTAATAAAATGGTGGAAGCTGCCTTAAAATCAAACTCCAAGTTTGTTTGTATTTGCGCAACTGATGATGCCTATCAAGAGTTGGTTCCTCAATTTGTAGCAGATTTAAAAGCTAAGAACAATGATTTGACAATCGTTCTTGCCGGCTATCCTAAAGAGCATATTGAAACTTTTAAGGAAGCAGGGGTAGAGGAGTTCATTCATCTCAAAGCTGATTGTTACACTGTTTTGAACAACTTACTGAGTAAAGTGGGGGTGTAGAAAATGATTAAAAAACCAGATTTCAAAAATATAAAGTTAGATTCACAGAAAAAAGAGAGTAATTTAGCTAATTGGCAGAAAAATGTAGAAAAAGAGACAGGTAAGTCATACGCTAAATTATACTGGGATACTAATGAGAAGATTTGTGTAAAACCTCTTTATACTCAGGCTGATCTTGTTGATATGGAACATCTTGGCTATATGTCCGGGATTGCTCCTTTCTTAAGAGGTCCTTATGCCTCAATGTATGTTACTAGACCGTGGACTATCAGACAATACGCCGGATTCTCCACTGCTGAAGAATCTAATGCCTTTTACCGGAGAAACTTAGCCATGGGGCAAAAAGGTCTCTCAATTGCGTTTGACCTTGCTACTCATAGAGGTTATGATTCTGATCACGAACGCGTAGTTGGTGATGTGGGAAAAGCCGGTGTGGCAGTTGACTCAATTCTCGATATGAAGGTTCTCTTTGATGGTATTCCTTTAGATAAAATGTCTGTTTCTATGACTATGAACGGTGCAGTTTTGCCTATTATGGCATTCTATATCGTAGCTGCTGAAGAGCAAGGTGTGAAATGGGAACAGCTTAACGGTACTATTCAGAACGATATTCTTAAAGAGTATATGGTGAGAAATACCTATATCTATAAACCTGAAGGTTCTATGAAAATTATTGCAGATATCTTTGAGTTTACCTCTAAGTTTATGCCTAAATTCAATAGTATCTCAATTTCTGGTTACCACATGCAAGAAGCCGGTGCTACTGCCGACCTAGAAATGGCTTACACCATTGCTGATGGTTTGCAATATATTAGAACAGGAATTGACGCAGGTATCGATATTGATAAACTTGCGCCTCGCTTATCCTTCTTCTGGGGTGAAGGGATGAACTACTTCATGGAAGTGGCAAAACTTCGTGCAGCCAGATTATTATGGTCCAAGATTGTAAAGCAATTCAATCCTAAGAATCCTAAATCTTTAGCTCTCAGAACTCACTCCCAAACTTCCGGTTGGAGTTTGACAGAACAAGATCCTTATAATAATATCACCAGAACTTGTCTTGAAGCTCTTTCTGCTACTATGGGCGGAACTCAATCCTTGCATACCAACGCTTTAGATGAAGCTATTGCTTTGCCAACAGATGCCTCAGCTCGAATAGCCAGAAACACACAGCTATTCTTACAAAGTGAAACAGGTATCTGTGATGTAGTTGACCCTTGGGGCGGTTCTTACTATTTGGAAGCTCTTACCAATGAACTTCTGCAACTTGGTTGGAAACATATCCAAGAGGTTGAAGAGTTAGGTGGAATGACTAAGGCTATTGAAACCGGACTTCCTAAGCTAAGAATTGAAGAAGCTGCAGCTCGCAGACAAGCTAAGATAGACTCCAATAGAGAAACAATTGTCGGAATCAATAAATATCGTTTGGACAGAGAAGAACCTATCGAAATCTTAGAAGTTGATAACAGTTCAGTTAGAGTATCTCAGCTCAAACGCTTAGATAAACTCAAAGCTGAAAGAGATAGTGAACAGGTTAAACAAGCACTTGATGCTCTTACTAAAGCAGCTAAAACCGGAGAGGGAAATCTCTTAGATTTAGCAGTTAAAGCAACTCGTGTGCGTGCTACTTTAGGAGAAATATCAGACGCTATGGAAAAAGTATTTGAAAGACATCAAGCTAATAATAAATTAATTTCTAATGTATATAGCACTGAATATGCTAAAACAGATGAGGTTGATGAAGTTAGAAAAATGACTGATGAGTTTGAAGAACATGAAGGACGTCGTCCACGCATCATGGTTGCTAAAATGGGCCAAGATGGACACGATAGAGGTGCTAAAGTCGTTTCTACCGCCTATGCCGATATGGGCTTTGATGTCGATGTCGGACCTCTTTTCCAGACTCCTGCCGAGACAGCCAAGCAAGCAGTGGAAAATGATGTACATATAGTAGGCATGAGTTCCTTGGCAGCAGGTCATAAAGTGTTGCTTCCTGCTTTGTTAGAAGAACTTAAAAAGCTGGGAAGAGAAGATATTATGGTTACTGTTGGTGGAGTTATTCCTTCACAGGATTATGATTTCTTATATGAGCAGGGTGCTGCTGCTATATTCGGTCCCGGAACTGTGCTTCCGCATGCTGCTAAAGTAATTATGAAAATACTTAATGAAAGATTAGGTTACTAAATATATATAATTGAGAGAGTTAGTAGTGTTAAGTGTTTTGATTAATTATTAATTCTACTGCTCTCTCTTTTTAGAGCGAGGATACTATTATTAAGAAAATTAGACCTGAATGGGTTCCAAAGGATGGAGGAACAGAATATTCTACCTCAACAATGCCCGGAAAAGGGGTTAATCATGATGGTTTGCCTAATTCTCAAGCTTCATCTCAACGAACTTACAAATCAATAAGAAGAACCAACTTAACTATAAATGATTATGTGCAAGGGATATTGCAAAAAGATAAGACTATTTTAGCTAGAGCTATTACTCTAATCGAAAGCAATTCTCCTAAACACTTGCATCTTTCTCAAGAGGTCATAAGAGAGATACTGCCTAAAACGGGAAACGCAATCAGAGTGGGCATAAGTGGTGTCCCCGGAGCCGGTAAGAGTACCTTTATTGAGAAGTTCGGACTCTATCTGCTCTCTCTCGGCTACCACGTTGCAGTATTGGCAATTGATCCTTCTAGCAGTGTAACCAAAGGGAGTATCTTAGGAGATAAGACCAGAATGGAGACCCTTTCGCGGGAGCAAGATTGTTTCATAAGACCTTCTCCTTCAGGTGGTTCACTTGGTGGTGTTACGCGTAAAACACGAGAAACTATTCTCTTGTGTGAAGCTTTTGGCTATGATGTTATCTTGGTAGAAACTGTTGGTGTAGGGCAAAATGAAATAACAGTCAGAGATATGGTTGATTTCTTCTTACTCTTGCAAATAGCCGGAGCAGGAGATGAACTGCAAGGCATTAAGAAAGGTGTGATAGAAATATCCGATGCTATCGTAGTTAATAAGGCAGATGGAGATAATATTTCGCGGGCTAAATTAGCCAAAGGCGAATATTCTACAGCTCTGCATTATCTATCACCTTCGACACCTGGCTGGCAATCGCGAGCCTTTACATGTTCAGCCCTAACCGGTGAAGGATTGCCGGAAATATGGCGAATTATTACCAAATTTAAAGAGATAGTTCAAGAGAATGGTTTTTTCTCTAAACGACGCAATGACCAAATTATGACCTGGGTCAACTCTATGGTGCATGACTACTTAATCAGTAACTTCTACCAGAATAAAGATATCAAAGAGAGAATGCCTTCACTCAAAAAAGAGGTTTTATCCGGAGAAATAACTCCAACCAATGCAGTCGAAAATTTGATTAGCATTTATAACCAACTTAATAAATCTGTAACGGAGTAATATGGCTAAATATTATCATCTGATTAGTTTGGGTTGTCCTAAGAATCTCATTGATAGTGAGATATTTGCTTTTCTTACTGAATCAGCTAACTATAAACCTATTGAAGATATTACCCAAGCTGAATTAATCATCATCAACACTTGTGGTTTTATTAATGATGCTAAAGAAGAAGGGATTCAAACTATTTTCGAGGCTGCTAAGATGAAGGAAGAGGGGAAATGCAAAACTCTTATTGTTACCGGTTGCTTAGTCAAGCGCTACTTTGATCAGTTACAGGCTGATATTCCCGAAATAGATATCTTGGTGAATCTTAAAGA
>JBAYZI010000158.1:0-5864 GCA_041672585.1 Cloacimonadales bacterium (SeqCode) | reverse complement strand
TTTTCCATTTTGACTAAACAAATTTGTTAAAGATATTAAATATAAATGGACCTATAGCTCAGTTGGTAGAGCTTCCGGCTCATAACCGGACGGTCGGGGGTTCGATTCCCTCTGGGTCCACCATTGTTTTACGCCTGCTTAATGCAGGCTTTTTTATTTTAGAGATAACTTCTACTTTCTGAACAAATAAATCTCAACTTCATTCTTAATTCTGATTAATTTCTTATATGTTCTATTACAGGAAGAATATTTAGTAAAATCTAAATAATAAGAAAAGAAGTGTTGGAAAAGCTTCTAAGTTTGCCCATCATTTAAAGAAGTAGTGAAAGATATATCGATATTTTGCTTAATTTAGTGAATAGTCCTCTCTCTTTAAGAAATGTGCTAGAGAGAGCAAATAGTTGAACCAATTAACAATAAGCACAGTGATTATTAATAACTCTTAAAATCAATCCTTTTCACTTTTAATACACCTTCCTGGCATTTTACTTCTAAGGAATTTACACCCTAAAAACAAAGATTAAAACCGTTCTTAGTCAGTAATTAATATTTACATAAAAAAGTTCTTGACATATAATATCGATATATAATTATTATTATCAAAGGAGTAGTTCAAAACTATGACACAAGAAATTTCAGATTTAACATTAAGAAGATTTCCTAAGTATATCTATATATTAAGGTCGATGCAACGTAAAGGGCAAGAGTACACCTCTGCTTCTGAGTTATCACGATTTTTAGATATACACCATACACAGATTCGTAAAGATTTAGCTCTAACAGGCGTGCGCGGAATACCTAAAAGAGGGCATCAAGTTGATTCTCTGCTTCGGGCTTGCATAGAGTTTTTAGACTGGGATAATTTGACAGATGCGTGCCTGATCGGGGTTGGCAATATGGGTAACGCACTATTGAATTATGAAGGTTTTTCTACTGCAGGATTGCAGATTGTTGTAGCTTTTGACAATGATCCCAACAAAGCTGATAAAAGAATTAATAATATAAAAGTTTACCCCATGGAAAAGCTAAAAGATGTGATAGAGATATTAGAAGTTAAGATTGCCATAATAACTACTCCGGCTAAGAATTCACAGAAGTTAGCTAATGCTTTGGTTGATGCAGGGATTAAGGGAATTTGGAACTTCACGCCTAAGAAGTTAGTTGTTCCTGACGGTGTTGTGGTTGAGAATATGGATATTTATCCGGCTGTAGCAGCCTTATTAGGAAAAGTGAGGAATATGAATCCTGAAATTTAGTAGTTTGTTATCATATTTAGTTCTTTACAGTAGAAAGGTGATGAGTTGAGACAAGGCGCAAATTGCTGCAGTCTCTGCTCGAAGAATATTGACACCTAGTTTAATTTGAGTATAGTTTTGTTCAGCAAAGTAAGTAAATTCCTGCCCTGAAAACCCTCCTTCCGGTCCAATTAGAAGGCAGATATTCTCTTCTATTTTCTCGGAAAACAGCTCTTTTAAGGTTTTAGATTGTTCAATTTCTGAAGCCACAATAGTTTTATAGTTCTTCTCTTTTATGAATTGAAGTTGTTTAGCAAGTGATTTTGTCTCATTAATTATAGGTAAATAGCTGTTATCACACTGCTTTATAGCTTCAATAGCAGTTGTTAAGAATTTATCGGTTGTGTTGGTTGAAGCTTTCCTGACAGAATATTCTGATTCAAAAGGAAATAGTTCAGTAACACCCAATTCAGTAAGTTTTTCTACTATCAGCAGATCATTCTTGTTCCTGAGAAGTGAGAAAGCAACAGCAATTTTGGGTGAATACTTCTCTTTAGGAATGAATTTCAGAATCTCACAAGTCAGCTCTTTTTTAGTAACTTCCACTATTTTTGCTTGAGCATAAACACCATTTCCTGAATTAAGATTAATCTCTTTTCCTTCATTGAAGCGAAACACGCGTGTAATATGGTGATGTTCAGAACCTGAGATGGTTATCAGTTTGCTCTCATTAGTTAGTTTAGGAGTGTAAAAACAGGGCATATTTTCTTTCCTTAAAAAGTGAAAGGGCAGAAATTAAATCTGCCCCATACTTAAAATTAGAATAAAAACTCTTTTAATTTATCAAAGAAACCTTTTCCCGGTTTCATCTTTTTATCGCTATCAAAAGTCTTAAGTTCTTGCAAAAGTTCTTTTTCGCGGGAAGAGAGTTTGGTAGGGGTTATCACCATTAATTTAACATAGAGATCACCTTTGTAAGTTGAATTAACATGCGGTAAACCTTGTCCTCTAAGTCTTAGGACTTTACCGGATTGAGTTCCTTCAGGGACTTTAAGCTTAATCTTACCATTAATAGTAGGTACTTTAACTTCATCACCAAGAGCAGCTTGCGAAAAACTAACAGGGAAATCTATGACCAGATTAGCTCCATCTCTTTCAAACAAATCATGCTCTTTAATATGCACAAGCACAATGATATCTCCAGGCTCGCCATTATTAAATCCAACATTGCCTTGACCTCTGAGACGGAAGTATTGTCCATCATCAATGCCTGCAGGTATCTTAACTTTTATCTCTTTGAAAGCATCTATTCTGCCTGCTCCATTACATTTGGTGCATTTGTTTTTAATGACTTTACCTTTTCCATTACAAGCAGGACATTCGCCCACTGTTTGAATCTTGCCAAACAATGATTCTCTAACCTGTCTAACTTGCCCTTGACCGTTACATTGAGCACATGTTTCAGTATTACCGTCTTCTGAGCCTGAACCCTTACACTTATCACAGCTATCTTTTACTTTAACTTTGATCTTTTTCTCTGCTCCATCATTTACTTCTTTCAAAGTAATTGATATCTCAATCTGCAGATCTTCGCCTCTGTTGGGTCTTGCTCCGCGTCCGCCACGAGTTTGACCGCCACCTCCGAAACCACCGAAGAATGATTCAAAAATACTGGAGAAGCCTCCCTCTCCGAAGAGATCAGAGAAATCACCGGCATGGCTGAAATCGCTCCAGTTGAAGCCACCTTGTCCGAAGGCTCCTTCTAATCCGGCATGACCGTGTTGATCATAACGTGCTTTTTTATCATCATCGCTTAGAACTTCGTAAGCTTCTGAAGCTTCTTTGAATTTCTCTTCCGCTTCTTTATCATCACCGGCTTTATCCGGGTGGTATTTCATTGCTAGTTTTCTATAAGCTTTCTTTATCTCTGAGTCAGATGCATCTTTCTCTACACCAAGGACTTCATAATAATCTCTTTTTGCCATCTTGCCTCTCTTATTTAATGAATATTGATAAACAAATCATCAATTCTTTTATCGATATTCACTGTCAATGATTTGTTGTAATCAGGGAGCAGTTTAACCCACTCCCTGATTCTAAGTTATCTATTTAGTTATTTATCATCTTCGTCATCGTCAACAACTTCAAAATCTGCGTCTATTGGACCGTCTTGATCTTGCTGACCTTGTTGTTGTTGCTGTTGTTGTTGAGCGAAATCTTCAGGATTCACGCCACCTTCAGCACCTTGTTGTTCTTTCTGCATATCGGCATACATAGCTTCGCCTATCTTTTGAGCTTTCTGAGCTAATTCATCTTTAGCTTTAGTGTAGTCTTCAGTAGCTAAATCCATATTGTTATGAACCTTCTTTGCTTCTGCTACAGCTTCTTCAGCAGCTTTCTTCTCTTCAGGAGAAACTTTATCGCCATAATCCTTAATAGCTTTTTCAGTTGAGAAGATTACAGAATCCAACTCATTGCGAGAAATTATCTTTTCAGCTTTTTGCTTATCTTCGTCAGCATGCAATTCAGCATCTTTTACCATTTTTTCGATATCATCTTCTGAAAGTGTGCCTGCTCTGTCAATCTTTATCGAATGTTTTTTGCCTGTTCCCTTATCAGAAGCAGTAACATTGATAATACCGTTAGCATCTATATCGAAAGTAACTTCAATTTGAGGTATTCCACGTGGAGCCGGAGCAATACCGACAAGCTGGAAGTTGCCAAGCACTTTATTATCGTTAGCCATCTTTCTTTCACCTTGAAGAACCTTGATATCAACAGCAGGTTGGCTATCCACAGCAGTTGAGAAAATTTGACTCTTCTTAGTAGGAATAGTAGTATTTCTTTGAATTAGCACGGTTGAGATGCCACCCAGAGTTTCGATTCCGAGAGAAAGAGGAGTTACATCAAGGAGAAGAACATCAGTCATATTAGAATCACCACTAAGGATTCCACCTTGAATTGCAGCACCTACAGCTACCACTTCGTCAGGATTCACGCTCTTATTTGCTTTCTTGCCAAAGTAAGCTTCTACAGCTTCTTGTACAGCAGGAATACGAGTTGATCCACCTACGAGAAGTACTTCATTGATATCTTTTTGAGCGATTCCGGCATCTTTCATAGCTTTCTTACATGGCTCTAAAGATCTCTCAACTAAATCAGAAACTAATCTATTGAATTCACTTCTATTTAGGTTAAGGTTTAAATGCTTAGGACCTGAAGCGTCTGCAGTGATAAAAGGCAAGTTGATATTTGTTGTTTGAGTACCGGAAAGCTCTATTTTAGCTTTCTCAGCAGCTTCTTTCAATCTTTGCATTGCCATTGGATCGCCTGTTAAGTCCATAGCTTCTTGTTTCTTAAATTCAGCTAACATCCAGTCGATAATTCTCTTATCAAAGTCATCTCCACCCAAGTGAGTATCACCATTAGTGGAAAGAACTTCTACCACACCGTCAGAAATATCTAAGATAGAGACGTCAAAAGTACCGCCACCTAAGTCATAAACAACAATCTTTTGTTCTTTTTTATTTTCGACACCATAAGCAAGAGCTGCGGCAGTCGGTTCATTAATTATTCTTTTTACGTCTAATCCGGAGATCTTTCCGGCATCTTTAGTTGCTTGACGTTGGGCATCATTAAAGTAAGCAGGAACTGTAATAACAGCTTCTGTAACTTTCTCTCCAAGATACTCTTCTGCAGTCTCTTTCATCTTTGTTAAGATAAGAGCAGAAATCTCTTGAGGAGTAAAATCTTTATTTTCTACATCTATATGTACAGCTGCTTGGTTTCTAACACCTGAAATTACTTTGTATGGAACTTGATTAATTTCGTTGGAAACTTCACCAAAAGCTCTACCCATGAATCTCTTAATTGAAGAGATTGTATTTATTGGGTTAGTGATAGCTTGGTTTTTAGCTAACTTACCTATAACTCTATTACCATCTTTTGTAAAACCAACAACTGAAGGTGTAGTTCTTGAACCTTCTGCATTTGTGATTACGACAGCTTTTCCACCTTCAACTACGGATACACAACTGTTAGTTGTTCCTAAATCTATTCCGATTATTTTTCCCATTATCTACCTCCACCTTATTGTTTATTGTTATTATTTTGTTTTTGTGGGCATTCAAGAGGTTGCCCATTAGAAACAGCTACTCTGGCTGTTCTGATTATTTTATCATATAATTTGTAGCCATTCTGAATCACAGCTACTACTTTGTTTTCTTCTACATCTGCAGGAATATGAGCTAATGCTTCGTGAATTGCAGGGTCAAACTCTGCCCCATCGCTCTCTATCTTTACTACATGTTCTCTAATAAGCAGATTATCTAATTGCTGTTTTATCTGCACAATACCCTTGATGAAGGGATCTTCATGATGCTCGTCCTTCATCTGCCCCATTGCTCTCTCAAAGTTGTCCATAATATCGCAGATTGATAAGAGAATCTCTTCATTAGAACTTTTGATCCAATCAGATTTCTCTTTCTGAGTTCTTCTTCTAAAGTTCTCAAATTCTGCCATAGTGCGCACATACTTGTCCTTCCACTGAGCTACATCATTTTCTAATTGCTGTTCACGACATACTTCTTCCGGAAATTGATCAATATCTCCTAAATCGTCAATATCTTC
>JBAYZI010000157.1:0-5878 GCA_041672585.1 Cloacimonadales bacterium (SeqCode) | reverse complement strand
AATGTGTTTCTAACGACTCATTTGTCTTCATGTTAGATGACTTCAAAGTTGTTTCACCAGGTGGAACAGACAATGATGACACTTCAGCACCTGCTGTTAAAACAGCTTTACATGCTAACTATCCAAATCCATTCAACCCTGAAACTTCAATTAGTTACTCTGTTGAAAAAGCCGGAAATGTTACCATTGATGTTTATAACATGCTTGGTCAGAAAGTGAAAACACTGGTTAATGATTCTCAGAATGCAGGAACTCACACTGTAGTTTGGAACGGTACTGATAACAACGGTAAGAACGTTTCATCAGGCGTTTACTTTTACAGAATGAAAAATGGTTCATATTCAAAAACCAACAAGATGATTTTAATGAAGTAAACTTCATCAATTAGCAATTAGCAATGAGCAATTAGCAATTGAAAACAAATATGTAAGGGCGGAACATTTTCCGCCCTTTTTTCTTACTACTCTCTTGCGACCTCCTTTAGTAAGCCAATCTGTCTTCGAAAAATGAACGAAACAGGAGCTTACATCTAGTGTATGGCACAGAGATGCAACATCTTGAGGATTATTTTTAGTTACTCATTCAGTGTTTTCTTAAAATGTTATTGACTAAATTAGATTACATTAATTAAATGGATATACATGGTATAGGGATTTGTAAAAATAAATGATATTCCATTAGGCTGAAGAAAGCTTAATGGTTTGAAAATATGAATGTTATTGTTTCAAGTTAATGTAACTTAAAAGGAAATATAATTTGTTTAACGGTTATCAAAATAAAGAGGAATTATGAAAGATTTATATATTATTGGTTCTGGTGGCTTAGCAAAAGAAATTCTTTTTTTAATCAATGAGATTAATCAAGTAGAGAAGAAATTTAGATTTATTGGTTTTATCGATAGAACAGCAGGTCAGTTAACAATTGGTAAAAAAAAAATATACAATCTATGAAGAAGAGGTTATCTTAGGAGAAGTAAGTAAATATACAAACTTTGCTTTTGGGGTAGGTACACCTAAGTTATTGAAAATAATAACAGATAAATTTAGAAATTTCCACTTTCCAAATCTAATACATCCAAATGCAACAGGTGATTGGGCAAATATAAATATGGGAATTGGAAATATTATTACAGCTGGGTGCAGTTTTACCACAGATATCGAAATTGGTTCTTTTAATTTATTTAATCTCAATACAACTGTAGGACATGATACTATAATAGGTTCTTATAATATCATTAACCCAGGAGTTAATGTATCAGGTAGTGTTAATGTAGGTATAATTAATCTAATTGGAACTGGATCAACTATATTACAAGAAAAAACAATAGGTAACCATTCCATTGTTGGAGCTAATAGTTTGGTTACAAAAGATATTCCTGATAATGTGATCGCCTTCGGAAATCCATGCAAAGTAATTAAAGAAAATAATAAATAATCATATCAGGATTTTGAATATATTTAGATTAGAAGAACTTCAGGAAATATTATATGCTTGGATATATACTCTCCCCGGGTTCATTACCACGAAACTTAACATTTGCAAACCTCTTTAGCGGAAGAAGTGAAGTTCGAAATCATACTATAGCAAGGGTTTTTAAAGAGCTTGGTTTAATAGAACAGTGGGGAAGCGGAATAAGTAGAATTATTCAGTCTTGCGAAAAAGCAGGATTAGCAACTCCTGAAATTACAGAGGAAAATGACTTTATAGATATAAAGCTGTTCAGAGTTATCCCAAACGAAGTAAAAGCTAAAGATAAAACATCTTTCGTGGACGATTCGCGGACGATTACAGACAATGCCGGACGATTACGGGAGAATCACGAGGGAATACGAGAGAACCGCGGACGATTATGAACGATTAGCGACAGATACGGACGATTATGAACGATTACGAAGTCTTGTGAACGATTATGAACGATTAACTAAAGGAAAGCAGAATATATTACTCTATCTATTAGATAATAACAAAATTACCAGAAAAAAAGCGATGGAATCGACTGATTTTAAAAGTTCAAAGACTTCTGAACTTTTAACTGAAATGGCAAATGAAGGTTTATTAACCAAAAAAGGTAAGGGTAGAGCCACCCATTACATTTTAAATCCGAAGATTCATTCTTCTACTAAGTAAATACTAGCTGCCCTGTAAGAAGCTATAAAAGGAGCTTATCTCATGCATATTCAAATAATCTCTGATCTTCATTTAGATTTTGAGCAAAACAGACAATGGTTAATAGACAATCCTATTATCCCAACAGGTGATGTTTTACTTATTGCCGGTGATATTGTGCCGGATATGAGTTCTTCTCACGCTGAAGCTTTTTATAATGATGTTTCGCCAAACTTCCCCTTGATAATAACAACCATGGGAAATCACGAATATTACGGAAGTTATCTTGATTACGCTTATCCCCAATATCAGAAGTGGGTTAGAGATAATATTCTCAAATTAAATAATTCTGCTTATATTTATAAGGGAGTAAAGTTCATTGTCTCCACTCTTTGGAGTAAGGTTTCTTTGCAAAATAAGCGTTTAATTGGGGCTAAACTAAATGATTATCACGCTATCAAATCAAGAGAACCGGAGAAAATCTATATATCTGTAGAAGATACAAATTCGTTACACAGGCAATCACTTGATTTTATAGTTACTGAATTAGAAAAGCCATTTGCCGGAAAAATAGTTGTTATGACGCACCATTTGCCTTCATTTTCTACTATTACTCTGGATAGACGTTTTTCACCATTAAGAGAAGCTTTTTGTACTAATCTCGATGATTTAATAGAAATATATCCCCAAATTGCTCTTTGGGTATGTGGGCACTCTCACGACTTTTCTATGATAAAACTTCATAATACGACAATTGTCAGGAATCCGCTAGGCTATGTTTTTCGTAATGAGCATTCTGACTTTAAGAGAGATTTTAGCCTTGAAATATAAATAATCTTGAAAATTGGAAATAAATAGCTGAGAAATAATAGTTCGTCTTTTCGCAATAAGTAAAACATTAAATTAACTTACAATCATCTTTAAATGGCGTGTTACCAGTGTGTAAGAAAAGCTCATTGACAAAAAACATCTGTTCCTATAAGTTGTATATCTAGATTAAACAAAATAAAGTAAACATTAATAATACAAACACAGCTACCCATGAGTGGTAAAAAAGGAAAAACCATGAAATTTCTGGATGATCTGCAAAACCCTTCCTCCGAGCTTTACCGTACCCTAAACAGCCTTTATGATGGTGTGTATGTAGTTAACCCCAAACGGGTAATTCTTTTTTGGAACAAAGCTGCCGAACTAATGACCGGTTATTCTGCGGAAGAGGTAGTTGGGCATAGTTGCAAAGATGATATCCTAAACCATATTGATGAAAACGGAGTGCTGCTCTGTCGTTCAGCTTGTCCTATTCTCAAGGCAATTACCCATGGCGAAAGCTCCATTGCCAAAGTTTATCCAAAATCCAAAGATGGTAAGCGGTTTCCCGTGCAAACCCATGTTTCTACTTTTAGGGATGAAAAAGGTGTGGTTGTAGCAGCGATTGAAGTTTTTCGGGATATTAGCGTTCAGGAAGATCTCCGTATAATGCAGGAAAAGTTTGATACTTTAATCCGCAAGTATGTATCTTCTACTACCTACAGCGATGTTAGGAATCGGGTAAAGTCAGGCGGTCAGCATAATGTGCCACGCATCCTGGAACTCAGTGTGCTTTATTTAGATGTGGTTAATTTTACAGGTTTTTCGGAAGTTAATCCTCCGGAAAAAGTTGTACAATTGCTAAATGACCTCTTTGGTATCTGCGATGTAATCACTCGCGAATGCTATGGTGATATAGATAAATTCATTGGTGATGCCATTATGGCAGTGTTCACCGATGCTAACGATGCTGTCCGCAGTGCTATTCGTATTCTGAATACCGGCATTCCCGAGCTGAACAGGGTACGTAAAGAAGCTGGGCAAAGTCCAATTGCAATTCGCATCGGAATCAACAGTGGACTTGTTTTACAAGGTGATGTGGGAACTGTAGATCGCAAAGATCTCACCGTAATCGGGGACACAGTAAACATTGCAGCCAGAGTGGAAAAAGCTTCGCTACCAAATCGTTTGACTATCTCTGAGGCAACTCTTTCTCGCCTCTCAAGTGAATTGTTCAGTAGTTTCAGCTTTCACGACAATGTTGAGTTAAAAGGGAAAAGTGAACCCATGAAACTGTTTATTCTTGAAACAATATAAGATTAAAGTTGCAAAATGTTAGAGACGCAAAATGTTACGTCTCTACTTTTTAATGAATGAGCCAATAATATAGGTTAATCCTGCCAAAACAATGATGACAGAGCCGGTAGGAAGGTCTAACACATAAGATATCCAAAGTCCTAAAATAGTGAAGACCAGCCCCAGAATAGAAGCCCAGAACATCATCCCACCTATTGACCTATTAAAGAAACGTGAGATAGCGGCCGGCAGTGTTAACAAAGCTATAACAAGAATAATACCGACAATTCTGATTAAAATCACAACACTTAACGATATTAAAATCAGAAGTAGTGTGTACATAAAATCCACTTTTATCTTCTTCAATCTGGCAAATTCTTCATCAAAGATAATGGCTATGAATTGTCTGTAAAAGATTACTACAGTGGAAATAATAACGATAACAAGAAGTAAAAGCGACAATAAATCACTATTAGAAACTAACAAAATATTGCCAAAGAGATAGCTCATCAGATTGGCGTTGTAGCCAGGTGTTTTGGACATAAAGATAATACCGATTGCCATTCCGACTGCCCAAAAAGCACTTAGCACAGTATCTTCATTCTGTTTCTTTCGCTGTTTAACGTAACTAATCAAAACTGCAGCTAAAATAGCAAAGACAAAAGCGCCGAGAATAGGTGAGACGCCAAGAAAATAGGCTAATCCTATGCCTCCTAAAACTGAATGGGCAATGGCTCCGCTGACAAATGAGATTCTCTTGACCACAACCAAACTTCCGATAGTACCACAGACAATGCTTGCCAGGATTCCTGCCAATAAAGCATTCCTAAGAAATGCTACTGTTGCTAATGAATGAAAGAATTCCATCTTACAAACCACACTTATGAGTTATTATTTTCATTGAGTTATTATAAGCTTCTTCAGCATTATGACTTTCCAGTTCATCAAGCTTATGGGTATGCAAATATCTATTTATACAGAAGACTTTATTTACATATTTAGAGACAAAATTAACATCATGAGTAACCAGAATTATAGTCATATCTTTGTTTAAGTCTTTAAGTATTTCATAGATGTCCTTTTCAACTGTAATATCCACGGAAGCTGTAGGTTCATCTAAGATTAATAATTGGGGGTCATCAATTAAAGCACGGGCAATTAAAGCTCGCTGACGTTGTCCACCTGATAATTCGGCAAGAAACCTATCTTTGAATTCTCCAATTTGAAGTCTATCCAAAATCTTTTGTGCTTTTTGTTTATCACTCTTAGAATAGCGAGCAAAAAGAGAATTACTTCTCAGTTTACTTTGCAACACCATGTCTATTAAACGAAGCGGGAAATCACTTTGATGAGTAATAAATTGAGGAACATAGCCTATCTTTTCTAAAGATTTATAGTTCTTATTGCCGAATACCTTAATCTTCCCTTTGGTTGGGGATAATTGGGCTAAGATTAACTTCAGCAGAGTCGATTTACCACCTCCGTTAGGACCAACAATCGCCACAAAATCATTCTTCTCAATAACGAAGTTGATATCACTCAAGATAGCACTGTTATCATAATTAAAGTTTACGTCTTCAAATTCTACGATGTTCATTGCTCCATACTTCCTGCTAATTTAGTGGCTATTTCGTGTAAGTTCTCTAAATAGTTCTCAGCCAAAGGATTA
>JBAYZI010000156.1:0-5987 GCA_041672585.1 Cloacimonadales bacterium (SeqCode) | reverse complement strand
ATTAATAGGAGGGAATATGAATTTTATTAAAAACCTACAAAGCTTAGATAGAAGATATGTGTTTATATTCATAGCTGTAGCTATTATTATGCCACTTATTTTTCCTTTTAATTCAATGACATATACGACAACACCTGTAGAAAATCTCTACCAATTAGTTGACTCTTACTCACCTTATGTAAGAGCTGATGATTTAGACGGTGATGGTATAATTAGTGAAGATGAAGCGCTTGGTTACACACTTGATAGAGCTGTCTTTATAGCCTTTTTCCACGATGCAGCCACTATGCCTGAGCTCTTTCCTATGGAAGTTGCTTTGATGAGGCACTGTATCTACAGAAGAGTTCCCTTCTTTACTTTTACTCTTTTCCCTTCAGCTGTGCCTCTTATTGAAGAAGCATTATCTGTAGTTACCGAAGAAATTCAGAAATCAGGTAGAGTTATCGAAAGAGGTAAGGACTATGTAAATATCGGCTATAAACCGGCTGCTATTTATCTGCCTATCATTCTTGGCATGGGTGATGATATCGCTAATGCTGTGGAAACTGACTCTGATGGTAACAGAATTGAGAACTTACCAATGTACAGAGATACAGCTATTAGAAACTATACCCAAATGAATCTTATTTTTCAAACATCAGGTAGCGATCATGGGCTTTCCTGGATGGTTTATGCAAGACCTCGTTTTGGTGTAAATGTTGCTGTTGGGCTTACTGCTGTGATGGCAGCTGACCAATATCCCTAC
Source organism: Cloacimonadales bacterium (SeqCode) (assembly GCA_041672585.1). Classification (GTDB taxonomy): domain Bacteria; phylum Cloacimonadota; class Cloacimonadia; order Cloacimonadales; family JAFGVF01; genus JAEKNW01. Next base: position 5,242 of record JBAYZI010000156.1, on the reverse strand, counting down.
TTACAATCAGGACAGTGCGTTGGTATGACTGCCGGCTTAAAAGGTGCTGCTGAATATGAAAACTTAGTAGATATGTTCGCTATGAACAATATCACCTTCTCTAAAGGTCAGCTAGATAACCCTACTGAACAAATGTTGGCAAACTTAGATATCACATCTGATAACGTGCCTTCATCTTTCAAAATGGCTCGTCTTGGCATGAATGCACAATCTGTTGCCCATATTTTAATCATTCTCTTTATAATCTTAGGTAACATTGGTTACTTCTTAGAAAAGAGAAAACAGAATAAGGTCCTATAAGGAGGAAACATGACAATATTAGGCGAAATTATTGCGGTTCTTTTAACCCTTTCAATTTTCTCATTCCTGTATAAAGATAACCCTGCTTATAGATTTTCAGAATATTTATTAGTTGGCGTTTCAATGGGATACGGTATTCCTCTTATTTACAAAAACTCATTTGAGCCTTTTGTATTACAGAGACTATTTGTTGAACATAAGTTTATTTTCATAATCCCGGTAATAGTCGGAATCATGTTCTGGTTTAGATTTAGTAGAAACTGGGGCTGGTTATCCAGATATCCTATAGCTATTTCTATGGGTATGGTCGGTGCCGGTGTTACTTTGAGCATGAACTCTGTAGTTTTAGTACAAGTACGACAAGCTATGATTCCGATTGAGAACTTCAATATCTTCTTGATTTTCTTAGGAACCATTACTGTGCTCTTCTACTTCTTCTTCTCCAAGGCTCATACCGGAGCTTACGGGAAGTTCTCTAAGATTGGAATTTGGTATATGATGATCGGATTCGGTGCTTCATTCGGTTACACCGTGATGGCGCGTATATCTCTTCTCATTGGAAGACTCCAATTCTTAGCAGACACTTTTAAAGGTTGGATTGCGTAGAAAATATAAATTAATATAGATAAAGGGAGCTTAAAAGGCTCCCTTTTCTCTTGCTAAAATATTATTAATTAATTTAGCTTGAATCTTTTTCTGACCTTTATTATATTGGTTACAAGTTGAATTAATAAGTTAAATTGTTCTAGAATACTTTTAAATGTTAGTTTATTTATATAAAGCTTATTTAGAATGATAAGGAGAAATCTATGCAAAAAAGCCATAGTAAGACATGGATGTCGCTGGTGTTATGTTTGATAATTCTAAGTTTCTCGCTAAGCCTTTTCGCTGCAGAAATTACAGCTGAAAATGCAAAAGTAGAGAACTTTGTCGTTGAGGATATACCCGGCGATGATGGTACCGGTCTAGTTCTTAAATGGAAACCGCTACCAAATAACTTAAAAATATTAGAATATAGAGTGTATCGTGGTTTAACCCCCGATTCTTTATTCTATTTAGGAAGTGTTGCTTTGAATCCTGTAGTTGGTTTCGCAGGCACAGAAATCAGTTATTCTGACAATGGTTACAAACCTTTTGTTGATAAATCTTCTCCCGGAAGATTAGTAATTGACAAGAAAGTTAAACCTCTTGATGAAAGCACAAATTACTTTGGAACAACCAATAATGGTTATCCGCGTGATTTGAAAATATTAGCCCGAGCTAATGGCAACTTTAACTTTATTTCTGAAATAGAAACTAGTATGTACTACAAAAGACTAGAAGCTATAGAGTTAGAAGAGGAAAATTATGCCGGCTACCCCTTAGGCAATGTTGACGTATTAGCTCTACTTAAAACTGGGGTCGAATATTTTTATAGTGTTGTTCCGATTAACGAAAATAGAAAATATTTAAGACCTTCTAATGTAGTTAGCGGTACTCCAATTAGTGATCCACTTTTTGCTCCGGCTGAAGAGATCTATGCTGTTTTGATTAAAGATGGAAACACTCCTGTCTCTCTTAATTTTGATTGGGATGATAACTCAGGAAGCTACTCCAGCCAAGTTGCTATCTATGTCTTTGAAGGTACTCATGCTGATGCAAAAACGTACTTTGAAGCCACGCTAGAGACTCCTTTTAACGGTAGAGAACCATTCATTATTCCTCTTGACCAGCAGGTAGGAATTTATCAAAAATACTCACAAGAACTTATTAATGAAGATGGTGTTTACTATTTACAAAACGAAGACGCTAAATTTGTCTTTGATTGTCAAAACGTAACAAACTATACTGTTGCCATCCAAGCACACAGTGGACATGTTCATTATATAAATGATAATTCACTTAGCAAGAGTCGAACAATTCAAATTATTGATGTAGCAAGAACTCCTAGAATTCCCGAATTCAATGTTTATGACTTACCTAATGATAAAGGTGATACTCAAGTTATTGTTTGGGAAAAACCAACAGTGGAAATTACCAAGACCTCTTTCTATGAAAAGTTGGGGCGTTTCTTGATTGTTAACTATGATTTCATGGATAATGAAGCTGAAAAACTTGTTTCTTTTGATATTACCTTAACTATTGAAGGTCAAGATAAACCTTTGCTAAATCATCACGAATTCTATTTAGACAATATCATAAAAGTTAAACTTCCTGCAGAGTATAAAAATGAAACTATTCAAGCAGAAATTACTGTAAAAACTAATAATTCTGAAACAGAACCTTACGTTTTCTCTCAAGAATTAAAGTTTAATAACATCCTAAAAGCCCTTATCCCATCATCACTTGTTAAAGATGGTATAAAACTAAATACCTTCTCTTATGAAATATACGCTAAAGAAGGCTCTCCATTTTTTATTCCTATAACCTCAAAAGTTGTGGGAAAAATGAACAGCTTCAGTGATGTTATCAGTTATGAAAGAGCTCCTATGGAATTTCAAGTTCATTTTGATGTAGAATCAAATAGAGTTTTAGTTCCATCTGAAATTCAAGTTTGGTTTGATGCAAAAACAGAAAGATCTTTATACTTAGATAAATTTGTAGCCCCATCAAAACTGTTATTAGCTGAAGAAATTGCTAATCTTAACACAGAACTTGAAGCAACTACTGACCCTAATCAAAAAGAACTTCTTACCAATTATCATACATCTTTAATTACTCTACAAGAGACATTAGACAGTGGTATTAGTGATAAAAAGTGGATTAAGCTTGTTGAAAAACATAGAGATAAAACACTAAGACAGAAGTCTTATAGAGTTTATACTACCAATAACAGAGGGCTTTTTGCTGCTTATGAATTACCAAACAATGAAGATGGTACTTCACAATTCTTTACCCCTGTTTCCAACCAATTTGACCATGAGAAATGGGTAGGCTTAATTGCCTCTCTCGTCTTTGGAATCATAGTGGCTGTGATGGTTAACCTGGCTAAAAAAGGTAAAGGTCTCTATGTCAGACCTATCGCTGGTATTCAAGAAATTGATAATGCTATCGGTCGTGCTACTGAGATGGGAAGACCTATTCTCTTTGTTCCCGGCATGTCAGGTATTGATGACGTAGCTGCACTGGCTGCTCTTTCAATTCTTTCAAAAGTTGCTAAGAAAGCTGCTGAATATGATACCAGAATCTTAGTTCCGACTCAAGACTATATCCTGATGCCTATCGCTCAAGAGATAGTGAAAGAGGCTCACATTGAAGCAGGAAGAGTTGATACCTATGATAAGAACTCAGTGTTCTTTATCACCACTGACCAATTTGCCTATGTGGCAGGTGTGAACGGTATTATGATTCGTGAAAAAACTGCTACCAACTTCTATATGGGTGCCTACTATGCTGAATCATTGCTGATGACTGAAACAGGTAATATTACCGGAGCTATTCAGATTGCCGGTACCGACTCTGTTACCCAGATCCCGTTCTTCATTACTACTTGTGATTATACCCTTATTGGTGAAGAGCTTTATGCTGCTTCTGCCTATATGTCTAAAGAACCACTGATTCTCGGAACTCTAAAAGCTCAAGATTACTTCAAGTTTATTATTCTGTTCTTCATTATTGTGGGAACTATTCTTTCCTCATTTAAGATAACAATATTACTTGATATATTCCCTCAAAAATAGGAGTTTAAGTGAAAAAAAATATACCTTTAGCAATAGTTATTATTCTCGGATTTATCTTTGTGGGATGGACTTTTATTCCCGCAAAGTGGATGCAAGATGACTTCTATAATGCTTTCCAAGAATTCGTTAAAACCATGTCACCGTTTGCCGCTTTCCTCGGTATCTATAGTCTTATTAGTGTTCACTATAATAAGATTAGAATGAAAGCCCCGAAATGGGGGTACTCAATTGTTACCTTGATTGGACTCTTTGGGACATCCTTTGTTGGCTTTATGTGGGGAACTCAAGCAGGTACTCCTTCACAATGGATATTCAAAAACCTGATGATGCCTATGAGTTCTACAATGTTCTCACTATTGGCATTCTACATGGCTACTGCTGCCTATAAATCCTTCCGTGCCAGATCTATCGAAGCAACAGTTCTGCTCTTGGCTGCCATTATTATTATGTTAGGTCAAGTTCCACTCGGAATGGCTATCTCCAGAAGCTGGCCAATTAATATCTTAGATATTTCACAATGGATTATGGATGTTCCCAACCTTGCTTCTAAAAGAGGTATCTTATTAGGTGTGGGACTTGGTAGTGTGGCAACTTCACTTAAAATCTTGTTAGGTATCGAAAGAACCTACCTCGGTGGCGGAGATTAATAGGAGGGAATATGAATTTTATTAAAAACCTACAAAGCTTAGATAGAAGATATGTGTTTATATTCATAGCTGTAGCTATTATTATGCCACTTATCTTTCCTTTTAATTCAATGACATATACAACAACACCTGTGGAAAACCTCTACCAATTAGTTGACTCTTACTCACCTTATGTAAGAGCTGATGATTTAGACGGTGATGGTATAATCAGTGAAGAAGAAGCATTAGCCTTTAGGCTCGATAGAGCTGTCTTTATAGCCTTTTTCCACGATGCAGCAACTATGCCTGAGCTCTTCCCTATGGAAGTTGCCGTAATGAGACACTGTATCTACAGAAGAGTTCCTTTCTTTACTTTTACACTTTTACCTTCAGCTGTGCCTCTTATTGAAGAAGCATTATCTGTGGTTACTGAAGAGATTCAAAAATCAGGTAGAGTTATCGAAAGAGGTAAAGATTATGTAAATATCGGTTATAAACCTGCTGCTATTTATCTTCCTATCATTCTTGGTATGGGTGATGATATCGCTAATGCTGTGGAAACTGACTCTGATGGTAACAGAATTGAGAACTTACCAATGTACAGAGATACAGCTATTAGAAACTATACCCAAATGAATCTTATTTTTCAAACATCAG
>JBAYZI010000155.1:0-6154 GCA_041672585.1 Cloacimonadales bacterium (SeqCode) | reverse complement strand
TACTTTAACAATTCAAGTTAATGTGTTTCTGGCACTTTTCAATCTGATTCCTGTCCCACCATTAGATGGTTCTCGAATCGTAGGAGCTTTTTTATCAGATGATGCCTACCTTAAATACTCTAAATTTGAAAGATATGGGATGTACATAATACTTGGTGCTTTAGTGTTTGGCAGAATAATGAATATCCACATTATCAGTTTGTTAGTAAGCGGACCTGCTTCGTTTGTGCTAGGAATGCTTGACAAACTTATTAGGGTGTTACTTTAATTAATAGCTAATTTTAATTAAGACTGGCAATATATATTAAATGTCTATTATATACTAACAATAGAACATCAAGAGAAATGCAAAACTGAGGATAAAAATGAGAAAATTAATATTGATACTACTAATCCTGATAGGAGCAATGATGTTATTTGCTGATGTTTCAGATAAATTCGTTGATGCTTTAACACGAAATAACTTCACCGAAGCCGAAAGCTATTATAGTCCTGCCATTGCCGAAGCCTTACAAGTAGGGAAATTAGAAATCGTCTGGCAGGGAATCCTGAGAAATACAGGCGAATTTGAAGTAGTAGTTGAAAAGAAAACTGAAGAACGAGAAGACTTTACATCGGTTGTTACAACTTTAAAATTTGAAAATATCTATATGGACGTTGCCATGGCTGTGGATGAAAACGATCAGCTATCCGGACTCTATTTTCGCCCTTCTGAATACACAGGCGAGTTAGAAGTGGAGCCTAATTATGTGGATAAAGATAAGCTGGTGGAAGAGGAAGTTGAATTCGATTGCAATGGTTTCAAAATGTACGGTTCTATTGTTATTCCTGCAGATCAAAGAAGTTTTCCTATCGTTATCATGGCAACCGGCTCCGGTCCTAATAACAGAGATGAGAAAGTAGGAGCTAATAAGCCCTTCAAAAACCTAGCCTATGGACTCGCCAACCTCGGTATAGCTACACTTCGCTATGATAAAAGAACCCTAACTTATCCCAATATTCTCACTAAAATACCAGACTTTAATATTGATCATGAATATACAGAAGAGCTTGCAGCAGCGATTAAGTTTGTTTCTGAAAAATATGAGGGTAGAAAAATATATTATCTTGGACACAGTATGGGGGCTTTTATGGTCCCAAGAGTTTTAAGAGAGAACCCTGAATTGTCAGCTGCAATTATGCTGGCAGCTAATGCTCGTCCCTTAGAAGATTTGGTTTTAGAGCAAACTGAGTATATTATGATTGAGACTGATGCCATGAATCAATTAGAACTGGCTCTGGTAAAAAAAAGTGTGCTAGATGTTAAAAAGCTGAAAAAGCTCAAGACTAAGGTGGAAGAGCCCATGTTATTAGGACTCTCCAAAGAATACTGGCTGTCGTTGAATAAATATAAACTTATTGATGAAGCAAAAGCACTAACTAAACCTATTTTAGTGCTTCAAGGTGAAAGAGATTACCAAGTAACAACAGAAGATTACGATATTTGGATGGAGAATTTCGGTAAAACCCGGAACTGGTCATTCCACCTATATCCTGATCTAAACCATCTCTTCATGTCGGGAACAGGAAAATCGCTTCCTAAGGAATATTTAAAGCCTAATTTCGTCAGTGAACAGGTGATAACTGATATTAGCAGATTTGTTTTAGCTATAGAGAATAAAAACTAAACGTAAAAGTAAATTATACGCTAGATTATTATTATACTAAAGCTATATCATTAAAGCTATTGATGCTACTTAAAGTTTTTACTAAAGAAAATAACTTGCCTCTTTTTTAGCTTAAATTTATGTGGCTAAGTTGAGTAACTCAAAAGGAGATATTATGACTGATAAACAACATGTTGATGAAGAATTGGATGAAACAGTATTTATTACCCTCACTTTAGAAGATGGTGAAGAGTTAAAATGTGAGTTCCTAGGTATCTTAGAATACAAAGACAAAGAGTACATTGCCGTTCTTCCGGAAAATGATGAAGAGTTTTGGATTTATGAATATTCCGAAAACGATGACGAAACTTTTGAAATTGATAATGTTGAAGATGAAGCCATCTTCGCAGCTGTAGGTAAACTTTTCGAAGAACAGTTTGATGCAGAAGATGCAGAATACGAAGATGAAGATGATGAAGACGAAAACGAAGATGATGAAGATGATGAAGACGACGATGATGAGGAAAAAGAACACGATTGTGATTGTGAAGATTGCGACTGCAAACACTAAACATCAGAGTTTAAATAAATGAAACGCAGATCTTAAATTGGTCTGCGTTTTTTTGTTTGATAAAACTTCCCTTTTTAGCCACGGAATAACACGGATTTTCACGGATTATAATAAGATTATTGAATACTCAACTCTAAATCCTAAACTCTAAATGTCAAGTTTCTCCCTCTCACCCCCTCTCATTCTCACCCTCTCATTCTTCCCCTAAACTCCTAATTAAGATTTTTATATTGACTAACTTAGGATTATTTATTTTAGTGTAATAAAGATTAAATTAAACAAAAATAAAATATATATTGATGATGGAGGAAATATGAAAACTGGTGGAAACCGCTACGGAACTCATAGAGTGATTGAGCCTCAAGGTGTATTACCGCAACCTGCAAGAGTTGTAAACAATGATATGACAGAGATTTGGGATAATGAAATGCTTATAGATGTTATAAGATTGAATATTGACTCTGCATCATTTCATCAAATTAAAAACAAACTTATAGCTCAAGGTCATGAGTCTGATTTAGCAGAAGCTTTTGGTAAGCATGTTATAGAATTAACTGACAGAACCGGAAAGCACAAGAATGAAGACACAGGCTCAGGCGGAATGCTGATTGGCAGAGTAGCTAAAGTAGGACCTAATTTCGAAATGAAAGATGAAGTGAAAGAGGGAGATTTAATTGCAACTTTAGTATCTCTTTCCTTAACTCCTTTGAAAGTTAAAAAAGTTAAGAAAGTAATTCTGGAGAAAGACCAAGTTGAAATCGAAGGTCAAGCAATTCTCTTCTCATCAGGTATCTATGCCAAGCTTCCTGACGATATGGATGTCAACTTAGCTTTATCCGTTCTGGATGTAGCTGGCGCTCCTGCTCAGGTAGAGAGATTAGCAAAGCCTGGTGAAACAGTTGTTGTTCTTGGGGCTAACGGGAAATCTGGTGTTCTCTGCAATGCTATAGCTCGTGAAAGAGTTGGCGTTTCAGGCAAGGTAATTGGAATTGTTCGCCGAGAAGCTACTGTTCAGGAAGCTTTAGATTCTGGCTGTACAGAAGTTTATCTCTGTGATGCTAATGATGCTGTAAAGCTCGAAGGCATTATCTCTAAAGCTACAGATGGTAAAATGGCAGACTTGGTTATCAATGTCGTTAATATCGAAAATAGCGAAATGTCTTCAATCATGGCATGTAAAGATCGTGGTACTGTTTACTTTTTCTCAATGGCAACATCATTCACTCGTGCAGCTTTAGGAGCTGAAGGTATTGGAGCTGATGTAAACATGATTCTTGGTAACGGCTATGCCCATAACCATGCAATGGTTTCTATCGATTTATTACGACGCAATTCTTACTTAATGGAGCTGTTTAAAAAAAGATACACTGATTAATAGAGGAGAACTATATGTCCAAACTATTAGATATTAGAACAATTGCTACTGATGAACAGTGGAATGACTGGCATTGGCAATTGAAGAATAGAATTACTTCCTATGAAGAATTAAGAAAATATCTCAATTTAACTCCTGATGAAAAGGAAGTTTTTACAGGTGATAATTTCCCATTCAGAATGGCAATTACACCATATTATCTATCAATTATTGATAAAGATAATCCGAATGATCCGGTCAGAATGCAAGCAGTACCTAAGATTCTCGAATCTAAATTAGTTACTACTGATATGACTGACCCCCTAAGTGAAGATACAGATTCTCCCACTCCGGGCTTAACTCATAGATATCCGGATAGAGTTCTGCTTCTCTTAACTGACCAATGCTCAATGTATTGCCGTCATTGTACCAGAAGAAGAATGGCTGGAGAAACTGATGCTCCAATGCCTAAAGATAATATCAAGAAAGCTATTGAATATATTAGAAATACTGTGGAAGTAAGAGATGTTATCCTTAGTGGTGGCGACCCTTTAACTCTCTCTACTAAGAGATTAGAAGAAGTTATTTCTGAAATAGCTGCTATTGATCATGTTGATATCATTAGAATCGGCAGTAGAATTCCTGTTGTGTTACCACAGAGAATTGATGACGAACTAATTACCATGCTCAAGAAATACCCCATGATTTGGTTAAATACCCATTACAATCACCCTAACGAGATGACTCCTGAAGCTCAAACAGCTTTAGCCAAGTTAGCTACTGCCGGTGTTGTTCTTGGTAATCAATCAGTGCTTCTTAAAGGTGTTAATGACCATGTTGATGTGATGAAGAAACTCGTTCATGTCCTTGTGAAGAATAGAGTTAGACCTTATTATATTTACCAATGTGACCTTTCAGAAGGTATCTCTCATTTCCGTACTCCAATCTCTAAAGGAATTGAGATTATGGAATCACTTAGAGGACACACTTCCGGCTTATGCGTTCCTACTTTTGTAGTCGATGCTCCCGGTGGTGGTGGAAAAATACCGGTTCAACCTAACTACATCATTTCTCAGATGCCGGGCAGAACTGTTCTCCGCAACTATGAAGGCTTCATCTCAACCTATACTGAACCTGAATATAAAGAGCAAAATGAGAAAGATTACACTGAATTAGTAGTTCCTGAAAGAAAATCTACTGAAGGTGTAATGACTCTTTTACGCGGTAACAAAATCTCTATCGGTCCTTCAGATACCAAAAGAAACAGAAGACACAAATAGAAAGCTGTAATAGCTAAATAAATTATAGGCTAACAATTTCTGTTAGCCTATTTTCTTGATTTGTTGATAAACCCATAACAAACACCCCAAAACTTCACATAATTCCAAAATAATAAAATAATTCTTTACAACCAAACAAACTTTTTTAATTAATGGTAATACTTAAGACAATAAGGTAAGGCATGAAAAAAAGAAAAGATAAAGTAAGAATTAAAACTACAGAAAGAAATCTGCAAAATGTTGATATTGACAGCATTGATGACTTCTTAGATTATGAATACAGCCATGAAAAAAAGGCGATCAGTAGAGGACAAAACAGAAATAAGCAAACTTTGAAGACTGATGTTGAATTAGAAGAAGGTTTGATCACTGAAATCATGACTAATAATATGTTCAAAATCACTTTGCAAGATCAGGAAGAGACTGCTCTTATGGGTGGTCGTCTGAAACAGTTTATGTTTAATCAACGTCGTGTAATGGCTGTGGGGGATAAGGTAAAAGTTGATGTTTCTCAAGGAACACCTTTCCGAATAGAAGAATTAATTGAAAGAAAGAATAGACTAATGCGTTACGGTGAAGGCAGTTATCAGAAAGAAATTCTCATTGCCAGCAATATGGATTACGCTATAATTACAGTTTCTTGTGTTGAGCCTATGCTCAAATTAGGCATGATTGACCGGTTTATTATTCAGTGCGGAATTGACCATATTGAACCCGTGATTTGTGTGAATAAAATAGACCTGGTTGATGATCTAGAATATTATCAAGAGATGCTGGAATATTATGTTGAGTGTGGCTACAAGACCTATTTTGTTTCAGCTACAACCGGCGAAGGACTTCCTGCTCTTAAAGAACTGCTCAAAGGTCATTTATCTGTCTTTTCAGGTCAATCCGGAGTGGGGAAAAGCTCAGTAATCAATGCTTTGATGCCGGGCATAAACTTAAAAATTGGGGATATCAGTACTTTCAATGAAAAGGGACGTCATACTACTACTAATTCAAGACTTATCAAATGGGACTTTGGTGGCTATTTAGTTGATACACCGGGCATCAAAACGCTTGCTCTAAAAAGAGATAATGTCAGCTTAGTCTATAACAGCTTCCCCGGGTTTCACCTCTTTCCTTGCTTCTTTAACGACTGTTCTCATATTCATGAAGATAATTGTGGAGTGTTAGAAGCTGTAGAAAACGGAAAGATTCCTATTAATGTCTATGAATCTTATTTAAGGGTAATTGATTCGGTGAATTATGAATAAATTCGGAATATTTGTCCACACAGAATATTACAATAAAAAGAAACAGA
>JBAYZI010000154.1:0-6161 GCA_041672585.1 Cloacimonadales bacterium (SeqCode) | reverse complement strand
AATATACCGGTTATGATCTAATCATCTCAGAAGTTATGCTCCATAAAGCTTACGACCCTAAGAACTTCTTAGAAATGATCCATACCAGACTTAACAAAAATGGTCTTTTAATGATTGCTTACACCACCGGTTGCTCACCTGAATTCTCTGCAAAAGAGAACTTGTTAGGCGGGTTTAGGGGTGAAGATGGCGAGATTGTTGAATCAGAAACTACTATTGAGAGAATCTTGGAAAAGAGATTTGATAAAGTTGGTGATTTAGAACAGATACCTTACCTGATTCACAAATGCAGTCATCATATGCTACTAAAGGTAGCGTCTGTTACTATGTGGCAGATAAAATAGGTCTTTAATTAATAATTAAGAAAAGACCCTTAACACAGAGTTACACAGAGGCTAAGAGGAGTTACACAGAGTTTTTAGAGGAAGAATGAAGAACTTTATCCACTGATTACATAGATTGCACGGATTAAGATGGATATGCAACCTCTTCACTGGGAACGCACTCATCCCTGAGTGCAACCTTGCGAGTAGCAAGGTTAATGAAAAGATACCATTGCATTGCAATGGTGCAATCAAGGATGAGTGCGTTCCCAGTATTATCATTGCTTTCGCAATGATGTGAACAACGTTGAGAGCGTTCCTAGTATTTTTATTGCGGTAAGCAATGGAAATCTTAAATTCCCTTGGGGATCAATAGTTTAGCCCGGTGGTTATATTCTTGTATTTCAAGAATTAACCCCGGGTTTGGAAATACCAACCAACTCCGCCCTATTCCACTGGAATAGGGCGGAAGAGAAGGTAAATCTATAAATCATTGAGCATTTCACCAAAAGTTAGCATAAATAAACGAGAAATTTCTCTCTAATTGCTGCTGACTTTTTCTGTTTATCACCTGTTTAGGCAAAATAAATGTTTGTGAATCTATATAAGTCAAAAAAGAGGATTATTCTATAAAATCCAACTCTCTCTGCAAATCAGTTTGTTCTTCTTCTAATTCAAATATTTCGAGCTGTTTATCTTTATTGCCAATCAGTTTATTCTTCACCTTTTTCAATTTTGCCGAATCTTCAATATCTTTTTTCCTATTTATACCCAAGTCTAAGAACTCCTGATCAGTATCAATACCAAGATATTTTCTATTAAAAATATTGGCAGCTATGCCGGTGGTTGAACTTCCGCAAAACGGGTCTAATATCCAATCATTCTCTTTAGAAGAAGCTAATATTATTCTGGTTAGAAGAGGTAAAGGCTTTTGAGTTGGATGTTTACCAAACTCTTTTTCCCATTTAGCTATTGCCGGTAACTTCCAGACATCCTTCATCTGTTTATCTTCATTCATTTTTTTCATCATGGCGTAATTAAAGTAATGAGGTACTTTTTCAGATTTTCTTGCCCAAATAATAAATTCATTAGAATAGGTAAAATATCTACAAGAGAAATTAGGTGGGGGATTTGTCTTTTCCCACACAACTATATTCAGTATTTTAAAGTTTAGCTCCTGCAGAATCTGACCAACACTAAATATGTTGTGCTTGGTGCCACATATCCAAATAGAACCATTTTCTTTAAGCTTTTCTCTAATTAATGTAAGCCATTGCCGATTGAAGTTATTGACATAATCATAACTAGTGGCAGCATCCCATTTACCCTTATTCACACTGACTATTTTGCCATTCTTAATTGTAAGACCATCATTAGATAAGAAATAAGGCGGATCCGCGAAGATCATATCAAACTTAAACTCAAAAGTAGGCAGAATCTTTAATAAATCATCATTTAGTAAAGTGAAGTTTTTATCCGTAGATTTAAAGTAGGATTTAATCATAGCTCTACAGTTATCGTTTTAAGAAATTAACTCTAATATCCAGTTTATCCAACTAATTACTGTTGAAGTTCGACGTTTAAATGTTTCTTCAGCAGTTACATTGTGAATTTTAGACTCTTTCATTGATTGCACTATAAATTCTTTAGCAGGCATTTCAGACTCTTCAATATGTTTTATAAATGTGTCTTTAAAGACCTTGTGAGACAGTATCAATTCGACAAATGTTAAGTTTCTGTCCCTAATTGTTTTATTGAACAGACTATTCCCGATCTCAGATAGCTGATATATAGTACCATTTTTCTGATTTCTGCTTTTCACTATAAGTCCTAAATAGATTGCAGCATTTGCATAATAATCAGTTTGTCTGGCATCGAAGTCATAATTTATTGTGATATAATCTTTGCTAAGAGTTTTAAATTCAAATAGCATTTCACACAAATTAACTACTCTACTAAAATTATCAGCCTGGGGGAATGGCACATCAGTTGGCTCCGGTATTATTGAAGTTCTACTGGCGATGCTCGTAATGTCTTGAATATTTATTGCTTCTTCTTCAAATTTATATGCTTGTTTTTTTATTAATTTAGTTGAATTATAAAAATCAATTTGCTCAAATTTATATTCATACATGGTAAATATACCGTTAGAATAAATCATGTATATAGATCTTATTTGTTTTTGAATTTTCGCTTGCCATAGCCTATAAGGATAATAAAGCTGTCTAATCAAAAAGTCATCAGATACAGAGTTTTTAACTTCAAATAATAATAGTGACGTATCAGTCTCAAAACCCGCATCAATTTCAATTTGAGATTTTTTTATATCAATAGAAAAATTATCTATTCTTCTATTGAATATATTAAAACTAAATTCACCGGAAGACATTCTTCCACTGACTGTTAAGCGACTTGCTTCTCCTGTAAAATCCTCAACCATACCGGCGATATGAGCAATATTTATTGCAGTAGCCTCACTCGTGATATTGTTTATATCAATCGATTGAATATTAGCAGGAAACTCAACACTGCGTATTTTTGTCTTTTGAGTTTCAAAATCATGATATGTTTCCATTTCTGAAATTATATAGCTACCTCTTGTTAAAGGAAGAATTGCCAGATTATTATCAATAAATAATTGTGGCAACTGCTTTTTGTGATCAAATTTAGTCATCAACCGAGGTTCGTTAAATTCTTTTATTTGCGATGATTTAATTTTAAAATAATTGTTTTTGTTAATCTCTTCTAATATCTCGTACTTTTTAAATAATTTTTCCCACGCAATATCATTTTTCCCTTTAAAAATATTATTACTCATAATTTCTCACCAATACCTCGTTAATTTCTCCTCTAGAACTACCATCAGAATTTATAGATCTTCTCGCTTTTACATCTATTATTTTATAGCCTTTGTAAATATCTTTTATAAACTCTGTAGCAGAATTGGAGAGAAGAAACTTAACTCCTTTTGCATCTAAACTGTCACACAGTTCTTTTAATCTCTGTTGGTCTTCTCGCTTAAAGCCACCTTGGGTATATCCGGTGAAATTTGAGCTGGTAGATAAGGGATCATAAGGAGGGTCGAAATAAACAAATGCTCCCTTTCTAATACCTTTAAGTGAGGATTCAAAGTCTTCATTCAAAAACCTAAGATCGTTCTTGTTAAAATAATTACTTACTGCACGAAGAGTTGTTTTGTTGATAATATTGGGATTCTTGTAAAAACCAAAAGGAGCGTTAAATTCACCTGCTTGATTTACTCTAAACAGCCCATTAAAGCATGTTTTATTTAAGTATAGTATTCTTGAGGCTCTTTGAATTGGAGTAGTGTCGTTATAAAAATTTTGTTCTCTATCTAATGACCTTAGCTCATAAAAATACTCAGGAGTGTTTAGATGTTTTTCTAAATCTGTAATTAGTAATTCAACATCAATCTTGATCATATTATAAACGTTTATTAACTCACTGTTATAATCGTTTATTATAGCTTTTGGAGGCTGAATATCGAATAATAAAGCTCCTCCACCAACAAATGGCTCAAAATATGTTGAAAAGTGAAGGGGTAATAATTCTCTAAGTTGAGGCAGTAATTGTCTTTTACCTCCAACCCATTTAACAACAGGTAGCACTAATTTATTTTTCGCCATTTTCTCTCCATCTTTATCTCTTTTATTAAGACAAATTAAGCTTATAGAAAATGCTGTCAATATAAATTTTAGTAAAGTTAAGTAGATTTGAATTTATTAACTGTTAATTAACTTATTGTTTTTTGTTTTTAACTTTTCCATTCTATCAAAATGCTGATATATTTAAAATATTTTCTCTTTTCACATCACTTCCCTGAAATATCCTTGGGTCTCCCTTGGGTAACTCGTATAAATCTCGATGATTATACGAGATATTAAAGAGAGTGCCTATAGAGTGCAAAGAATCAGCAAAGCAATGGTGTTTTGAGAACAAAATATGGGTTAAATAAAAAAAAGCTTGCCTTATTACTCAATACTAATAAAACTTACATGTTAATGAATTTGTGATAAAAAAGAATAATTATAAAGGAGATGCTATGTCAGCTACGTTACAAAAGATTCAGGAGTTAAAGGCTCTTGAAGCAAAAGTAGAGAAGATGGGTGGAGACGCCCAGATAGCTAAACAGCACGAAAGTGGAAAACTCACTGCCAGAGAGAGGATTGACCTCTTATTTGATGCAGGAACATTCAGGGAAATTGATAAATTTGTATCCCATCGTTGTACAAACTTTGGTATGCAGAAAGTAGATATCCCGTCAGATGGTGTAATTACCGGTCATGGTTTAGTCCATGGGCGTCCGGTTTTTGCCTTTTCACAAGATTTTACAGCCCGCGCCGGCTCTTTAGGAGAGATGCACGCAGCTAAGATTGTGAAAGTAATGGATATGGCGATGAAGTCAGGCGTTCCGGTAGTCGGGATGAATGATTCAGGTGGTGCCAGAATCCAAGAAGGTATCGATGCTTTGAAAGGCTATGGCGATATCTTTTTCAGAAACTCCAGAGCTTCCGGGGTGATCCCGCAAATCTCTTGTATCATGGGACCTTGTGCCGGTGGAGCAGTCTATTCTCCAGCCATGACAGACTTTGTCTATATGGTAAAGAATAGTAGTTTCATGTTTATTACAGGTCCGGATGTGATTAGTGCTGTTACCGGTGAGACAACTGATAAAGAGAGTCTCGGTGGAGCAATGGCTCATAATGAATCAAGCGGAGTAGCTCATTTCGCTTGTGAATCAGATGAAGATGCGATAAACAGCGTCAAAGAATTGCTAAGTTTCCTTCCTAATAACAACATGGAAGAGCCTCCACTGTGGGAAACTAATGACCCTGCCAATAGAATGTGTGAAGAATTAAACACTATTATCCCGGATAATCCGAGCAAGCCTTATGATGTAAAAGATATTATCAAAAGCTTAGCTGATGATGCTCATTTTTATGAACCTCATCAATACTTCGCTAAGAATATTGTAATTGGATTTATCAGACTTAATGGTCGCCCTGTTGGCATCGTAGCTAATCAGCCCATGTTTCTTGCCGGTTGCTTAGATATTGATGCTTCTGATAAAGCTTCCAGATTCATTAGATTCTGTGATGCTTTTAATATTCCTCTCCTCTCAATTGTTGATGTTCCCGGTTACTTACCCGGTGTTAATCAAGAGCATAGCGGAATTATTCGTCATGGTGCGAAGTTATTATGGGTCTATTCAGAAGCCACCGTACCTAAACTAACTCTTGTTACCAGAAAAAATTATGGTGGTTCTTATATCGCTATGAGTTCTCGTCATTTAGGAGCAGATATGGTGTTTGCTTGGCCTACAGCTGAAATCGCTGTGATGGGTGCTAAAGGTGCTGCTAATATTATCTATAGAAAAGAGATTAATAGTGCAACCGACCCTAATGCCAAACGCCAAGAATGTATTGATGAATATGAAGATCTCTTTAATAATCCTTACGTGGCAGCTTCTCGTGGCTATATCGATGCGATAATTGAACCCAAAGAGACTCGCATGAGATTAATAGATGCCTTAGAGATTCTCTCAACCAAGAGTGAATCACTTCCTCCTAAAAAACATGGAAACATCCCGGTTTAAGAGGAGAATTTAATGAACACTAACCAAAAGAAAAAGATGGTAGCTGCTCTGGGCGGAGTGATGCAATACTTAGCTGAAGAGAGTCGTCAAATGGCTCCGGTTCAGGTAAGAACAACTCCTCATATTGTCTCGCCGGTTTGGACTTCTTACGGCAGACAAACTACAATGATGAATGCTCAGATGATGCAAAGAAGAGTAACCAAAAGATAGTAGCTGTGAGG
>JBAYZI010000153.1:0-6243 GCA_041672585.1 Cloacimonadales bacterium (SeqCode) | reverse complement strand
CAAATGCTTTTTCATCTATTTGCCTCCTGCCACTAGTGAAGTTAAACTGTTTATTAGAAAGTATGATGGCAAGCCTATTTATGGTAACGAAATGTTAGATTATAAAGATTGTTTTATCATTCAGAGAATTAATGAAGTCTTCTACTATTCAGACTATGCAGAGAATATTATTGCTCTGCCCATTCTGAAAGAAGCCAACAGTAAGCTTAAACTTTCTCAACCAGAGATAATTATCTAAGGAAATAATATGAAATACTATGGCAAAAGCCAACCGGGAACAAAATCTATCAAGAATGAAGACAGCTTCGTTCTTCCGGAAGGAATAGAAATAAACGGAACAGAGACATTTAAAATAGAACCTGATTTAGGCCAACAAGGCTACCTTTTGGCTATTTGTGATGGCATGGGTGGACACCAAGCAGGAGAGATTGCAAGTCGCTTAGCTACAAGCTGGTTGTGGAAAGATTTCTACACTTCTCCAAATATTGAAAATATGGAAGAGTGGATAAAACAGGAGATAACAAGCATTAACAGCAGATTATTTAATCTCTCCGTTGAGCATGAAGTCTATAACGGTATGGGGACAACCATAGTCGGCGTCATTATTAAAAACAATAAGCTCTATAGCTTCAATGTTGGCGATAGCAGATGTTATTTACTCATAGAAGATAAAATTGAGCAGATAACCGCAGATGATTCAGAAGTCTGGAAACTGTATAAACAAGGACTGCTAACCAAAGATGAATTGGTGAATAATAAAAAAGGTCACCTGATAACTCAAGCAATTGCCCTTTCTCCAACAGTTGAAGTGCATACTTATGCCATGCGTGAGTTAACTGCAGGTACAAAGATATTACTCTGCTCTGATGGGGTACATGATGTGCTGATTGATTCCCGGATAAAAGAAATTGTGGCGTTGGATTTCGGGTTAGAAGAAATAACTCTAAAACTGATAGAAGAAGCTGTTAAGGCGGATAGTAAAGATGATATTACTGCTATTATTATAGAAGTATGAGCATGATAAGGAGATGGTAATGCCATATTGTCGCAAGTGTGGTGATGAAATAGAGATTGATGATTTATATTGTCCAAGTTGTGGAGAACCTAATAAGTTATTAGATAAAACTAAAACTCCGGTTTCAGCTGGTGTTGATACTTTAAGACAAAAGACCGATATTTCCGGTGGAGGAAGTTACGGCTTAAATGTTAGGGAATTACCCAATGGCACCACTTTAGAAAACGGACGCTATACTATTTTGAAAAAGCTGGGCGAGGGTGGCTTTGGGGTAGTTTATAAAGCATCTGATGGTAATTATGACGGAAGATTAAAAGCTCTCAAGATAATTTACAGTGAAAACTATAGTGATAGATTAGTCATGCATAAACTGAAAACTGAAGCCAAGAATATGATTGAGATTAATCACCCCAATGTGGTCAGACTTTATGATACACATTTTGAACACGAAATTAAATTCATGGATATGGAGTTTGTAGATGGTGGAGATTTAGTTGATCTTATGCTGACTTGTCCTGACCATAAAATACCTGAAGAAAAAGTATGGCAACTTGCTACTCAGATAGCACAAGGAATGCAAGCGATTCATCAAGTAAACATCATTCATCAAGATCTTAAACCGGAAAATATTCTTTTAACTAAAGAGGGCGTTGTTAAAATAACTGACTTTGGTATTTCGGAAACCTTTAGAAGCTCCAAATCAAGAATAGAAGAAAGTGTATCCAAGGGTACTTTCGTCTATGCTTCCCCTGAGCAGTTAGTAGGTAGGAATGTGGGAAAAGAGTCTGATGTGTGGGCATTTGGCACTACTCTTTATCATACTCTAACAGGAGAAACCCTCTATTCAGGGATAACTAGTAATGATGTTATTCTGCAAATTGAAAGAAGAGAGTTTGAACCTATTCCTAATGTTTCAGATAAGCTGAATGCTCTGCTTACTAAATGTTTAAAACGAGAATATCAAGAGAGATTTAGAGATTTTGGCGAGGTTTTGGAGTTTATTAAAGATAAAGAAACCTTGCAGGGTAAAGTTGATATTCCAATGAGCAAGTTAGATAGGGTTAGACCTCTAGATAATAATATAATTAAAGAAGGATTTGTTTTTGTTGAAGGTGGTAGTTTTCAAATGGGTACTGATGATGGAGAATATGATGATGAAAAACCGATTCATGAAGTTGCTCTCTCTGATTTTTATATTGGGAAATATCAGGTTACTCAAGCTGAGTGGGAAGAAATAATGAAAAAAAATCCTTCATATTTAAAACCAAGTCAGAGATATGGGTTTTTGTGGCATAAAAAAATGCCGAATAATACTTCACTATATCCTGTTGATTCTGTCTCATGGTATGATGCAGTTAGTTTTTGTAATAAAAAGAGTAAAAAAGATGGTTTTGACCCCGTCTATTCTGGCTCAGGGAAAGATGTCAAATGTGATTTTACTAAAAATGGATATCGATTACCTACAGAAGCAGAATGGGAATATGCTGCTCGAGGTGGAAATAAATCTAAGGGATACGCCTATAGTGGAAGTGATGATATTAATGAAGTAGCAGAATACAGAGGGAATAATGGTAAGTCAACTAAGCCTGTAGGTGTCAGAAAGCCCAATGAACTTGGTATTTATGATATGTCCGGAAATGTATGGGAATGGTGTAATGATTGGTCGGACAGTTATAGTATTGGAGCACAGACTGATCCGGTAGGTCCTACTTCCGGCTCTGACCGTGTGTGTCGCGGCGGTGGATGGGGCTACGATGCATCTATTTGTCGGGTCGCTCGCCGTAACGGCTACTACCCGTCTGATAGCTTCGGCGTTCTTGGCTTCCGTGTCGCCCGCAGTTCAGAATAGCTTTTGACATAAGCAACAAGAAATTATCGAAGAAATTGGGAGAAGGGCAAATTAAAAAAGCCCTTTGAGCAATTACTGAGATGATTTCGGAACAAGGGAGATAAGAAATGAAAGATATAAAATGGTATAGGAAATCAGCAGAGCAGGGTAATGAAAAAGCAATAAGACGATTAAAAGAGGATTTATAGAAAAAGTCAGAAATAATAAACGAGAAATTTCTCGCTAATTATTGCTGACTTTTAGTAAAATGTTCAATTCTTAACTATTTTTCCATTATTATTTTATTTTATGTCGCCCATGCAGGGCTATCTTTATTTTTAAATTTAACAAGGGGTTTGCACCCCTTGCTGATAAATGTCGTTCTTTCAGAACTTTAAGATAATAATGTCTAACATGTGGGATTTCTCAATGAATTAGACGCAAAATGTTGCGTCTCTACAGCAAATCGAAGAGGGGATTTAAACCTCACCCCGCCGAAAACCCGGAATCCCGAGCTAAAATATGCATCCCGTTTAGGGATTAAAGATTCTCATTGCTCACCGCACAGATGCACTCAGGGATACATCGTACGAAGCTTTTAGCGAAGTAGGATGAGTGCGTTCCCAGTGAAGAGGTCGCAAATTCATCTTCATTCGTGATTATTAGTGTTCATTCGTGGCTAAAAAAAGAGGGTTAATATTGATTCATCCCTACAAATTCATTTTAATTCATCTAAAACCTCTCCTGTATTTCTCAACAATCTTCTTGACTCTATTGGCTAACTTGAGATTATGGAATTCGTGATAAAATATTAAAGATTGAGGAATTATGTTCATAGATTATGCAAGAATAGAAGTAAGAGCAGGAAAAGGTGGAAACGGCTGTCTTAGTTTCCGCAGAGAGAAGTTCGTTCCCAAAGGTGGACCGGACGGTGGCAATGGCGGACACGGCGGAGACATCATAATAGAAGGAAACAGCCACATGAATACGCTAATTAACTTCCGTTATAATAAGTTGTTTAAGGCTAAAAACGGGATTAATGGTTCAGGCAGTAATATGACAGGTGCAACCGGTGAGAATAATGTTATTCTTGTTCCTCTTGGCACAATTATCTATGATATCACAGATCCTAATAATAAAGTAAAACTTGGTGATGTTACAGAAGCCGGGCAACAGTTCCATATAGTTCGGGGTGGAGCCGGTGGCAGAGGTAATGCATCTTATGCCAACAGTATAAATCAGGCTCCGCGTACTTTCACACCCGGTAAAGATGGGGAAGAGAGAATGTTGGAATTAGAGCTAAAGTTAATGGCGGATGTAGGACTGGTGGGTTTTCCTAATGCAGGTAAATCGACTCTTTTAAGTTCGATTTCGGCAGCTAAGCCTAAAATTGCAGATTATGAATTTACCACTCTTGTGCCGTCGCTTGGGGTTGTTCAGTTAGAAGGATTTGAGTCATTTGTGATGGCTGATATTCCCGGTTTAATTGAAGGAGCTTCTGAGGGTAGAGGTTTGGGAATTCAATTCTTAAAACATATTCAGAGAACAAAAGTATTGCTCTTCTTAATCGATATTAATGATGAAGATCCCTTTGAGAAATACTCAATTCTAAGTAACGAATTGATTCAACATGATGCAACAATGGGTGAGAAGCTTCATCTTATTGTGTTGAGCAAAATTGATACACTTACTGATGAGGTGATAGAAGAGAAAATAGCTAAGTTGAAAATAGAATTTAGTAGTAAAATACAGGAAGACATTATGGCGATATCTTCAGTATCTAACAAGAACTTAGACAAACTGAAGAGAAGATTGTACACGATCATACAAAGAGAGGATGATGTAGAATAAGATGGATTATCAGCATCTGGAAAGTTGGTTAAGGTTTCTCCAAACAGAGGGAATTGGCAGAGTATATAGTCAGAAGTTACTTGATAACTATGGTGAACCGAGTAAGTTTATGGGCGAAGATATTGCTTCCGGTGAATATCCTAAAAAGGTGTTGCAAGCAATAAAAGAGAATAGGCCGGTAGCTAATTTAGAGCATGTAATCAAGCTAATTGAGCAGTATGAGATTAAATACTTAACTATCAATAGTGAAGATTATCCGGAGAATTTAAAAAGCATCTACTCACCGCCGTTGGTTCTTTTTTATCGAGGCACGCTTCCTCAAGATGCTTGGAACAACACTTTTGCTATTGTGGGCACCAGACGAGTAGATAACTACGGGAAATATATTACCAATAAGATTAGTCGTGAATTGGCTAATAAAGGGGTAATTATCGTCAGTGGTTTAGCTTATGGGGTTGATACTATTGCTCATAAAGCTTGTTTGGCAGGAGGTGGCAAGACTATTGCTGTGATGGCAACCGGATGTGATCAGATTTATCCTCCGGAGAATAGAAAGCTGGCTGAGAAGATTATTGAGAATGGAGCTATTGTTTCTGAATATATTCCCGGAGTTGAAGCTGAACGCTACTTCTTCCCTCAAAGAAATAGGATTATCAGTGCTTTATCCATGGGGACTTTAGTGGTGCAGGGTAAGAAGAACAGTGGGGCTATGCTGACTGCTAAGTATGCAATTGATCAGAATAAAGAGCTGTTTGCTGTTCCCGGTGAGATTAACAATATCTTGTCGGAAGGTCCTAATTATCTGATTAAGAACGGGGCTAACATGGTTACCGAAACAGATGATATTCTTTCTTCTTTTATGAATACCAATTATGTGGAACAACTAACTATCTTCCCTGAATTATCTAATGATGAGAAAGTAGTCTATAATTATATTAAACAAGAGAATAGACCTGTTTATTTAGATGAGATTGTGATTAGTTCTAAGTTTCATGTTACTAAACTTTCTAGTTTATTAATGAATTTAGAATTGAAGGGTGTTATTCAACCGCAACCGGGGAATAAGTATATTTTTCTATATTAGAAAAACAATTAGCAATTAGCAATTAGCAATTAGCAATTGAAAGAAAAGAAAGACTTTCACACGAATTTTCGCGAATTTAAACTAATTTCACGAATTAAGATGAATACGTGACCTCTTAATTCCCCGCTTCCCTTTCGAAGAAAGGTCTCCGGAGAGGGGTGCTGGTATTTCCAGCGGGGTGTGGTCTTTGTCTTACAAATTCCCCTCTTCCCTTGCGAAGCAAGGTCTCCGGAGAGGGGTGCTGGTATTTCCAGCGGGGTGTGGTCTTTGTCTTAATTCCCCTCTTCCCTTGCGAAGCAAGGTCTCCGGAGAGGGGTGCTGGTATTTCCAGCGGGGTGTGGTGTCAATGGAAGTTTAAACTGGTACACTTTTGGAAGTCATAACTGGTACACTGTTGTCAACTCATTATGCTACAGTTTTCCTTTCATTCTGTAGCTGTTTCCGTCAATTAAAATAGTCTCTGCA
>JBAYZI010000152.1:0-6252 GCA_041672585.1 Cloacimonadales bacterium (SeqCode) | reverse complement strand
AATTCCTGCCAATAAAGCATTCCTAAGAAATGCAACTGTTGCTAATGAATGAAAGAATTCCATCTTACAAACCACACTTATGAGTTATTATTTTCATTGAGTTATTATAAGCTTCTTCAGCATTATGACTTTCCAGTTCATCAAGCTTATGGGTATGCAAATATCTGTTTATACAGAAGACTTTATTTACATATTTAGAGACAAAATTAACATCATGAGTAACCAAGATTATTGTCATATCTTTATTTAAATCTCTGAGTATCTCATAGATATCCTTTTCAACTGAAATATCCACAGAAGCTGTAGGTTCATCTAAGATTAATAATTTGGGATCATCAATTAAAGCACGGGCAATCAAAGCACGCTGACGTTGTCCACCGGATAATTCTGCCAGAAATCTATCTTTATATTCTCCAATTTGAAGCCTATCCAAAATCTTTTGTGCTTTTTGCTTATCTGCCTTAGAATAGCGAGCAAAAAGAGAATTGCTTCTCAGTTTACTTTGCAAAACCATATCTATTAAACGAAGCGGGAAATCACTTTGGTGAGTAATAAATTGAGGAACATAACCTATCTTTTCTAAAGATTTATAGTTCTTATTACCAAATACGGTAATCTTCCCTCTGGTTGGTGCTAACTGGGCTAAGATTAACTTCAGTAGAGTCGATTTACCACCTCCGTTAGGACCAACAATCGCCACAAAATCATTCTTCTCAATAACAAAGTTGATATCACTCAAGATAGCACTGTTGTCATAATTAAAGTTTACGTCTTCAAATTCTACGATGTTCATTGCTCCATACTTCCTGCTAATTTAGTGGCTATTTCGTGTAAGTTCTCTAAATAGTTCTCAGCCAAAGGATTAATCGGAATTACGTTCCCACCGATTTGCTCTGCAATCGCCTGGGCGATTCTTTTATCAAATTGTTGTTGGACAAAGATTACCTTAATCCCGCGTGCTTGCACAAACTTTAATATCTGATGTTGTTCTTGAGGAGTAGGTTCTTTTCCTTCAATCTCAATTGGTATTTGCTTCAACTCAAATTGCTTGGCAAAATAACCCCAAGCAGGATGAAAACAGAGAAATTCTTTATTACCAACAGTGCTGAAGATATCGCTTATCAGGCGAGAAGCTTCATCTAAATCTTGATAGAATGAATCTCTATTAGTGATAAAAAGCTCTTTTTGTTCAGGATAGTGGGCGACAAAATAATCTGTTATTTCGGTTAACTGTATTTTAACTAAATCCGGACTTAACCAGATATGAGGATCTAAGCCTTCATGACTATGATTATGGTTATGTTCAGAAAGCTTATTGGCTTTGGGGTTTATTTTGTCCGTATCATTGGTGCTGAAAAGTTCGATGAAACTTTCAGGTCTTAGTTTTGGAACGTTTATATCTGTAGTAACTATTTCCAGCTCTTTATATTGTCCTCTGATTTTAGGGATTAACTGCTCTTCAAAAGCTACCCCAATAGTAAATAGTGCTTGAGCTTGACTTAACCCAACCATCTGCTTGGCTGTTGGTTCATAGGTTGCAGGACTTGCCCCCGGTTCAACTAAAACTCTGACACTAAACTGTCCTCCTGTTATCCTTTCAACAAAGTACTTTTGCGGAAGAATACTGACATAAAAGCTATCTTCCACGCTCTTTTGTTGGACACAACCACATAAGAACATTAACAAAACAACAACTATAATTGATACATTTCTTCTCATCTATTTCCTCAACTTTATTACAATATTGGTTTTCTTCAGATAAATCCTTTTTTATATTGACTTAAAACCATTATAGAATATATTAATTTTATGAGAAGAGAAAAATACAAAATTTTAATAATATTTCAAGAACAAGAAGATTTCACTCTTGCAGAAGAACGGATTAAGATTGATTATCCTAATGCCGTTATTACTTCTGTTCAGACTTTGCAAGAGCTTGAAAAGTCAACAAGTCGGAGTTTCCATGATCTTGATCTGGCAATTCTGTACTGCAATATTACATGGGCAACTTGCGAGCAAATCATCAGTTGTCTGTTTAATAGCACCCCTCCTATACCTATTTTTGCCTTTATAGAGAGAACAAAACATGATTTAGTGAGATATTTATTAGATTTAGGAGTTAAAGATTATAGTCTCAGTGATGCTAAATTCTCTTTCCGTTTACCGATTGCGATAAAATCAATAATTGAATCTTTTCGTTCAGATATTCAATCCCGAGCCATTCAAAATAGGTTAGCTAAACAAGAAGTATTATTCAAAACCCTCTTTGAAAATGCTCCTGAAGCTATAGCTATCACCGATGATAAAGGTTTCGTAATCAACATAAATCCTATGTTCACTACTATCTTCGGATATCAGCCAAATGAATTAATTGGTAAATCAATTGACGAGGCAATATGTCCTTCTGAAGGTATAGAAGAAGGACAGGAGATCAACAAAAGGCTAAAAAGTGTTGGGAACATAACAGTAAATCTTATCCGACAACATAAAGATAAGCGTAGAATCAATGTCTCGTTAGTCAGCACGCAGCTTGTTTTTCCTGATGGGTCCTTAGGTTTGTATGCCATTTATAGAGATATTGATGAAGAAATTAAAGTTACTAAAGAACTCCACACCACAAAATTATATCTCAATTCTCTCTTAGAAAGCATTGATGAAATGATAATATCGTTGGATTCGAAAGGCAATGTTGCCTACTTTAACACAGCCTACCAAAACTATCTACTTGAAGAATATAACTTTCGGATTAGCATGGGAATAAACTTCTTTACAACTATTGAAGGCAACAAATTAGAAGCTCATAGAAACTTTATTCGTGAGGCTTTTGAAGGGAAAAGCAACAGTAAAATAGTGCAACTAAAACATGGTGATAAGATTATTCATAGAGAGCTCTCTTCAAGCCCAATATTCCACAACAACAAACTCGCCGGTATATCTATTATTTCCAGAGATATTACCAGATTTATTGAATTTCAAAATGAATTAAAAATAGAGAAAGAGAAAGCTGAAACTGCCAATTTAACCAAAAGTCAATTCTTGGCAACTATGAGCCACGAGATTAGAACCCCTTTAAATGGTATTTTAGGGATGACAGAGCTGTTGAAACAAACTAAATTAGATGAAGAACAAGAAGATTATGCCAATTCAATTAGAATATCAGGAAGTACTCTGTTAGAGCTTATTAATGATATCTTAGACTTTTCTAAACTGGAATCAACTAGCTTTACTCTGACAAAATCCAATTTTTCGATTAATAACTTGTTTAAGGAAATTGAATCAATTGTGATTTCGCGAGCTAAAGAAAAAAACCTAAATTTAGTTTTTGAATATGAAGAGGGAATTGATGAGTACTTCTATGCAGACAAGCTCAGAATTAAGCAAATATTGTTGAATATTATCTATAACGCTATAAAATTTACCACTAAAGGCGAAATTCTTGTAACTTTTTCTGTAGTAGCAAAGAGCAATGTTTATAAATTCTCAGTTAAAGATACCGGTATAGGCATCAAAGAACATGATATACAAAGACTGTTTGAGCCTTTTACCCAAGCAAAATCGTCTCTGACTAATAAAAGTGGTGGAACCGGACTTGGTTTAGCAATTGTTAAAAGATTGATTGATGCTATGCAGGGAGAAATAGAGGTAAAAAGTGTTTTTGGTAAAGGTTCTACTTTTTCGTTTACGCTTAACCTGCCTAAATCAACTAAAGATGGTATTAATAAAATCAAAACACAGGTATCTCATGATTATATTATTTCCACTGAATTTGCTCTTACTTATCCCTTAAATATATTGGTTGCTGAAGATAATAAAATTAATCAGAAACTCTTAATGATACTTCTTAAGAAACTTGGTTATCAACCTGATTTAGCCAATAATGGTCAAGAAGCTTATGAACTAGTTTCTAAGACCAATTATGATATTGTCTTAATGGATGTTGAAATGCCTATCATGGATGGTGTTACTTCAATGCTGAAAATTAAAGAGAATCAAGCGATAATTCAACCATATATTGTAGCAGTTACCGCTAATGCTAAAAGTGAAGATGAGAGTAATTATTTACAGTTAGGAATGGATAATTATCTAAGTAAGCCTATTAATACCAGGCAATTAACAGAAGTTCTAGCAGAAGCGTATTCCCTGCTTTCAAACAAGAATTAAAAACCAACAAGCTACACCAAAAGCATATTAAACTGTAAGTAAAGAGTCATTTCCTGTTAAATACTCCGCGATATCATACATATTAGATATTTTACCTACTCTTAATTTATCTGTAAGCTTATAAAAGTCTAAACATGTACCACAGACTAAAAAGTCAACTCCCTTAGCTTCTAATTGCTGCAAATTCTCCAAAGTAATAGCACCTTCAACACAAAGCTTCACGCCTGAATTCATAAAGATTAATCTGGCAGGAAGATTATTAACTTCATTGAGGGTAAAGATAAATGCCTTCATTAATAAAGCACCCAATTCATCAGCACCTACACCTAAGAATTCACTATTAAAGAAGATAGTTTTGCCTTGTTTAGGTTGTGGCACAGGGCAAGGATATTCATTCACATCAAAAGAGGAGTCATCGACAGTGCTTTCAACTCTTTTAGCAAAGATATGAAAGTCTTTTCCGACAGTTTCTACTTTAACAATCTCAAATCCAAAATTAGTAGCAAAGCGTTTCACATTTTCTAAAGCAGCTAAATTATCTACCAAAACTTCTATAGCATCAACTGCTTCATCACTTATAGCTTCCTTGGTCAACAGTACCGGCTTAGGACAAGCCAGGTTTCTGGCATCAACTTTTCTCATATCTATCTTCCTTCTTTATATATATCACTTCATAGCTTAACTTGCTGTCTTGACAGAAATTAGTTAGCTCTTGCAAATTATCTGCTTCTCCCTGAATGGAGAATCCACACTCTGAACTTATCTGTCGTGGGGTGGGGATAATCTCACTCTTAATCTTACTCTTAACAAACTTCTTATTAGCCTGCATGGCATGATGTGAAGAAATAAAAGTAATCACAAACTGCATTAAGCAATAACCTCTATTCTGCTGACATCTTTTGTAAATTGACCACAAATAAAGGCGTCAATACCGGAACTCTTCATCTCTTGTAGCATTGCCTCTGCTTGATTAGGAGCAACCCCTAAGATTAATCCGCCTGAGGTTTGTGGGTCAAAAAGAATGTCCATCTTCTCGGCAGGAATATTGGCAAAGTTATTGATGTAACAGCTTCTGTAATTCTTATTGTTGTAAGCTCCGGCAGGAACCAAACCCATCTTGGTAAACTCTAATACTTCCGGTAAAATAATCATTTTATCATATTCAACAACAGCCCCTAATTCTGAGTTTTGAATCATCTCTACCAAATGCCCTAAAAACCCAAATCCGGTAACATCTGTTCCGCAAGAGATGTCATATTTGAGAGCTATCTCGGAAGCTGTTTTATTCAGTTGAGTCATATATTTTATCGCAATATTAATCAACTCCGGAGATGCCATATCAGCTTTCAACACAGTATTAATAATACCTGTCCCGATAGGCTTTGTTACTATTATTATATCTCCATCTCGCGGGGTGTTATTCTTAATCATCTTGTTAGGGTTCACAAATCCACTGATGGAGAGTCCAAACTTGATCTCTGAATCACTAATACTATGTCCACCTAATAAGGCAGTTTCAGCTTCCATGAGCTTATCTAAAGCCCCATTCATGATTTCTCTTAAGATACCAATATCCAAAGTGTCGTCAGGAAAGCAAACTATACTCATAGCTGTTTTAGGAATCGCTCCCATGGCATAGATATCAGATAGGGCATTACAGGCTGCAATCTGTCCGAAGTTGTAAGGATCATCAACAATTGGAGGAAAGAAATCCAATGTTTGCACCAATGCTAAATCATCATTTATCAGAAAGACGCCTGCATCTTCTGCCTGCAAATAATCAATTAATAAGTTAGGATACTTAGGTTGCACCATTCCTGAAAGAGCTCTGTCCAGTAACTCCGGACTCAATTTAGCTCCTCAGCCTGAGTACTTGCTATAATCAGTCAGTTTCTTTATTTTAGTTATTAATTCCATAAATCATCTCTTTTAGTTTATTTATTGTTATGTCTATTTCAGTTTGGGTGGTAAAATAGCTGGGACTAAGCCTAACTGTTCCACCTAATTTTAGTGTGTTAATAAATTGATGAGCTTGAGGAGAACAGTGCAATCCCATTCTTACAGCTATGTCTTGTTTATCAAGAAAACGAG